>CAZAKX010000012.1:0-41324 GCA_964485915.1 uncultured Nitrospira sp. | reverse complement strand
CCGTGAGATGCGCTGTCACATCCCCATCGAGCTTCCCTTGAAAACCACGTCTCCTACAATGCTGCGCTGTCTTTAACAATCATCGTGAACTAGGTTATCACCCCAGCTGAGGAGCAACCTTCGCATCGTGGCGAGGTCCGACTCGGTAGTCCATCGCGCTTGAGAATTAGCCGGCAATGTTGTTCAGGAAAGACATCGGCCCAATAACGACTGAAACCTGCACATGCTTGGGGTGCCGAATGTGCCGCCGATACCGATGCACGCGCAACCCTTTCTGCAGGGAATAATCAACAATCGCCTGCCGCGTCACTCAGGCAACTCAGTTGTTCTTGGGGGCACCGGTCTGAATTCATTGTGGTACAGTCTCTTATCCAAATAGATACAATTATGAGGCGCGGGTATATCACTCAGACCACACCTACTTCGTGATCTATTACTCTACAAAGAGATTCTTTCATGACCTAGTCTGGTATGAACATTGCTTTTGAGGAGCATATGACCAAACATTCTTGACCGTGACAACTGGATTGGGTGACGTTGCTCATCGTTGATGGGGGGAGGATCTCACATGGCAGGAAAAAACATCGTGCTCTGTTCAGACGGAACGGGGAATACGGCAATTAAAGCGCGAGGGACGAATGTCTTCAAACTTTACGAAGCCGTGGATATTCAGGGGCATAAGCACGACACGACCTTGAAACCGCAAGTGGCGTTCTATGACGATGGAGTCGGTACGTCACGGCTCGCCCCGCTCAAGTTGCTTACTGGAGCGTTCGGTATCGGGTTCAGCAAGAATGTCAGGGACCTCTACACCGAGCTGGTCCACGTCTACGAGCCGGGTGACCACATCTATCTCTTCGGTTTCAGTCGCGGAGCCTATACCGTCCGGGCCCTATCTGGACTCATCCAGTACTGTGGAATTTTGAAGAATGAGGAGCTAGACAATATCCCAATCGACAAGCGTGTAAAGAAATGTTGGAAACGGTTTCGCAAGATGGCATTCAAGGGGCTTGGGGAGCGCATCAAAGCTCTGTGGAAACGCCTGTTGTATAAGCGTGAACCCGCCAGAGATTTAAGCCCGCAATCTAAAAAGCCGTACGATGCCCACCAAGCCTCCATTGAGTTTGTCGGTGTGTGGGATACGGTCGGGGCGGTTGGGATGCCATTTGAGGAACTGCGAGGGCTGTTTAATTTCTTCTACCCAATGCGATTTTCCGAACTGAAGCCTAGTCGCTGCGTCAATCGTGCTTGTCATGCGCTCTCTATTGACGATGACCGTCGAACATTCAAGCCGGAATTGTGGGATCAAGCTGGGGCTTCTCCAAATCAGGTTGATCAAGTGTGGTTTGCCGGCGTGCACTCAAACGTAGGTGGTGGGTATGTGAAGCACGGCATGTCGTTGGTGGCCTTGGATTGGATGATGGCTGAGGCGGAGCGCTGCGGCCTGCGCTTTATCGAGCGAGATCGAGAGTATGTACACACACATCAGGATGTCCACGACGAGCTCTACGATGCGCGCGCCGGGTTGGGTGTGTATTATCGATGGGAACCACGTGACATTGCGAGATTCTGCAAGGACCACAGCATTGATCTGCCCAAAATTCACGTGAGCGTTTTTGAGCGTATCGCCAACAGTACGGATGGGTATGCGCCAATCAACATTCCCGAGAGACTTCAGGTGGTTGGAACCGGCGGTGCTCGGCCATGGCCAACTCCAAAAAGTCTTGAAGCGATCACAAGGCAGATTCTGTCTCATCAAGGTTCGATCACGAGTCGGGGAGCCGACAGGTCGTTGCTCGATGGCATGAGCAGAGTCATCACCAGTGGGCGTCTGTCATACTTCATTTTCGTTGCGGTATCGATACTGGTTGTCGGCTCAATGGGTGCTTTCTGGTTCTTCCCTCAGTACCTCGACATAGTTACTCAAACATGTCCTTACCCCATTTATGCCATCGGCAGTATCTATGTTTGTCTGATTGTGCTGGTATGGGGCTGGTCCAGGATAGTGGATCGACAGATGTGGGCTGAGGCACAGAATCATTGGCAACGTCATCGCCAAGCGCTACGGAGGATCTTCTCGAACAATCGGAGCGAGCAACCATCACCAGCTACCGATGATGGTCAATTAGGAGAGGCCTTAGCTAAACGAGTGGCGAGCGACCTTGTATTAAAGTAGTGAGCACACCGATAGCAAGGCACAGGAGAAATCGGTCGATAGTGTATTGGACAGGGAACCTGTCATCAGATCAGAAAATGATTCGAAACGTACTCAGTGGTGTGGTTCTTGCCTCACTTGTGGGGTGCGGGACGATGACTGGTTTACCATGCGGCGATGGGGGGCAACTTGCGGCCCAAGAGCTGTTGTACTTCGGAGCAGTAACGCCATCCGGTCACGTCACGCCAGACAACTGGGCACAGTTTCTCAATGAGACTGTGACTCCACGGTTTCCAGAGGGTCTTTCCGTGTGGCAGGCCTCAGGCCAATGGCGATCAACCTCGGGCGAAGTCATTCGTGAGCCTTCTTACGTTCTCAGTCTTCTTCATTCCGATGATCCCTATCAGGAACAAGCCATTCGAGAGCTCATCGGCTCTTACAAGACTCGCTTCCAGCAGGAAGCGGTACTCCGGGTCAGATCGTCTGTATGTAAATCACTGTAGCTCAAATCCAAACATAAGACGGTTACCGCTGTATCGATTCGAACCAACTACCAGTGAACAATCCGTAGATAAATGCGTTGGAGATAGTTTTAGCGTGGGTAGATTCTGTATCGAGGCAGAGATTCCGGTGAAAGGATCCGTACAAGATACCCTTGGGACGACTAGCAAGATTTGTCGTGATGCAGTGGTTACGATCAAATCGTCTGTGTCGCAGTAGTCTCGGGGCAATCAGAAGCGGATACAACTCTTGCGTACTTAACTCTCTTGCACGGAAGCACTCGCTCTGAGATGAGGCGTATCCAATCAGATACCATCCGTATCATTTCAGATTCACATTTCTCTGGAGGCATCACAGCCTGAAGTTCGCGCTCCGGGCTTAGCGGTATTCCGGTCTCTCATTCGAGTACGGCGAAGTTATAACAAAAGGGTACCAGTGAAACAGATGTTACTTGTGTCTTTTGGCCCTCGAAGCCTGGCGGATCCGTCTCAGAGTAATTTAGTGGATCGCACCTCAATTCTGAAAAAACTGTCCGAGCCTCACCTGAGCGAAGAGCTTGGCATCAGCATTGCTCCTTTTATGCGCATCGACAGTGAGGCGATATGTGTAGGCTACGCAGAGCCCCGGTCGCGTAGTGACGCCATTCTCACTACCGTTCAGTCGTGCAATTAATCTTATCGAACTAAGGAGATCTTGATGCCATTCCCAACCCCCAATTCAGATGAAAGTCTCGTATCAGATGAAGTTGTAAATGCAATCGACCCTCCAGCAGATCAAACAAAAGCGCCGTTCATCGGGAATTTCCATAAAACCTTGCCGCACAACGAGTTCGGTGAAGTTGAGCCTACTGCATACCGTACGTTCGAGCGCGTGTGCATCGAAATTGAAGCCGGGTCTCCACGCAACTTCGAGGAGGTGCCAAGTGGACCGCTGGTTGGGGCGTCGCAGACACCATTCGTTTTAGGCCCGTCGCCGACGCCTGAGATTCATGCCTTGACCAAGTCGGTTGCGAAGTTCGTAAGCCCCCTGGCCGGCGCGTCGACCGAGTCCCTGGGACCAGACCCAAAGACGCTGGAGATGCTACCCGCCCCTGGCTGTCGCTCGCTCACAGCTATGGCCGAGATGGTTGAGCTCTACTGGATGGCCCTCCTGCGCGCCGCGCCGCTGCTGGCGTTCCAGACAAATCGCACTCCGCCAGGAACCGGTTGTGCGAATCTAACTGCCCACAATACGCAGCTTGGTTATAACCTTAACAACCGAGCGAATGACGCTCTGAGCGCTGTCAATAGGATGTTTGACATCGCGATTCGACAAGACACCGACTTTGGCAGGCTGCGCGCGCCGCTGGACGTGGCGCCAGGTGCTGGTGGCGCCAACATCAACATACAGACCTTGTTCCGGAGCGGTCTGCATGATGAGGAATTCGGTCCATTAGTGAGCCAGTTTTTCATCCGCCCCATCGGCTTTGGCACGCAGACCATCGATCAGAAACAGGTGCCATATATTGCAAAACGAGACTTTCTCACCTCGCATGGCGACTGGCTGCTGGCGCAAAACACCGGCAAGGACAAATATGGACGCGACTACGGCAGCTGCAACAACTATTCGGACCAGTTGCATCGTGGCGCGAGCTACTATCCAGCAGGGAACCCTGTGCGTTACATCGCGACGATGCGGGATATCGCGCGCTTCGTGAACCGTGACGCGCTGCACCAGGCCTACTTCAACGCCGCGCTGTTCCTGCTTGGTATTGGTGCGCCGCTCGACGAGGGCAATCCGTATCGGGGAAACCGGTACTCCCGGGAGCTTGCGTTTGCTACGCTGGGTGGGCCGGATCTGTTGACCCTCGTCTCTGAGGTAGCCAGTCGCGCACTGAAGGTTGTCTGGCGGCAAAAATGGCTGGTACACAGGCGATGCCGTCCAGAGGTGATGGGCGGTTTGATCCAGATGCAGCTCAACGGCCTCGGCGGCAAGAAGCGCAACTACGGCCTACCGACTAATGTCCCAGGCACGCCTGATTTCAAGGCCAAGCTCGACGACACACTCGATGAGGTGAAAGCCCATAATGCTGCGCTCAATGGGGGTACGGCAAAAGGCACGCTGTTCTTGCCGATGGCTTTTTCTGCAGGTTCCCCAAATCACCCGGCCTACGGGGCTGGGCACGCGACGGTCGCGGGCGCGTGCGTTACGGTGCTGAAGGCCTGGTTCGATGAAGATGAGCTTCTCAAGACGGTTTTTGACAATGCGAATAGAAGCGCGTCGACTGCCAAGACTAGTCCGAGTGATCCGCCGGGAGGGACGCTGACACTGCTACAGCCCGGATATCGGAAGAAAGGTACTGACCTAGAGGATTTCTGTGATCCGCAGGAGTACACCGGTGATGATGCCGACCGCATCACCGTTGGCGGCGAGTTAAACAAGATTGCCAGCAACGTTGCAATGGGGCGCTCGATGGGAGGGGTGCATTGGCGCACCGACAATACGCGCAGCCTGCGGTTGGGAGAAGAGATCGCCACCGAGATTCTGCGCAAACGCACTGCAGAATATGCTGAGCGGCCAGTGTCGTTTACCTTTCGGTCGTTCGATCGGCAACGAGTGCATATCACACAGGGACAGGTTAGAAAATACTGAAGTTGTGCGCCAAGCACTGCTCTGTGCATGGCAGAGGCGCGTCAAGATGGCGTGCCTCTGCGGCGAACTTATTGCCAATATAAGCGACAAGGAACCCTGTGTGAAAATTGAGTGCTGAGCGGCTGCTCTAGATACTGGGCTCAAGGGGATTTTCTCAACTCTAGCGGCGTTGACTGATCCTTATAAAAGTGTCGTCGAACGAGCATTTCGACGGACTTAAAATGGCGTTCGGGGAGATTCTTGAAACGACGTCTGCAATCGAGCATCGCGTCTTCAGCGGTGGGGAAGGACTCTATCACCGCTTGCAGATGGCCATAGTAGTCCCTCAGTTTCAATTCGGCCGTCCGTAGGTAACTTGGATCGCCGGCGATGGCCAGTGCGGCTTTAGCCTGGTCGCCCTTGGCTTCGACGAGGGCTTGGAAACAAAGCCCCTTTAACCGTTGTGTCACCGTACTACGGTCCCAGCCTAGCGCCTTGGCGGTTGTCTGCATGTCGAAGTTGTGTTCCCTCAAGCAGTTCAGGACTGCAGCATCACTGGCGGGATCCGGGAATAGTTGGCTTGCACGTCCTGCCGAGAGTGTGCTGTCTTCATCGAGCCGGAGGGATTCCTTCGTCAATAGGGGCCCATCATTCAGCGTGACGGCTCGCTCTAAACAATGACGGAACTCCCGCACATTTCCCTTCCACCCATGGGCCATCAGCGCACGAAGCGCTTCATTGGCCAGCATCGGGACCGGCTTGCCGAGCTGCTGAGCCAACTGGTTTAAGAAGACCTCAGCCAAAAGCGGAATGTCGTCGGTGCGCTGACGGAGCGGCGGGAGATGGAAGACTATTCCATTCAGCCTGAAGTACAAGTCTTCGCGAAACCATCCCTCTGACACGCCTTTCTGCAGATCGCGGTTGGTCGCGGCCACGATGCGAATATCCACGGTCGTTGGTGTGGTCGACCCGACTCGGTAGAACGACTTGTCTTGCAACACCCGCAGCAGCTTGCTCTGATGATCCATCCGAAGGTCGCCGATCTCATCAAGAAAGATCGTGCCAAGATCGGCAAGGCCAAAGTAGCCTCGACGATCAGCCGTCGCGCCGGTATAACTTCCCTTCATATGACCGAAGAGCTCGCTCTCAAACAACTCGGGAGATATTGCCGCCATGTTCACAGCGATAAACGGCTTGCTTGACCGTGGGCTCAGTCGATGGATCGCGCGAGCAAAAAGTTCTTTCCCCGTGCCTGGTTCACCGAGAAGAAGGGCGGTTAACGGCCACTTGGCGCTCTTCTTGAGATCCTGAAACAGCCGCAAGAGGGATCGATCGCGGGTAATGATTCCGAATTGGCGTGCTTCGGTCTGAAGTAGGTCAAGTTCAGTATCGCCAATGGTACCGGGCACGGAGCTTACGGCCCTGAGATCAGAGAGTTGTCGTTCCAGTGACTCAAGCTGTCGACGAGCCTGTTGCTCCTGATTCTGAGCCTCTGTGATTTGTGCTCGGAGACGATCAGTCGTTCTTGTGAGCTCTTCCTGTTGGTTCGATGAATGGGCGATTGTCGCCATCGCAGTATCCAAATCTTCCTGCAAGGCTTCCGATCGATCCTCACGGAGAACCAGTGCTTCTCTGACGGCAGCCGACTCATGCTGGAGGCGGATCATATCGCGTTCAAGCAAGATCAGACGTTGGCTTGCCGTCAGGTTCCCCCATGCGACGGTGCCGATGAAGACAAACAGTGAGGCTGTGAGAGGCAAGGCGACCGGCATCATGAGGGACGCCATGCTGAGGATGCCAACGGTCAGACTGGCATAGAGAACGACGACGACACCAGCCAGGGAAAAGCCAAGGGGCGCTCGAAATCGTAAAAGACTCCAAGCCGCCAGCCATGCCATCAATGTTGTGATGGTGAAGCGACTTAACCAGTCGAGTGAATCGATTCGTTCGTCGGTGAGCAAGGCATTCAGGAGATGCAGATGGGCGGTCATGCCGTCAACTGAGGAGCCGGAGGGAAGGAGCCATGTCTCCGGGTGTGCCGGACTCGATTGGATCACGACGACCTTATCTTTGAACCAAGTAGTCAACTGTTCCTCGTCATGCCTGTGCATTGTCGCCAAGACCGACGACAACGGGATCGGCTGGAGAGCCACGAGTGATCCGTCCCCGACCATGTTGATCAGAATGGTAGCGTCGGACATGCTGGACAGGGATTGCGTAGGCCTGGCGTTGTGTCGGCGAAACACATCGTAGAGGACGGAGCCGAAGGCTGGGATGGTTTGGGCTCCAACTCTCGTAGACAGGGCAATGCGACGGGACACAAGATCAAGATCGCTTACAACCTCATTGTGAGTAGAGATCACGGCATCGGCTTGAAGGAGAGAAGTGGGCGTGTGAATTAGAGCAACCGGTGCAGCGGTGCGAAGAGCCTCAAGGAGAAGGGCATCGCTTGCGGCTCCGCCGAGCTGTGTAGAACTCACTTGGTCGAGTCGATGATCGATGCCGATTACTGACGCTCCTGCCTCATGAACTGCAGCAACTAACTGGGCAAGAATGGCGCGATCCAAAAGGCCGGTTCCAAAGCGTTCTTCGCTGACCGAATCGCGAGCGACAATGGCCAGAGATGGACTGACTCCGATGGTGGTGCGATGGCGAATCCAGGTGTCATAGACGGTGTGATCCAACGCCGTAAAAGTTGCTGGAGCGAAGGACCACAGCATTGCTGAGAGAAGCGTGGCCAGCAGGCTCATGCCCAGCGACTGAAACGGAACCGATGTGATGAACAGGCGCCAAGGTTTCTGTCGATCCAACATGCGACTAGCGGAGACCTAGCTTATCAAGCAAGGAGTCTGTTTCTTGTTTTGAAAGATCTTGAAGAGCGGCTTTTGCTTTTGAAATATCTCTATCCAGACCGAGCCCATTCGCATGGATACGAGCCAAAATTTTCTTGGCGGGGACAAATCCATCAGTTGCAGTGGATTCGAAACAAGCTAGAATCCTCTTGTCGAATGGCTTCAGAGAGGGAACCGATCCAGCTTCATAGAGTGCGGCTAGTTCAGCGTGGGCCTCTTCACCCAGGGCGGCACATTCCTTTATCAGCACCCAAAACGCATCTTCTCCACGACCCTGTCCGAGAAGGACCTTCCCCAGCGACTGGCGGTCACTGACGCGATGCATGTCCGGGTAGTCGTTCCACAGTCTGGTGCGGTAGGACTGGAAGCCTTTGAGCAGCTCCGCTCGACGCTGGGTGGTCAATCCCGGAGCGAGAGTCTGGCGCCGCAACTTGGACAATGAATCATAGGCTGTTTGATGACCGAGCTCAATGGCCTGCATCCACCAATAAATTGCCAGCCCAAGGTTTATCTCAACCCCTTGTCCATCCTTGTAGGCGTTGCCGAGGAAAAATCTGGCTTGTGGTACGCCGTCGATCGCTGCTGCTTCCATGTGGTGTGCAGCCTCTTGTGCTTGCCCTGTGACCCTGAGCAACAGCGCGAGACGATAGTGTGCATCGGGGAAACGAGGGTGGAGTTCAAGGGCTTGTCGAAAAGACTGAGCTGCAGCCGTCACATCCCCCAGCGAGTAGTGAATGTGCCCCAAGCTGTAGTATGCATGAGGAAGATTGGGCTCCAGCCGGATTGCCTCCGTCAGAGCTGAGGCAGCCATACGCCAGTCCTGTTTGGCGGAGAACAGGAGGCCAAGCTGAAGATGTGCGCGCCCGTCATCCTGCTGGAGCCTGATGGCTGCGCGACATTCCTCGATGGCGGCATCTAGATCGCCAACGCGGAGAAGCGCGTCGGCCAATTTCAGGCGGTACTCTGGGACGTTCGGCAGGAGACGGACTGCCCGTCGCAATCTCCTAAGCTCCGTTACCGTATCGGCGCGCTCGTTGAACTCAAATTCTGAACTCGGCTCAAAGGATTCGGAGGTATCTCCATGAAGCAAAGGAGCATGCTCTCCCGTTGAATGAGCATGCGTAGAAGACGAGGACAACGAAAGCGCGGAGACTGTGAGCAGTATGAAGATCAATCCGAGGTGCATCGGAACACTTTCATACATCAAGCGTGAAGTGCGACAAACCCAAATTATATCACCTGCGGATACTCAAGGGCGGCGTGGGTTCGGCCCAGTCCGGTGAAGCGGGATTGCTAGACGGTCGATAGCGTCCTGACGAGCCGAACGTGTCAGAACAATGGGGGCATGCGGTACACACCATACTGGTTCTCGTGGGGCCGGATCGTCAGCCAGGCGTGGGACCAGATGCCAATGAATATGGGAAAGCTGGTTGCCAAGAAGTTCATAGTTGATCTTCTTGGCTTGGTAGGTCTCGGACAAGATCTTGGCCACCAGGTTCACCTCTTCGATCAGCTGAAAACGTTCGGTCGGTGCGAGATGAAATAACTCGGTGGCGTGACGCTGAAAAACCACAACCGTCCATCCGGGGAAAAACTGGTCCTCGTGAAGATAGGCTTTGGACAATCCAAGATTCGCGATGAAATGATCTTGTCGCGGCCAGCTTCCCAGGCATGCTGTACATGTCGTATTGTTCAAGGCCGATTTGCCTTCCGCCATTCTTCTTCTGTCAGGACGCCTTTCTTGATCAACAGCTGAATCAGCTTCTCGACCGTCTTGCGATCTGCGGCAGGGGGTGATTTCTGTGCTGGAGGCGGGGGAGTTGCGGGGGAATCCGCTCGTGTTTCCTCTGGAGGGGGCCGTTTCTGGCCCAGCACTAGGAACGACGGAGTGAAGACCGCCACGTAATCTCGATTCCTGATCCGGATCGAGACTGGAAGACTCTCGGTTTGTGGCACAAGGTCGCGCGAACTTCCGGTCGGGATGTGAAAAAAAGGCCTGCCGTTCTCGGTGTGCCCATCAAGATCCAGAATGTCGAAACGCTTTAGGAAGGATTCCCCTGTGAGCCCCTCGTGGTCTTCACCTGCCAGGTTGGTAATTTTATCCAGCACGATGATGAGTGAGTCGAGGATGATGGGATCGGGCGACAGGTTTCTGACACTGACATCGTAACGGTACTCACTGGTGAAGTTGTCACGACCTTTCAGGGTGACATTCACCTGCATCTTCCCTGTCAAATCCGTTAAGTGATCAAGTGATGCAGCCCAAGCGATCGAAAGATTCATACAGATCGTTGCGGCGATAATAAGGCAACACGTTCTTCGCGAAACCTGCATGAGTGCCTAGCCTCTAAGTGATAACACCGCCTGAGCATAGCAAACTTGCACGGATTCGGCGAGGAAACCATAGGAGTTACCTTGACACCTTGTTTCACCCGACGATATCCTCCCGCCGATTTGATCGCACAGGTCAGGGATCGTTACCTATTGCCATGTCAGGGTCTTTTCGATTGAAAGCGCCCCAAATCTCGCGTTCGCGTATCAACGCCCTCATGAAACTTTATGACTATCCGCATCCGCATCACCCAGCACGAACAATACGGGGGTACGATCGCCCGCACGCCGTCAGAACGGCAAGGATGTGTGCAGCGGTCGCCGACCGCTTAGGACATCCTCAAGATCGAATACAGCTCTATTACATCGCCTGTCTCCTACATGATTTGGGCCGCGCCGGACTCGATCGGCACCTCTTTGGGACCATTTGGTCTTGGGCTAGGTCCCGGGGTATCCCGACAAGGCCCCGTGAATGGCGCGCCATTCACCCTAAGACGCCGTATGGGCGCGAGACGGAAGCGTTCGTTTCACTGTACCGTCGGGATCTCGAGTCCTCCGGCGTACCGATGGATGCGTGGGCGGTCGAACAGATCGAAATGCGCCTTGGCTATGCTCGCCGTCTTCTCAGGCGATTGCGGGCGGTGAGGCCTACGCTGAAAACACTTGGTGTTGAGTGGAAGCCTTGGATGCAACAGGTGATGCTGTATTACTATTACCCGGAACGCCTGGCTAAGGCTAAAACATGGGTAAAACAGCTGGCGGAAATCCTAGTGGCGTGCGAACAGTTTGAAGCCTATAGCAATCGGCGACGCGGGCGAGACTACTATGCTCGAAAAAAAGAAAGTCTGCCCGAGGCCTTTGCCTATCTTCAGAAACTGGAACAAGAGGGAATCCTCAGCAGTCAGGTTGTGAACGTTGTACGGGTGTTGTCGGCAGAGGGTGTATTCGATACCATTCTCGAAGAGGCACGAGGCGAGCCGCTCACAAGAAGTGAACGCCGCTATCTTCGCAATTGTATGGGCAAGAGAGTCTGATGACCGTTCAATCTGTTCCTTTGGCGATTCGTATGGCAGGCGGTACGGACATGGCAAATATTACACAATCTGTGACCGAGGCCGTCGCAGCGTCGAAGGTTCGAGATGGAATTGTGACGGTGTTCGTCAAGCATACGACAGCTTCGATCATGATTATCGAAGATGAACCGGGGATTCGCGCCGACACGAAAACGTTCTGGGATCGCGTGATCCCTCCTGATCCCCGGTTGCAGCACAACACCGTCAATCCTGGGGAAGACAACGGTCATAGCCATCTTCGAGGGCAACTTCAGGGGCCTTCTATCACCATTCCTTTTGCCGGCAGCGCACTTCTTTTGGGAACGTGGCAACAAATCGTCCTGGTCGATTTCGATACCCGCTCAAGAACGCGGGAACTTATTGTACAGGTCCTCGGTGAATAGACGCGGACAATCCTTCCTGCTTCTCCTGCTTTTCAGCGCGACGATGGTCGCGCCGGCTATGACATCAGGCGAATGGGGCAAGCCCCTTGGCGCTGTGTATGACGGACCGGAAGGCAAACCCCGTCCAGTGACCCCAGCACCAACGGAATTAGGGCCCGACGAACGGGCGACCACCACTGTCTTCGAGCGAGCGACGAAATCCGTCGTGTTCATTGCGAATACGGCCATACAGCGTGATTTTTGGTCACTCGACATTATGGAGGTTCCACAAGGATCGGGATCAGGCTTCATCTGGAACAAGCAAGGCCATATTGTCACGAACTTTCACGTCATTTATGGAGCCAATTCAATCAAGGTGACACTGGCTGATCGTACCGAGTACCAAGCCAAGGTGGTTGGAGCCGATCCTGACCATGATTTGGCGGTACTGCAAATTCAGACGCCGGATAGTCAGCTGGAGCCGTTAGCGATCGGTTCCTCCCATGACTTGCGCGTGGGACAAAAGGTGCTCGCGATTGGAAATCCATTTGGGCTTGATCATACGCTCACGACCGGAGTTGTGAGCGCGCTGGGGAGAACGATCAAGTCAATGTCCAATCGCACGATTGAAGGGGTGATCCAAACCGATGCGGCAATCAATCCTGGAAACTCGGGTGGGCCGTTGCTCGACAGTGCCGGACGGCTGATCGGTGTGAATACGCAAATCGTGAGTCCCAGCGGGGCCTATGCAGGAATAGGATTTGCCGTCCCCGTCGATACCGTGAATCGTATCGTTCCGGAACTCATCAAGCACGGACAGCTCATTCGTCCTGGCCTGGGCGTCTCTCTTGTGCCGGATTCGATGGCGAAGCGGTGGGGAATCAAAGGTTTGATCATCGGCAAGGTAACACGTGGTGGACCGGCCGATCGTGTAGGCCTGAAGGGCGCCCGTGAAACTGCGACCGGCCGGATCCAGCTCGGCGACATCATCGTCTCGGTTGCTGGAAAGCCGGTGACTACGGTTGATGATCTGATGGATGTGATGGAGGAACACAAAGTCGGTGATCAGGTGAGCGTGGAGATACTCCGTGGAAATCGGCGTGAGAAAGTGTCGGTCATCCTTCAGGCCGTCAATTAGCATGACGGCAATTCAAGACGAGCGTATGGTAGGATCATCCAGGCCAGTCTTTTTGAGGAGAACCCATGAGTGATCACAGATCTCCCGGTCAGGATGTGCCCAACGATCGACGTGCTGCACCATCGATGAAGACCGACATCGATCCACTTGCCTTGATCGAACAATGTTTGGCCGCCTTTCCGGAGGGTGACCCTCGCCAGAAGTTGCTGTACAAGGTGCGTCATGCCGTCATGCTATCTGAGGCCACTTCTCAACAGCGTGAACTGGAATTCCAAAAGGTCAGCGAGGTGGTCGCTAAGCTCACGGCTCCGGCGAATCGTATCGGGATCTTGGTCGATGTGCCAGGTGAAGGACTCGCCCGTATCGTCGTTGGTGGGGCTGAATACTACGCCAACGTAGATCCTCGCGTGCCAGACACTGATCTCAAGATCGGAACACAGATTCTGGTCAATGAAGCCTACGCAGTAATCAAGACACTCGGGTACGATCGAAACGGACCCATCTTGAAGTTGGCTGAGGCCATGCCAGACGGGCGGTTACGGTTTGAACAGGAGATGGGCCGACAATCGTTGATCCTGCAGAGGTCGACCGATCTCGTCGGCGTGGAGCTCAAGGCGGGCGATGAAATCCGCATCGATCCTAACCATCGTGTGGCGATTGAAAAGCTCGTGGATCGCAAGGCCAGCCGGCATATGCTCGATGAAACGCCCAAGGTGACATGGGAACAGATCGGCGGGCAGCACGAGGCGATTGCTGCGATTCGAAAAGCGATCGAATATCCACTGCTCCACGCGGAGACGTTCGAGCGGTACAAGTTTTCGCAACCCAAAGGCTTTCTCCTCTACGGGCCTCCCGGATGTGGGAAGACCCTTATCGGACAAGCGGCCGCCGGTAGCCTCTCCAGACTGGTCAGTGAATCTAAGCAAGAGCATACATCTGATACGGACAAGCGCCTGCCGGTGACGAGTGGGGCATTCCTGCATGTGAAAGGGCCGGAAATCTTGAATATGTGGCTCGGGGAATCGGAGCGGATGGTCCGCGATCTCTTCGAGCAAGCGAGGGCGAGACGGAAGGATGGTGCCTTACCGTTTATCTTCATCGACGAAGCGGAGTCGATTCTGGGGACGCGACGTGCCATGCGCTCCTTCAATATCTCGAATACGCTCGTTCCGATGTTTTGCAGCGAAATGGACGGCATTGAGTCACTGCGCGATGTGGTCATTATTTTAGCCTCTAACCGTCCTGACCTGATTGACCCCGCGGTGCTGCGTCCCGGCCGTATCGATCGGAAAATCAAAGTTGGTCGGCCGAATAAAGATGCCGCGATCGAGATTTTGAAAGTGTATTTAACCGTGGACCTGCCGTTGGATCCTGCGCTGGTGGTAGAGAGAGGTGGCGAACAGGCTCAGGCGCTGGCGTCGCTCGTCGAAGACATCATCGAGTCAATTTTCCGTCGAACGGAGGAGAACCGTCTTTTGTCGATTAGGCTCAGGAACGGCCAAAGCAAGGTGCTCTATCGCGGTGATCTCATCAGCGGGGCGATCTTGGCCTCGATCGTTCAGCGTGCCAAGGAAAAGGCGATCGATCGCACGGTTCAGTCTGCACAGCCGGCTGGATTACTGGCGGAAGATTTACGGGATGCCGTTTCGGAAGAATTCCGAGAGGGTGAGATGTTACCGCCGGACGATGCGGCAGAAGAATGGCTGAAGTTGCTGGATCATCACCCTGAACAGGTTGTCGGCATTTCCTCATTTCGCCGAGGCCGCCTGTCGGAAGAGCGACCGGTGAATCAAATCATTTAAAAGCGTGAAATGTATAAGGTGAAAGGTAAAAAGCTGATCGGCCTTGCATTGCAGACGAGTGTGATCGTCGTCTCACGTTTTACTTTTCACTTCTAACCGACTATGCGTCTCTTTGGGATCGAAACTGAGTACGGCATCACACGCGATGACGTAGACGAAGTTGATCCTGTCGTCGAATCCATGGAATTAGTTCGAGCACATGTGGTCGCGTCCTTCGAGCGGCGGTGGGATTACACCGGAGAAGACCCACATGAAGATGCCCGCGGCTTCCGTGTCTCCGGCTTGCAGCAGGATAAGGAAGAAGATGAGTTTGCAAAGATGGATGCGGTTCGCCCATTTTCATTCCATGAAATGAAGAGTGACCTTGTATTGCCGAACGGTGCGAGGTTCTACAATGACCATACGCATCCCGAATACTCTTCCCCTGAATGTCGGACTCTCCGGGATCTTGTGGCGCAGGATCGGGCTGGGGAACGCATCGTACTTCGCGCTGCTGAGCGCCGGAATAGGGCACTGGGGGGAGACCACGTCAAGCTCTACAAGAACAACACAGATTTCCACGGCCACAGCTACGGATGTCATGATAACTACCTTGTCTCGCGAGCCATTCCGTTTTCCACTCTTGTCACAGGCCTCGTCCCGTTTCTGGTAAGCCGGCAGGTCATCGCCGGCGCGGGGAAGGTCGGCACTGAAGCGCAAGAGTCGGGACATGTTCCAGGGCTGTATCAGCTCTCGCAGCGCGCCGACTTTATGGAGGCAGAGCTCGGGGTTGATACGATGCACAACCGTCCGATTCTCAACACCAGAGATGAACCTCACGCGGATCGCCAGAAATATCGTCGACTCCATCTCATCATCGGCGATGCCAATATGTGCGAGTATGCGACGGCGCTCAAAGTTGGGACGACACGCCTAGTTCTTGATCTGATCGAACGAGGAGCTGCGCCTGATCTCAGGCTGGATCAGCCGGTGGTTGCCGTGAAACAGGTATCGCGAGATCCTGACCTCAAGGTTGCAGTGAAGTTGCAGAATGGGCGAAGACTCTCTGCGTTGGACATGCAAGAATGTTATTACGAATCGGCACGGAAGATGTTGGCCGGCTTGGATGAGGAAACGGATTGGCTGTTGAAGGAATGGGGAGCGGTCTTGCACCTTTTAACGCAAGACCGCTCACAGCTAGTCGGGAAGTTGGATTGGGTGACCAAGCAGTGGCTGCTCGACACGTTTATGCGAGAGGAGCGCATTGGTTGGGATGATCCTTGGTTGGCCAGTTTGGATTTGGAATACCACAATGTGAATCCTGAGCAGGGACTCTATCTGGGGCTTGAAGCGGAAGGGAAAGTGTGGCGGATCACGACCGACCACATGATTGAAGAAGCGATCCAGAATGGTCCTAGCGATACGCGTGGCGGACTGCGTGGACTCTGTGTGCAGCGGTTTCCGGATCGGATCAAGTCTATTCAGTGGGAACAAATTCAGTTTACCGTCGGGCTTCGGTCACGAACGCTCGATATGGGAGATCTTATTGCCCCCAGTGCCGTCCGACGATGTGCGCAGATCTTCCAACAGGCGTCTTCGCCGACTGAGGCATTGACGGTATGGAATAATGAAAGGGATAAACAGGTATGAGACACAGTACGATGCCTGAACGACGCGATGGGCCGGTCGATCCCATGCCGAAGTCGCCAAGTCCTCTGGAAGAAGGAGGCGGGCCACGTCGTCCGGAGACGGGATCGCCGGATAAGGATAACCTGATGAAACGAATGCGTAAAGTTGATCCGAAGCAAGCAGAGCGGTACCGACAGCGGACGGGTGAATAGTGTGAAAAGTAAAAAGTGAGAGGTGAAAGGTAGAGAGCCAACATCGGTTCTGAGAGGGCATATAAACCTTTTACTTTTCAGGGTTCACGCCTTACGAGGTACGAATGGGTATGCAGAGCGATTTCTATCAGCTGTTGAGAGAACAAGGATATGTGTTTGGCGTGCCGAGCCAGGCTGCGCGAGGGCAGGAACTGACAACGGCTACGACGATTCTTGCGTTCAAGTACCTCGATGGAGTGTTGGTCGCCGGGGACCGGCGTGCGACAGCCGGCAATATGGTGATGTACGATCGCACTGACAAGGTATTGGAAATCGATCGGCATAGTGTCATGGCGATCGCCGGAGTGCCGGCGACTGCGTATGAAATGGCGCGTATCCTTGAACATTCGTTCAAGTATTATCGACGGACACAGCTTCAGGAGCTTAGCTTTGAGGGGAAACTCAGGGCCCTCTCGAAATTGCTGAAAGACAACGTCCCGGCGGCGCTGGCGGGTACGGGTGCTGTGGCGCCGATCTTCGCCGGGTACGACTTCGAGCAGGAAACGGCAAAGATCTATTTTTACGATATTCTCGGTGCGGAGTTTGAAGGAGTGGACTATGCGGTATCCGGGTCCGGTTCACCGACCATTCGTGGAATCCTGCATTACTTGAATACATGGGGCGAACAGCCATTGAGTGCGATACCGGAAGAGCAGGCCACCGTTCAGGCCTTGCGACTATTGACGAGCGCTGCGGAGTTTGACAGTGCGACCGGAGGAGTCAACCGAGAAGCTGGTCTCTATCCGGTGATTAAACTCATCACCGCATCCGGCGTGCGTACGACGCCGGACGCACAATTGAAGCCCTTATTCGAGGCAAAGGTCAGTCGCCATGTATGAAGAACCATATAAATGGGTCGAAGCAGTCGGCAATCGTCGGACCTATCTCGACGAGCAGTTTACGGAGGGGGCCCCTGTCGTCGGAATCACGTGTGCGCGCGGCATTCTGCTCATAACGATGAGCAAGGGCACACCTAAGCTCTATGAGATTTACGATCGTCTCGCCCTGGGAGGGATGGGCCACCCGGCCGATCTTGAGAAGCTGCGCTTCAATCTGTTGGAGATGGCTCACGTGGAAGGGTTCAATCGCTCCGCCTCCGATGTGACCGGAAGCCGGCTGGTGAAGTACGGTATGGCGCCGGCAATCAAGCAGGCGTTCGAAGAAGTATTCAAAGCCCCCTTCATCGTAAAGATCTTGCTGGCAGAGTTAGGACAGAAAGCCGGGAAAGACAGTTTCTTGACGATCAACTACGACGGGACTTTTGAGGAAAAGAGCCAGTATGCGGTGCTTGCCGCGACGTCGGTGGTCGAGCAGAAGGTGGCTGGATATCTCCGAGAACAGTCTATTGCGTCTCTCGAGGATGCTGTAGGTGCGGCGATTCGTGCTTGGGCGGTCGGTGATCGAGCGCAACGACGAGCACTGGACGAGGGAGAGGGCCATGACGAGGCGAGGACTGACCCTGATCAGCAGCTGACGGACCCTGAGACGCTCTATGCCTATTTGCGGCGGTGTATCGCCGAAAAGACGGTCGAATGTGCCTTGCTTGATCGCCATGTGCAAGGACCCTCCAAGTATCGAGCCCTTGGGATCGATGAACTGAAAACAATGCTCCCCAAAGATCTGAGCCCATCACTCTCGTAATAGCATGTTGAATCGTATCTTCGGTTTAGAGACTGAATACGGACTCTTGATCCACGAGGATCGACCGGACCATTCCCCGACATGGTTTGCGCATAAGATTCGTGACCATCTCTTCCAGGTCCAGCGGCGCGGCGTGCTGGATTTGCACCATCGAGGGCATGATGAACCTCCTGGCAATGGGGGATTTCTCACCAACGCCGGACGAATCTATTTGGATATGGGGCATTTGGAGTATGCATCGCCGGAATGTCATTCTCTCATGGATGTGGTGGCATCGGACCGTGCCGGGGATTTCTTATTGCAGCGAACGATCGAAGCGCTCGGGTTCTGCGACCAGGTGTCGTTGATCAAGAACAACATCGACCATGAGACGGATGCGACCTTCGGCTCGCATGAGAATTACCTGGTGTCTCGGCGGTTCCCTTTTTCGAGACGTGGGATGGTTCCGCTTGTGACGTTTCTTGTGACCAGGCAGATTTTTACCGGCTCTGGGCGTGTGGGCTCCGCAGCCCCACAGGATGCCTGGATTCAGGTAGATCGATTGCTTGTTCCACGTTCGGCTTTCAGTGCGCAGCCTGTATCGGAATTGCCCTTTCAAATTTCTCAACGTGCCGACTATATCGTGAACGATTTCTTCGAATGGGTGCAGCACAATCGGGCGATTGTGAATACGAGGGATGAACCGTTGGCCGACCCCAATCAATACCGACGGATTCATCTGCTGCTGGGCGATTCCAACATGACCGAATATGCGACGGCGCTCAAGCTGGGGGCTACAGGCCTCGTGTTGCAGCTCATTGAAGAGGGGCATGCGCCTCAAGACTTGGAGATCGATGAACCGGTGGAAGCGCTTCAAGAGATTTCCAAGGATCCAGAGCGGCGCTGGCTGGTGCAGTTGCAGTCTCACAAGATGATGTCGGCTGTGGATATCCAAGAACGGTTTCTTGACTGTGCCGTCCAGCATTACAGGGGGCAGGATGAAGAAACCGATTGGGTCCTTGCCCAATGGGCATCGGTGCTCCATGACCTGCGCGGCGATTATCAGAAGCTCGTTGGTCGTGTCGACTGGGCGTCCAAGCTGTGGCTGCTGGACTGCTTTCGAGAAGCGGAACAGGTCGACTGGGCCGATCCTGTGCTGAAGAGTTTAGACTTGGAGTATCACAACCTGAATCCGGCGAAGGGGCTGTATCATGGATTGATGGAAGAGGGGCGTGTCCCTCGTGTGACGACGGATAGCTTGATCGAACTTGCCATGGACCAGGCACCCAAGAACACACGGGCCTATGGGCGGGGTGAGCTCGTCAAGCATCTACTCGGTTCCTGGGCTGGCACAGACTTTGATCAGTTCGGAAACCCTGAGCGATTGTTTCCTCCCTATGTCATCAATTGGTCGATCTTTCAGGTGCGTGGGCGGGCACCGTTCCCCATGCAGGATCCGTTTAAGACCTACGTCGAAGATATTCGATCCCACCTTCAGAACGTCATTGCCTAAGCCACCTCAATTCAGAAGAAGTGCGTGTTTCCTATCAAGCAACGCAGAGTAGGATGGTCTCTTCCGGGGGACATCCGTTGCAACTGGGTTAGATTCGCTCTCGCAAGAAATCCACGATTCGGTTCTCAGCCCAGTAGGAATCTTCGCCGTTCCGGCTCCGATGGAAGAAGCCACAGTGCCCGCCGTAGCGAGGCGCCACCAGGACAATTTGTGGATGTCGCTGGAGTTTGGCCTCCGTGAACATCGAATAAGGAATGAACGGATCATCCTGTGCGGTGACGATAAGGGTAGGAACGGCAATTGTGTCGAGCACGTGGCGCGCTCCTGCCCGATTGTAATAGTCGGCCCCGTCTCGATAGCCGCCGTCTCGTGCGGTATAACGATCATCAAATTCACTGATGGTGGTGATTTGATCAAGCATTGAGAGATCCCATTGTCCAGGGAACAGAGCCGCTTTTCGTCGAAGTCGAGATTTTAACCTGGTTACAAAGTGGCGATGGTACATCCAATTGCGAGGCTCTTCTAGTGCGCGGGCGCAAACGGTTGGGTCGATGTTCGGACAGACGGCGGCGACTCCCGCAAGAGCTGACTGATTCTGCCCAAGCTCACCAGCAGCCTTGAGCACCAGGTTACCACCCATTGAATAGCCCACCAGCCAGATCCTGCGGAGCCCATCACGGTTGACCAATTCGTTGACGATGGTGCGATAGTCCCCGCTCAATCCGCTGTTATAAAGAGTTGGGGAGAGGTGTTCGGTTCCGCCGCAGGTACGTTGATTCATGCGAATGATGTTGAAGCCCACCCGATAGGCCTTGGCCGCAATACCTCGCATGTAACGAGATTCGCTGCAGCCCTCAAGGCCATGAACTAAAATAGCCGTCGGAGACGATTTACGGTCGATTTGCCAATGACAGTAACCTTTTAGCTGGGTATGCGGTTCTACGGTGAACAGCCGCTCTTCCTGTGGCAATCCTAGTAGCGAGGTATCCCGCGGCCAGTACCGGGGCATGAGGGTCATGAGATGGGCATTCTGGAGAGGAAGTGGTGGCTGAAAGGAAGCAGCAAGTTCATCCATGGAAGGGTTTATCATTGCATTCAGTATGGTACGCTGTGGGTCTCGATCGGACCCGATTCGGGGAAGTTGGCTTGAAGCACGAGCGGTACTCCGTAGAAGATACTGATAACCGAATTATCTTACCATTTCGAGGGAGGAATCATGCTGACGGCTATCGGGGATGTGATGAGGCGTTGTTATGAGAAAGGGTGGATTACAACGAGGGACGGGAACATTAGTATGAAAAAGCGAGACGGGAGGTTCCTGTACATTACGCCATCCGGTTGGCGTAAGACGATCGTGCATCCGGAACATGTCGTTCGATTGGAAACCTTATCGATCCAGCAACTGGCCTGCGAGTGCCGAAAGTCAACGAGCTACAAAAGCCGCCGGGCGAACTGTGGATGCATTGGAATTTGCAGCGGGATTCAAAACGGACACGAACCGTGGTGCATGTCCATGCCACACATGTGGTAGCCGCGACCTATGCAGGCCTAGCCTTACAGGCCATCAGTGCCGAATTTCCTGAAATCTCACGTTACACGCGAGTAGGGCGTTCCGTTCCTCCCCTCCCCGCATTGTCCCGAGAATTGGCTGATGTCACAGCCGAATGTTTGAACGTTCGAAAAGATGGGACGCTTGAATTTGATATCGTCGGCCAGTCCAATCATGGGGTATGTGCGGTTGCAATGGACCCTTGGGCAGCCTACGCTCACATTGAGCGACTCGATCATATCTGCGAGATCGTATTGAAAAACAGGAAGGTGAGATATCTTGGCGGTGAAAGCTGATCTGAGACGGGGCGGTTAGTTTTAGACTAGCTGGCTCCCCGACTCTAACGAACGCGGGCACTGGATTAGTGTAGTACGGATCGATAGGTAGACAAGTGAACTACGCGTATCAATGCCCCCCAATCCTGGTGACAACCTCGTTCATGGTGTAATGCACGAATTGCTTGCCAAGCTCGGTAAGTACATACGGTTTGGTGCCCTCAAAGGCGGATTCCATGGTAGTGGGTGCTGCAGCACGGCGAGCGTGTTGCGGTCTATGCCTAACAAACTGGCCCAGCTGATTCACTTCGCGGTCCTGTCTAATTACTCCGCCCGTACTTAGGTCTCTGATTATTAATTTAAACAGGTCGGCTTCCGCCGAGTCCTCTCTTGGTGTTGCTCCATAAAGATCAGACCAAATGTCAAACCGGCTTGAACCTGGGTTCTTGTAGATGATGCGGACTACAGCGAAGTGAGCTTCATGGTATAGCTCCAACCAATCGAGAAACAGACGAACAACGTCATCAGAGCATACGCGTGTGCCCGCCGAGTTTGTGACAATGTTTCTGATATAACGTCGTTTCTCGTCAGTAGCAGCCTCGTCCCAGGTACGAAACGCCTGTCGAACGAGTGCAAGATATTGTTCGCTTTGTATTCGTTCTTCGATGCTGGCGCCTAAACTCTCAAAGCGTTGTTGTATCTGCGCTAGAGTGTCTCGCAGTAAGTGGAGTTTTTGTTGATGTTCTTCGAGCCATTGCGTCTGTAGAGAGTCTTGTCTTAATGACCCTTCTTCAGCTTTGTAGCTGGCAGCGGCACTAAGAAAACCACCAATCCATGGAATGCTGCCAAGAGCTGCGAGAGCGAACTTTTCAAGCATCCGCCTGCGCTGGGTGGGTTTTGATTTGGCTAGCTCGGAACGAAGTCTCTCAACTATGCTGTTGTCGCCATCTTGTTGGGAGAGGTCAGACATAGGTATGAAGCGATAGGCAGTTATTATGGTGCTATTGTATTCAGAGCAAAAGCCTTTTCCAGGTCAGTCAGCCGGAACTCGGATCGCTCTGATATGCTTCTCTCCACTGTTGCCATGAGGACTTCAGCGCTCCATAGCGACCAACCGTGAAGCCCTGACCCGGTCAGGGCTTGATGAAGGGTATCGGCGTCTTTTTCGCGAAAACCTGAAGAAACCACACACAAGTAGACGCGCTCGATACCTTCTCGACGTAGGTCATCGGAATGACGTTTTGCGTATTCAAGTAGCTTGCGATCTTCCGTACCTAGCACAAAACTATTCGTTCGTGCTTTAGCGTCAATGATCACAGCGTAGCGCTCTTGTCTGGCAAGAGCCAAACAGTCAGCTGCGCGCCCCTTGCCTTGCCCCAAAGCTCGAACTCGAAATCCCAGAGCCCGAAACGCGTCGGCGCACTTCCGTTCAAAGAGCATGCTCGGAGTAATATCACTGCCGCTGTCTGGAGTCATACGATTGGAGGCGAGTTCTGCCAATGACAACAGGCCGACGGGAAGAAAGGGATACCGCGCAGTGTCAATTGGCCTGGGAGCTTGGACGATGTCTGACATCATATTGAAAGGGGTGCGCCCCCACCCTTCGATGTGCAGAATGTCCTCGTATTCTTTTGGTGCCGTTAACAACCATTGCTTGAATCGATCATTGAAGGAGGCCAAGGTACCAAAGCGAGATTGCACTGTGTGCGTTCGTGTGCCGAGTTCCCGAGTGGCAATGCGAAGCTCGGCAAGCGTTGGAATGTGACCCCAATGACGGCACACCTTTGCGTATTCTTGGAAAAGCTCCTCTTCTGGAATCTGCGCGCGGGGTTCGTTAGGAGCGGACCCCGCCTCGGCGACTAACTTGGAGTGTGTTGGCCAGAATCGCTTGACCTGATTCGACGACACACCGGAGCGCTTTTCAAAGACATCGCTTCCAGGAGCCGAACCAAGTTCCCGGATGGCCATTCGCATGAGGTCTATAATTTGGTCTCTACTCGGATGTGGTGCCTTCATGGGTACTCTGACAACCCTAAAGCGTTCTACCAGTTGAGTTTAAGATTTTATGCCGTGCTTATAAGTCCGGTCAAATCCCACGTATGTCCGTGGCAGACTTTGGAAAGAAGACAAAAGCGGATGCGCCCGATCCGACGGCAGCCGGACGGGCAGAAGGCCCCGTCTCAGTAACACGGGGGCCTAGGGATACGTGAGGTGCTAGTAAAGTTTGAATCTTCCTCATGGTGACATCTTGCTTGCAATCTGGCGTGATGAGACATGCTGCAGCCAAAACGAAAGGCCGCCATGAAGCCAAAGCCTAAAAAGCTCCCCGTTAAGAATCCGTCCGACCCCATGAAGCTAGGCCGATCCGTGGTTGAATATGCCATTGGAAAACCCCTCACACCAAAGCGCAAGAGAGAGGTTACTAAGCAAAAGGGTCGGCAAAAAAGTAAGCCAAGCGTAGCTCCCCTCTTCGGAAAAACCTGATTGAGCAACCCGTAAAACTTGTCCCATGAATCCGACAGTTCATAAGGGTAATGACAGTGTGCA
Organism: uncultured Nitrospira sp.; assembly: GCA_964485915.1. Classification (GTDB taxonomy): domain Bacteria; phylum Nitrospirota; class Nitrospiria; order Nitrospirales; family Nitrospiraceae; genus Nitrospira_D. The sequence goes on along the minus strand of CAZAKX010000012.1, from coordinate 17,137 downwards.
GACGCTGGGCTAAGGCAGGGTTGCTCACATCATCAGTTAGACATTGATGATGTCTCGCCTTCCTGTAGCCTCTCTCATTAGCAGGATTCTTTTCTTCCAGCTGTTTGAGAATCCCATGGGTTAAACGTGCATAGGCAATATCCTTGATGATCTTTCCCACGATTCGTGGACGCTTGGATGAAATAATACCCCAATCCCATCGTCTCATCATGAATATCTGCTCATAGAATTCTTTTGAAAATCTTAAGGCCCATGGCGCCAACTCTTTGCGTAAAAAGGAATCGAGGATAGAGCCTTACGATCCCTGACTTCCTGGTATCGACTACGCCATGCTGGAAAAGATCTATAGTGCTCCTCCGACCCAAGGTGCCACCAGCTATAGGCCCGCACAGTGCTGTGGAACGAAAAGACATCGGATTGCAGGAAACCCCTGACAAAGACCATATTTCAACCAGCTAAGTTGAGCGTATGAACCTACAGCCAACGAGTTACAGGCCCAACGACAGGCGTTACTCACGGAATTGGTCAGCCTTTGCCGACTAAAGCAGATGCTCATGGAGGCGTTTGGGCCAAAGAATGTCGTGGCGTTTACTAAAGCCTTGCGTGAACGATTACTCGGGCAAAACCGGACCTTCGGCAAGCGGTATCTCAAGCTATTAGTTGAAGAGGTCCGATACCAAGACAAGCGGCTGGTTATGAAGGGCAGCTACGCAGCTGTAGGCCGCTCCGTTGGAGAGGGTCAACTGGGCACTCCAGGCAATAAAGTGCCCTGTTTTAGTATGGATTGGCTCCCCGGGCAGGACTCGAACCTGCGACCAGCCGGTTACAAGACCCCCAACCTTTCAGCTGGGCTTGGACTATCTCTTCACCCGCCTGCTCTAATCAGGGGAGGGTGTCGGGCGCTAGCGAGGCCTTATTGGTTCGGCTCCTCAGCCTCTAGTCTCTGCACGTTCCTGCCTACTTCGGTGCCGTTCGGCAGGCTTCGCTCAGGGTTCCCGTATCGGTTTCCTCGACGTAGGCTTCCCTGAATTCACCCGATGTTCAACCACAGTTTCCTGTGGAGGCTGCAACGAGGAGTGCACCTCTCTGTGGCAGTTAGCGCAAAGGAGGACACATTTGTCTAGTTCCTCCCGGATCTTTTCCCAGCTCCGTGTGTAACCCTTGCTGGAGATGCCAAAGTCTTTCCGGGCTGACGCTAGGTGATGGAACTCCAACGCTTCCATGCATCGATCATAGCCACAGTGCTCACAACGCGATCCTTTGTACTCAAGCGCTTTACGACGGATGTCTTACCGGCGCTTGCGGACAGCGTTAATCAGATACTGGCGGCGATCGCCATAGGAACGTCGCTCTGCCAAGTGCCCCCTATTTCTACAGCCGGCTGCTCTACCAACTGAGCTACCGGGGAACGACGTTGGTTTAAGCGAGCGAATTGTAGCACAAACTCAGGTGTGAATAGACAACAAGTTTTTAGGAGGGAGAAATGGTGACGGTTGAATGGTTACACGTCAAAGTCTTCGGTTTCGTCTTCGTCGGAAGATGCGTCTGTATTGCCTTTAGCCATTGCAGCATAATGTTTGGCCCAGGTAAGGTAGAGATTCCCACTATCCCGCATCGTGTCAGCGGCTTTGACAAGTTTCTCCACAAGCTCCGGGTCTTTGCCCGTTGCTTGGAGCATCGCCGCCTGCCGTTCAATGGCGATTGGATACTGGTTGATCAACCCGGTAATATCACCCAATAGTTCATCCAACGTATTGTCTTCGTTTTCCATCTTGCTCTCCGTGATCCCAATAAAAAACCCCATAGCGAGGGCTATGGGGTTCTTTGATTCTCAATCTACTTGCCTAGCCTTGATAGGCCTGCCCGAGCGCAGCCGACTCACCCTTCTTGGTCATCAGTTGTCCTGTCGCGCTGACGGCCTGCATAGTGATGGCAAAGTGCTTGGCTGCGTCGCAGACGATCACGCAGAGCTCGCAGCCTTTGCAGCGATCGATGAAAACTTCCGCCACCATCTTGCTGGTATTCAAGTCCAGGCAATTCGCCTCCGGGCAATACATGATACAGAGACGGCACCCCTTCTTGGCGGTGCACTTTTCGTCGATGACTTGAGCAACGTTATACATGCAACGTAATTCCTTCTCTTAGGCAGCGACAGCTGGATTTCCGACGCGCAGCTCGACCTTGTTCTTGTCGGCCCATTCGCTGGCGATTTCATAAGCCGCTTTCACGGTCGCCAAGTTTTTGGCTAGCAACATTTCTTTCTTGGCGAATTTCTTCTTGATGGCTTCGTCCAAAGAGGCTGTTCCTCCGGAGGCCACGAATTTCTTGCCGAACCTCTCTTGGAGTGCGCCGTCTAAGGCCTCCATGGAGACACATTTCGTAATACCTGAGACAGAGCCGATCATCGCCATATTCGTCGATAGTTCGGTGCCGGCCACTTCAATGGCTAACTCAGTGCCTGCAATATAAAATACGGCGACGTTCAAGTCCTTAAGCCGCTCTACATCCTCCTCGGACAGCAACGGTTGGGCGGAATTGATGATTACCACGCCGCCTTCCTTTACACCGGAGTAGAAGGGCATGGTGTAACTCTTTCCCATAGTGATGACTTGGGGATGAAAGACCTGAATAACATCAGGAAATACCAACTCACCGCGGTCGTAAATTCGTTCGATACCGATCCGACAATAACTCTCTGCCGGCGCCATACGTTTCTCGGCACCGAAGAATGGGTTGGAGATGGAAAACTTACCATCCCGGTTTGCTGCCATGGCCAAGACGTGTGCGGCAGTGACTGCACCCTGTCCACCCAAGCCTGACATCCGGATATTTAATCGTCGTTTAATCATGTCGCGCCTCCGGTCTGACTATGCTGATACTTGGCCTGCCAACTGCTTGGCGGCTGCTTTCCGTTCCTTGTCCTTCGCCGCCAATTCGGCAAGCAATTGCTTGGCCGGCTCACTGACGTATTCTTTATAGGCAAATCGCTCAGTTGGCTTCTCGGAATCGCGCATTTCTTGCAGGCCTTCCATGCTGTTCTTTCCGATTTCAAGAATGCACGGTGTGTAAAGCTGGAGATAGGTTGGCCCGATTTCACGGGCAATATGCACCGCGTTACGGATGACCTTTTCAACCAATGATGGCTTGCTGACCGTACAGTTCACGACATAATGGCAGCCGGACTCGCGGGCGATTTCAGGCAGCCGTACCTTGTCGAACAACTTTCCAACCGGTGCCATCTTTGCGACAAAACCCTTCTGCATGAGTCCGCTTTCTTGACCACCGGTGTTGGCATAGAGTTCATTGTCGAAACAAATGGTCGTAAACTTTTCTTGGCGGAACCAGGCTTGGAGAGTCATGTCCAGGCCGATGTCCACGGTTGCCCCATCCCCGGCAAGAACGACGACATCCTTGACGCGGTCAGGGAATCGTACACTAAGGGCCCGCTTCAGGCCTGAGGCGATCGCGTTCTGGTTGCCGAACAGCGAGTGGATATTGTGGACTGCCACCATTGGAAACACTAGGCTTGTGCAACCGGTCGAGCCAACCATGACCGTATCTTCGGGGTTCGGAAGCGAAGCCAGGATGTATCGGAAGGCCATGGACTCTGGGCAGCCAGCGCAGAGCGAGTGCTGTTCGATGAGTTCTTTCGATGTTCCAATGTCTTTCCAACCCCGATCCTCCTTGCCGTACGTTGCGCTTTTTACAAGGTCCTGATAGTCGGACGGCATGATGTCGTACAGGGCTTCGGATATTTGAATGCGCTCTTTGCTCATTATGGCCTCCTCCAGTATCGCTCGCGAGAGCGATCAGGTTCACAGTCGATATAGTTCAGCTTCCACGACCGGCTAGGGAGAAGGATTTCATCCCAAGGGCCGTCTTGATTTCCGACACGATGATTTCCGGGGGCATCGTCATGCCTCCGCAGACATGGGGACCTGCATGTACCCGCTCATGGTTGGGAATGGTTGCCTTAATCTCTCTTGCCAACCAGCCGGTCACGTTGAACTCCGGCACAAAAATATGTTTCGCATTCTTCGTGGCTTCTCGAATTTCTTCTTCCGGCCAGGGACGTAACGTCTTTACTTTCACAAGACCGCATCGAACACCTTCATCTTCCAGGAGACGGATCGCCTCGCGGCCCTGTGAAACCGCGGTGCCGGATGCGACGATCATAATGTCTGCATCGGTGTTCTCCGCATCGATCAGACCATTCAGCCAATGGATGGAATGTTTCCGAGAACGCTCTACTGCGGCCCAGATTTCCTGCTGCCAGCTGGCGTGGGTTGCATAACTGATGTAATTGCTCTTCATGACGAATGGATCGCGCATCATGCGGACTGGAGGGCATTCCATGTCCATGCAGGGAACAGGCGAGCGGTACGGATCGTACGGAGGCAAACACATGTCGGGTGGTGTGAGATTGACGACGTCTTTTGTGTGAGTAACGAAGAATCCGTCACAGCAGAGGGCAAGAGGAAGATGTACATCCGGCTCCTCTGACACGATATAGCCTTTAAGAATCCAGTCAAAAAAGTCCTGTGCGGTTTCCGCATGCCAGACCAACATGCCGGTGTTTAACAAATAGGCGATTTCCAGCGTGTCCGGCTGAATCGACAGAGGCGAGTTAATGCCTCGGCAGGTGACAATCATTTGGATGGGCAATCGTGCCCCGGCCCACATGGGGAAGTTCTCCATGGCGCGCATTGTTCCTGGTCCGGCGGTCGTCGTAAACACACGGGCGCCACCGAATGCGGCACCGGCGCATTGCGACATCACGGCAAATTCGCTCTCACCACGGAAGTAATCGCCGATATAGCCCTCGGCAAATAATTCGCCGATGAGTGCCGCCGCTTCGCTCTGTGGTGTGATCGGGTAGGCGATCATCACGTCACAGCTGGCTCGTCGAATCGCTTCTTTAATAACTTCGCTGCCCGTGTAGAACGATGGCGTACGGGGTGCCTCGTTCATCATCTTCCACGTATCAGTATATGTTTGACCCTTCTTATTTTGTGTCCCAATGACGGACTTAGTTTCTGCCATGGACCCAGCCTCCTTTCAACATATAGGGATCGAACGTGATAGTTAGTTCGAAGCCCCGCTCTTAGCCGTCGACAACCGTGGTTGGACCGTTCCCTTTAATCGCTTAACGGTATCGGCCAATCGCATGATTTTATCGACGGATGCATCACGGAATGAAAGCATGGCATCTTCGTGACCGGCCTGTGCACACATGGCGATAGTATAGCAGGAAGTTCCTCCGCGAATGATCTTGAGCGAGAGGTTCGCCTGGTGACAATGCACGCCGATAAATATGCAGCAGTCGATCTTGTTGTGCCAGATGGTCAAATTTGGATGATTCGGGTTAATCTCAACTTCAGGGTTAATTTTGGGATATTTGGGCCGGTAGTCCGGCATGGGAATCAACATTGGCTTTTGGCCAGCCTGGACACATTCCTTCAGGGTGTTAAAGAGATGTCGAATAGCAGTAGCTTTCTTTGCAGCCTTCTCATTCCAGGCCCAGAGCACGAGTGGGCCCGGGAAGATGGTCGGTACCTTGGCCATTAGGAACTGACGGGCTGCTTCCTCGTAAGCCTTTTCCTCCGGAGCAATCACGCCGTTAATGTGGGCTTCCCCAGGGTTTGGTAACCGAATTCCCATGCTGGCGGCAGCTGGTGGAAGAAAGTGTTCTGGTCCTGGCAGCACGCGATAGTCGCTCATCACAATATCCTACACTCCGAGAAAATTGAGGTTGATGAAAATACGATCCTCTGCGGTACTCTAAGCTGTCCTCTTGTTGTTCCGCAACATCTCAGAAGGCCCACCGCAAAGAGCTTTCGGGTCATAATTTTGCGGAGCGCTTAGGTCCTTTGCCCCCACCACAGGGTTGAGACAGTGGCCAGGCGTCGTTAGCAAAGCCCTTCGCATTATAGGTATCGCTCTTTTCGATTGTCAAATCAGTGTTTGGAAGATTCCCGAGTAGGCATCCGTTCTAAAGGCCAGGACGATGTTAATTGTGAATCACAGCGCGGAAACCGTTAGGGCAGCTGCTCGCAGGCCTCTGCGGAGCCGAGCATGCACGCATGTTCGAAGTCGTCTTTGGCTAAGCGTCCTTGAAGTTGGTCCTGATACAGTTTGGCTCTGGCCAGTAGAGCCGGTTCATCGGCTGGATCGACTCGCAGGATTGCGCTCAGATCGCCGATCGCCAGGGTCGGTTGCTTCAACGCCTTATAGACCTCGCTTCTGAGAAAATAGGCTTCTTTCTGGTGGGGAAGCCAACTATCCGAAACGAATGGAGGCAAGCACTTTTTCAATGCTGTAAGGGCGGAGTCCCACTGTTTCAGACCTACTAACTTGCGAGCCTCAGCAGTATACAGGTTAATGAGGCGATGACGGGCCAGATCGAAGAAAGGGTTTATTTCAAGAGCTTGTTCGAAGGCGTAAGCTGCCTGCTCAGGACGATGAAGCCATGAGTTGACATCGCCCTGGCCAAGAAGGGCCCAAGTATTCTGAGGATCCATCCGGAGCGCGCGGTCGAAATCCATTCGCGCATTATCGACATACTCTGAATACTCGCTTGGTCTGGAGCTGCTCGAGTACGTTGCGGATGCGAGTCGCATGTAGGTCTGGCCGCGTACGATCAGAGGCTCGACAGAATTGGGGTCCAGCACCGCAGCCTGGGAGACCAAGCTAATTTTCTGAGGAAGATGTTGGATCAACATTGCTTTTTCGACTAACTCCTGGGCCTGTTCACGGGCGTTAGAAGTGTGACCGACCGGCTCAATGACGAGGGTCCGTACTCCGGTACGAGAGGCCCTCAGCTCCTCAAGCTGATTTTTGAGTTGCGCGTTTTCCTTTTGAAGGCGGCGAAAATGGTCGCCCAGTCGTTGCTCAGTCTGCCACCGCTGGACCGCTGCTTGAAGGTTGTCGAGATCGACAACGGCGCGGATACGGACGTAGAAGCTTGGTCGATCGTTTAAGAAAGAGCGGCGTGTTTCTAGGATTTCGGTTCTGGTGATCGCGGCAGCGATTGTTCGTATCTCCAGCGAACTTGTCTGGATGCTCGAGCCTGCTTCAGACCGTTCCATATCGCGGAAGGTTGATTCGATGTACAGTCCTGCTTCCTCAACGGCTCTCCGTTGTGCCCGCTGGAGCACTCGTTCTTCAGCTATGGCAAGAGTGTCACCATCTCCCATTACATAGTTAGATTCAGTCACGATCGTGGTTTCTGAAGCACCTGCTGGATAGTAGCAAATAACGAGAGAGACAGTGATGATAGATAGGGATCGTGCAATATGATGACCTACGTTCATAACAAAACTATACCCCTTGGCTTGAAGTTGGACAATGCTTCGAAAGGCAGGTAGCTGAGGTCGCTCTTCTGTCAAGATACAAGATATCTGAGGGGTTTGTTACTCGGGTTTGGGGAAAACCTGCAGAAACGTATGGATTTCAACTCTATCGAAGACACCATGAACTGTGTACGGGTCTTGACGAACGAAGTCTTCGGCATCTTCCCGAGTTTCGAGTTCCAGCACCAGCAAGCTTCCGGCTTTGTCGGTAAGAGGGCCAGCGAGGACGACTCGGCCTTGGCTATCCAATGATTCGAGATTGCTCAAGTGGGCTGACCGGTAGACCTTCCGCTTGGCTTCGCCTTCCGGGCCGTCATAGCCGATGATCACAAACTTCATACCGCTAGATCCTTACGATACTCAGTGCTTAGGTGCAAGATACTACTGTGGGAGTGGGGCTGGCTAGATAGAGTCTTCTTCAATCGGACAACGATCTTTGTAGCCAGTTGTGACTTCGTGCCACCACCGAATTTCGTTCTCACCCAGTTTCCAACACAAATACACGACGCGGCCGTTGCGGATATGCGGGAAATCACAGAGTCCAAGGTCAATATCCTTCACGACAACGCCCATCTCCTGAATGGAATGGAGATGGGCGCTGATGTTCTGGAGACTCTTCACGTAGCGTGCACCCACCGGTGTCCCGCCTCCCAAGGGGGCATTGGCTGAGGCTTTGCCTACTTCCTCACGGGTTCGTATGAGTACGGTTTTACACCCCTGGACAGTCGCCAAGTGTGACTGGAGTTGGGGGATCAGCTGGTTCGCTTCAAACAGGGAGAAGACGCGGTCGGGGCTGGTTTCGTTTTCGTCGCGTGCCATTGTGATGCTTTCTCTCTCACTGTGTAACACAGTTCAGATTCGTTGAACAACCCCAACGCAGCCGATGTGATCATGTACGAATTTAGGTTGCCAGTTGACATCTGGGTAGTGCCTGGGTATCATCACCCCAGCATCTAGGGTAAGCTGATTCTCTCCATCAAAGAATTCAACTCCGGAATCTATCTCGAACTCAAACCAGGCAGCAGTGAGAACGAAGCTGGATTGGTTAGCCGAACAAAGGCTTTGCTGGGGCATCGTAGATGCCATAAAAATTTGAGACGATACCATTTCTCCACATAAAAAGAAGCGGATAGCGAACTTCCATAAGTTTTCCCAACCCAACGGACCAAGATCTAAGCTCATCGCCAAGGTAAAAACACGTTTCGCATGGTCATCCAGTCCGAGCGAATTCTTCTAAACGGTAACCGAGCCAAATCTCGGGAGGAGTCGTATGTCAGTAGCTAAGGGGGAAGTAATGCATCTCGCAGAATTGAAGCAGAAGTCCATTGCCGACCTGAATGATGTGGCTCGTGAACTGAAAATAGAAGGTGCCGCCAACTTACGGAAGCAAGAGCTCATCTTCGCGATCCTCCAGGCGCAGACCGAAAAAAACGGGTCGGTGTATGGAGAAGGAGTGCTCGAAACGCTTCCTGATGGATTCGGCTTCCTCCGCGCCCCTGATTCCAATTACCTACCGGGCCCCGACGACATTTATATCTCTCCATCACAAATTCGACGGTTCAACCTCCGCACGGGCGACATTGTGTCGGGTCAAATCCGCCCCCCCAAAGAAAGTGAACGGTATTTTGCTCTGCTCAAGGTCGAAAAGGTCAACTACGAAGATCCTGAGGTGGCGCGGGATAAAATCCTGTTCGACAATCTCACCCCGTTGTATCCCGAAGAGCGGCTCAACCTAGAATTTGACCGCGAAGAGTATTGCACTCGGGTGATGGATTTGACGACTCCGATCGGTAAAGGCCAACGAGGATTGATCGTGGCGGCTCCGCGTACCGGAAAGACAATGTTGTTACAGGCGATCGCTCGAGCCATACTGAAAAATCATAGCGAAGTGACTCTCATTGTCTTGCTCATCGATGAACGACCAGAGGAAGTTACGGACTGGCAGAGGCAAGTGAAGGCGGAAGTAATCAGTTCCACCTTTGATGAACCGGCTCAGCGGCATGCCCAAGTTGCTGAAATGGTGCTGGAGAAGGCAAAGCGGCTGGTTGAACACAAGAAGGATGTTGTCATCCTGTTGGATAGCATCACGCGTCTGGCGCGTGCCTACAACACCATTGCCCCACCGAGCGGCAAGGTGCTCTCCGGTGGTCTAGACTCCAACGCCCTGCAACGGCCGAAACGCTTCTTCGGAGCGGCACGAAACATTGAGAACGGCGGAAGCTTGACCATCATGGCGACTGCGCTGGTGGATACCGGGAGTCGAATGGACGATGTCATCTTTGAAGAATTCAAAGGAACCGGAAATATGGAGGTTCACCTGGATCGGCGTCTCGCTGATAAGCGCCTCTTCCCGGCCATCGATATCAGCCAGTCTGGGACGAGAAAAGAAGAATTGCTGGTGGATAAGGATCGGCTTAACAAGATGTGGATTCTCCGCAAGGTGCTCAGCCCGTTGGGCACGATGGAAGCCATGGAATTCCTTATGGATAAGATTGGTGGCACCAAGAACAATCAAGAGTTCCTGCAGTCGATGAATCGATAGAGAGGCTTGTATCTTGTGCGTCCTTCAGATACAGTGCGGCCCCTTAGGGAATGGGCTCGCGCGATCATAATTCTTCGGTAAGGAGTCGTAGATCATGCAGAAGGGCATACATCCAGTCTATCGGGAGGCCACCGTTCACTGCGCGTGCGGGAATTCATTCAAGACCCGTACGACCATTGGTAACGTCAGCGTCGATATCTGTTCGAATTGCCATCCGTTCTTCACCGGTACGCAGAAGATCGTCGACACCGAGGGACGAGTCGAACGGTTCAAAAAGAAATACGCGAAGAAGGGTAAGTAGCGCACCACACGAGTATAAAAGAGACCCTGCTTCGTGTTTGAAGCAGGGTCTCTTTTTTTGTGACCATTGGTGGGGTAGGGTCTGAAGAAATGGAAGCCGTGTTATTCAAGAAGTGGGAGGGCCTCGCGTCGAGATTTCAGGAGCTGACCGATCAGCTCATGGATCCGTCTGTCGTCAGCCAGCCAAACTTGTTGCACAAGCTCAGCAAGGAGCGGACCGATCTGGAACCGGCTGCCAAACTGTTTGAGCTCTATCAGGGCTATGCGAAGCAGCTCGACGATGCGATGCAGATGCTCGCCGATCCCTCGGCCGGGAGTGAATTGCACAAATTGGCGTCGGAAGAACGAAGCGAGTTGGAACGACAGCGGGCGGAGGTAGAGGAACAGGTCAGAGAATTCTTAATTCCCAAAGACCCGCGAGATGAGAAGAGCCTGGTTCTAGAAATTCGGGCCGGGACGGGCGGTGATGAGGCGGGGCTGTTTGCTGGTGAGTTATTTCGATTGTACGCCAAATACGCCGAGAAAAAAGGATTCAAAGTCGATACGGTTGAAGCGTCTGAAACGGGCATTGGTGGTTATAAGAACATCGTCGCCTTAATTGAAGGCAAGGGCGCCTATAGTCACTTTAAGTACGAAGCAGGTGTGCATCGGGTTCAACGGGTTCCTGTCACAGAAGCCAGTGGTCGCATTCATACCTCGACGGTCACGGTGGCAGTCATGCCGGAGGTCGATGAAGTGGATGTGCACATCGATCAAAAAGACCTCCGAATCGACACCTTTTGCTCATCTGGAGCGGGTGGACAAAGTGTCAACACCACCTATTCGGCTGTTCGTATCACGCACATCCCGACTGGTGTAGTCGTGACCTGTCAGGACGAACGCTCTCAGTTAAAGAATCGAACCAAAGCCATGCGGACTTTGCGTGCTCGTATTGTCGAAGCTGAACGGGAACGACAAGAGGCAGAGATCGCGCAGAATAGGAAGTCTCAGGTGGGGAGTGGAGAACGAAGTGAAAAAATTCGGACCTATAACTTCCCACAGAACCGGGTGACGGACCACCGTGTCGGCATGACGCTCCACAAGCTGGAATTAGTGATGGAAGGCGATCTCGATGAGATTGTCCAGGCCTTGAAAGCGCAACAACAGCAAGCCGAAACCGCGAAGGTGTAGTCACGGATGTCCTCCATACCTGGTGATCCGAAAACCGTCGGCACGCTGCTTGCGTGGGCGCGACAGTCCCTGGATAACACTGGAACTACGAATGTTGCCCAAGAGGCCTTGTGGCTGTTGGCCTCCGCGCTCGAGATGGAACAGCATGCCTTAGTCAGTCGAACGGAACAAGCAGTGACTACTGAACAGGTGGCTCGTGCACAAACATTGGTATCCAGGCGGATGGCACGAGAACCGTTACAGTATATTCTGGGAACGCAAGAATTTTGCGGGCTCGACTTTGCCGTGACCTCCTCGGTGTTGATTCCAAGACCAGAGACGGAACTGTTAGTCCATGCGGTTCTCAAGGAGGGGGGGCTGGCCGAAGGTGCGACGCTGGTCGATGTGGGAACTGGGTCCGGATGCATCGCTGTGACGCTCGCGACCATCCTCGAGGGAATCCGAATTTTAGCGGTCGATGGCTCAGCCGAAGCGTTAGCGGTTGCAAAGAGCAACGCTGTAAGGCACGGCGTGGGAGAAAAAATTGCGTGGATCGAGGGAAATCTCTTATCGCCATTGCGAGACCGTATCACGCTCGGAACAGTCGATGTCATTGTGTCGAATCCTCCGTACATCGCTGAGGGAGCATGGGAACAACTCCAACCAGAAGTGCGAAATTTTGAGCCACGACTAGCGTTGCTTGCTGGGCAGCGAGGGACTGAGTTTCATGAACGATTGTTCCATGACTCGAAAGAGTTTCTTGTTCCTGACGGATTATTGGTGATGGAAATCGGCCAGGGACAGCTCCCGCTCGTGCAACACGCGGCAGAACAGGCCGGAGGCTATATGGGGCTTCAAACCGTCAAAGACGAAGCCGGTATCGACCGCGTTGTCATCGCGCGGCGGGTAGGTTAGGTATCCAGATATGGATGAGATCCTTATCGTCGGCGGGAAACAACTGTCTGGGGAAGTACGGATTAGCGGTGCCAAGAATTCGGCGCTCCCGATTCTGGCGTCGACGATCCTAGGCGGTGGGGAATGTATCATCACGAATGTTCCGAGGGTTGTTGATGTCCTGACCATGGGAAAACTCCTGGGGATTCTAGGAGCCAAGGTGTCCCATGAGGGCAATCGCGCGGTCATCCAAGCTGATGTGATTGGATCAACAGAGGCTCCGTATGATCTCGTCAAGACCATGCGTGCATCTGTGCTTGTGTTGGGACCATTGCTTGCGCGTTGGGGTGAAGCTAAAGTTTCTCTTCCTGGCGGTTGTGCGATAGGCTCTCGACCCGTCAATCTTCATCTGGCCGGATTAGCCAAATTGGGGGCCGACATCTCTATTGACCATGGCTATATCACGGCCAAAGCCAAACGGTTACGAGGTGGACGAATTTATAGTGATACGCCGACGGTAACTGGCACGGAAAATCTTATGATGGCGGCGTCACTTGCCGAGGGTACGACCGTGCTGGAAAATTCGGCCAAAGAGCCGGAGATCGTGGATTTGGCTGATTTTCTCATTAAGCGTGGGGCCAGAATTGATGGGGCAGGAACCGATGTAATCACGATTGAGGGGGTACGAGAGCTCCATGGCGGAGACCATGAGGTGATTCCGGATCGTATCGAAGCCGGCACCTACCTGGCAGCGGCTGCCATCACGAGGGGTGATGTGACGGTGACCCACTGCCGCCCTGGCCATCTTGAAGCGGTGCTGATGAAATTACGAGAGGCAGGTGCGGAAATACAGGAAGAAAAAGACGCGGTGCGGTTGACTGTGCCAGCCGGTTTGCGAGGAACTGATGTGAAGACCTTGCCGTTCCCTGGGTTCCCCACCGATATGCAGGCTCAAATGGCTGCGGTGATGAGCCTGGCCGAAGGTACCAGCGTCGTGACCGAAACGGTCTTTGAGAGCCGGTTTATGCATGTAGAAGAACTACGACGGATGGGAGCCGATATCCGTGTGGAAGGCAATCGGCTCGTAGTGACCGGATGTAAGCAGCTTACCGGGGCGCCGGTCATGGCCTCCGATCTGCGTGCCAGCGCCGGCCTGATCGTGGCGGGGTTAGCAGCAGAGGGGACAACCCAAATCCAGCGCGTCTATCATCTTGATCGAGGATATGAACGGATCGAAGAAAAACTCGGGGCTTTAGGGGCTGATGTTCGGCGTCGAAAGGTCGGGGCTATTCATTAGAAACATGCCATGTTGACGATCGCACTATCCAAAGGAAAGCTCATCGATTCGGCGCTCGAACTCTTCCGACGAGCCGGCTATGCAATTACCGGATTGTCGGGGGATAGCCGGCGACTGATTTTTATCAGCCGTGAGAACGATATGACCTTCCTCATCGTCCGCCCCAGCGATGTCCCGACCTATGTGGAATATGGCGGGGCAGACGCAGGAATTGTCGGGAAAGACGTCTTGATGGAACAGGAAAATGACGTATACGAACCATTGGATTTAGGGTTCGGAGCGTGTAGAATCTCCGTCGCCGCGCTCCAGGGAGAGGGGTCGAATGATCGCCTGTCCTCGAAGGTGCGGGTCGCGACAAAATACCCTCGGATCACGGAGCGCTACTTTAACAAGCGCGGGGTTCCGGTTGAGATCGTCAAGCTGTATGGATCGATCGAGTTGGCGCCGGTGGTGGGACTAGCTGATCGGATCGTAGACTTGGTTGAAACCGGCAGCACGCTCAAAGCTCATGATCTTGTCGAAGTGGAAGTAATCGCCAAGTCGTCGGCGCGGTTCATCGTCAATCGGGCGAGCTTTCGGCTGAAGCAGGAGCCGCTGATGGCATTGATTCGAAAGCTTCGGTCTGCGGTGCGGAGCCAGGGGATTGAATCCGGGAATGGCCGTCCATCGACTGTAACTAATCGGAAGAAAAGAGTCGCTCGCCGATGAAAATTATCACACAAGCAGATCGCAGCTTTCTTCCATCCTTGAAGAAGGCTTCGCTCCGAGGTCGCACGACCGGGGCTGCGGTGGAAAAAACCGTGCGGACGATTCTGCAGGCCGTCGAACGGGGTGGTGACAAGGCTGTCCTGCGCTACACCAAGCAGTTCGACAAGATCACACTGAAAGCAGAAGCCCTGCGCGTCACGTCGGATGAGATCAAGAATGCCTACTTTCATATCAGGAAAGACGAGGGTGATGCACTCCGTCTGGCTGCGCAGCGGATTACGTCCTTTCATGAGCGGCAGCGGACCAAGACTTGGATGTATCAAGAAGGGGATGCCACGTTGGGCCAAGTCGTGGGACCGGTCGACGCAGTCGGGGTCTATATCCCTGGAGGGAAAGCCGTCTATCCGTCATCCGTGCTGATGTGCGCCATTCCGGCCAAAGTTGCCGGTGTCCCGAGAATTGTGATGGTCACGCCACCTCAGAAGGATGGAATCAACCCCTATTTGCTGGTTGCAGCCGACATTGCCGGGGTCACCGAGATTTATCGAGTCGGTGGCGTTCAAGCGGTGGCGGCACTCGCCTATGGAACAAAAACCATCGACCGGGTCGATAAGATCGTCGGACCAGGAAATATCTACGTCGCCACGGCCAAACGCTTGCTGTACGGCACGGTTGGGATCGACATGGTCGCCGGTCCCAGTGAATTACTGGTGGTCGCGGACGACGACGCAAAGCCGGCCCATGTAGCAGCGGACCTCCTCTGCGAAGCCGAACATGACGAAGACGCGCAGGTGTTTCTCGTCACGACGTCTGAGCGGTTGGCCAAGGATGTCTCCAAGCTGATTGAGAGTCAACTGAAGGGACTTCAGAGAGAAAAAATCGCTTCGAAGTCGATCGCACGTCATTCGGTGGCGTTCGTCGTTCCCACGCTAGATGACGCCATCGCGGTAGCCAACGAAATCGCGGCGGAGCATCTGACCCTCTCAGTGGATAATCCCTTCGATTATTTGGAGAAGATTCGTCACGCTGGGGCCCTCTTCTTGGGGCGTTATACACCGCCGTCAGTCGCAGATTATATTGCAGGACCGAATCACGTCTTGCCGACGGGAGGAACTGCTCGGTTCTTTTCCCCGCTGTCCGTCAATGATTATGTCAAGGTGAGCAACATCGTGCATTACACGAAACAAGAATTAGCCAAAGTCAAAGATCCTTTAATTCGACTGGCGCAGATCGAAGGCTTTGATGCGCATG
Source organism: uncultured Nitrospira sp. (assembly GCA_964485915.1). Classification (GTDB taxonomy): domain Bacteria; phylum Nitrospirota; class Nitrospiria; order Nitrospirales; family Nitrospiraceae; genus Nitrospira_D. The sequence goes on along the minus strand of CAZAKX010000012.1, from coordinate 1,644 downwards.
CCAAGTCGGCCCAGAGCAGGTTCTCATGAAGAAGAACGGGTCGGCGCCACGTCGGGCTAATATCCACCGTGCTACGAAAGAAACCGATATTCGTGTCGAGTGGATCTTGGATGGCAATGGGCAAGGGAAGATCGATACCGGCATCCGCTTCTTCGACCATATGTTGGAGCTGCTGGCGAAGCATGGGTTTTTTGACCTGACCGTGCAGGCAAAGGGCGACCTCGACATCGACGAACATCACACTGTGGAGGATGTCGGGATCGTCATGGGTAAAGCACTGCATCAGGCGTTGGGCGAAAAAGCCGGCATCAAGCGGTTTGGGTTTGCCTCGGCACCGCTCGATGAAACATTAGCCCAGGTCACCGTCGATCTCAGCGGCCGACCGTTCTTGGTCTACAACGTGAACCTGCCTGACCGGAAGATCAAAGCGTTTGATCTTGGCTTATTCGAAGACTTCTTTCAAGCCTTCGTGACCCACGGCGGTCTGAACCTGCACGTAAATCTCATGTACGGCCGCAATCCCCACCACATCATGGAGGCCATCTTCAAGGCCCTCGCTAAGGCGCTCGATCAAGCGACGGTGTTGGAAGAGCGACTGGCGGGGAAAGTTCTCTCGACGAAGGGGATGCTATAAGGTTTCGGGGGTTCTGTCAGCGCTCCTGCCTATCTGTAACCGCACTCATCGTAAATACCGGTTTCCTTGTTTTTAGCAACCCAGAGGCTACTCATGACTCCAGCAACGTTAATTCGGTCAATCTATCTCGGGGACCGTGGCTGCATGGCCGTTGTGTTCGACAAAACGAAAAGACAGCTAAGAATCCAGGTTGATTGCATTTCCCTTCTGCAGCCTGGAACTGACAAGTGGGATTATTACACGGAACGTGACATACAGAATGGCTGGATAGTTTTTTCCGGAGTAGATACAGTGAAAATGCAGCCTGAAAACATTGAACCTAACGACTTCATCAATGACATAAGCGTTGAACAGGATGCAGATCAAGATGGCCGATACAGGAGCACTATTTCGATCGATGGTGTCGATCCTAAGGGGATTCGAAGGGAAGTTATTATCTTAGTCAGATCCTTAGAGGCGCACCTTGAAGATGCTAAAGGTCTTCCGCTAACCCTTGATTGAATATTATCATTTGAGGGAGTGTGTCAGGCCTTGCGATCACGCATCAGGTCAATGTTAGGCGAAGGTTTTCACGATCGTCGAGGAGAAGGCTCGAAAATCGTCCAACTGTTTGGTGATGATGATTCGGACTACGTCCAGATTGAGGCGAGCGTATTCATGCACAGCCACGTTGCGGAAGCCTACCATCCGCTGCATTCGAGTTGCGAGATCTTCCGATAGGATGCCAGCGGTCCGGAGGAGGGTAAATGCATCACGGCTCTCCTGTGGCACGCCAAGCTTGCGTTGACTCACCACGTACATAGCAAGGTCGATAGCGGTTTCACAGGCACGCTGAAGGTTAAGAACGATCGCATCTTGTTTCGTTCGATTCTCAACAAGGTTCTGATCATTGCCTGCGTATTCTTCTTCAATGCGATGAAGACATCGCTCAATGCTGGCGGCCTTATTGAGGATCACATCGTCAGCCATAGACTAACCCACTCGCACTGATTCTCTTTAGAATATCGCGC
>CAZAKX010000011.1:0-42457 GCA_964485915.1 uncultured Nitrospira sp. | reverse complement strand
GCTACAGTTCCGCTATGCCCCCGTAGCTCAGTTGGATAGAGCAGCGGTTTCCTAAACCGCGGGTCGTACGTTCAATTCGTATCGGGGGCACCAAACTTTTCCCCTTCTACTACGCCGACTTCCATAGTCTCAGGCTTCCCGTTCCTCTCTCCCTCCGAATCCCTTGTCACGGTTTCCGTCACGGTTCTATGGGAAATGGACCCCGCTTTCCCATCCTGAAGCGTGTTTGTTTGTTTCTCTGCCGGAGCCTTCCCAAACCCTGCAACACCCTCCACAGCTGCCTTCAGGTGCGACGGGCTCAGATGGGCATAGCGTCTCACCAGGGCCGTAGTCGAATGCCGCAACAGAGCCGCAATGGTGCCTTCGTTGTGGCCGGTCATTGCCAACCGACTGGCAAAGGTATGCCGGAGATCATGCCAGGTGGCCCATTCGATCCCCGCCTTTTCAACCGCTGGTATCCAGACACGAGTGTAGAAGTTTCTCGCATCCAGTGGGGTGGCCGGATTCTCCGAAGGGAACACCCACTTCGACCGCTGCCAGGAATCACAATCCCGCAAGATCACCTTCGCTTCTTCGTTCAGGTGGGCATACTGAACCCCTCCAGCCTTGGTCATCGGCAATGTCAGAAGCCCTCGCTCCAAATCTACATCTCTCCACTGCAACCGGAATTGCTCCGACTGACGAAGCCCCGTCAAGATTGCCAGTCGTGCCCACGGTCCATGTATCGGCCCCAGCTTCTCCAGCAACAACGCTTCTTCCTTCATGGACAAGAAACGAGTCTTCCCCTTCGGCTCCTTATACGCCTTCAGCTTCAGAACTGGATTACTCGCCAGCTTCCCTTCTCGCACCGCTACATTCAGCACATGGCGCAACCATTCCACATAGCGATTCACCCGTTGAGGGGTCATCAGTTTATCCGCTTCACCTCTCTCCTTCGCTTCAATAACCACCGTCGCCAAGAGCGATTGCCGTGCCTCTTCCAATGCCCCCACCGTGATGGCGTTCAACCGCTTGCCCGTGAAGTAGCCCTTCCACCACTTGCCGAAGTACCGCTCAGCCAGTTGTGTCGTCGGCTTCTTCGTCGTGATCGTCAGAAGATACCGATCAATTACCGCTTCGACCTGTTCATACCCCCCGTGTTGATACCGTTCTGGGAAGAACCGGCCTTCCTTCTGTTCGAGCTTTGCCTTCTCGTAAAACTCTCGTGCCTTTGTCTTGTTGGGGAAACTCCCAAACCGCCGTTCTCGACCTTCGTGATACAGCCGGACAAACCACATTGGCTTGCCGGTCGAATCTGGCTTACTCAGCAAGCCCCGATCTTTTCTGCCTGCTCGTGCCATGTCCTACCTGCCTTCCTGGCTCACCCTCGGAGCCTGCTTAAAATGGCAGCCCAACAAAAACCGGATGAATACTTTTACCGTCGAGCCTTCTTATCTTATGGCATCCAATCGCGCTCTGATTGGTTCCAGCACCAGAATCGACCACAGCACGTCCTTCATGACACCACGCCCATTTCCGGAATTCTAAGTTAACTATCATATGATAGTTAACTACGTCAAGCTGCATTTGACGCTTCCTAAGAAGAATGCTAGGATTTTCAGCCTATGGCACGCACCCCACCTGAAGACTCCGGCGCGTGGAACTTCCGCGACATTCCCCGCGATCTGATGCGAAAAGTGAAGATGGCTGCGGCACATGAGGGGAAAACGGTAAAGGATTTCCTGATTGGTTTGGCACGGGCAAGGATTGATGAGCTAGTAAAAAAGGGGATACTGCCCAAAAGCAAGGACTAGAGCGTTCCCAGTCAAAGGCACAGCCTACTCGACAAAATCCCCCCGGATGGTCCAAATAATTCTTTGAGATATCTGAGACATGTGAAGATGACTCGCCTTCACGTCTACTGCATCACGTATCTCGTCTAGCGCTGAACGGTCTGCCTCTAATCCCAGGAAACATCTGCCATGTAAAGGCCTTCGTTGGATAGGTAATGTTTAAGGTAACCCCAGCCACACTTCTAAATTAGGAAATAATGGAGGTACCAACTGACTAGCCTCCCCTTGATTCTTCTCACTTGTAGTATTGCTTTCTTAATTTATTAAGCGTACAAGTTGACGCCTCAACGACTGCAAGCTGTTCCCCCTTTCTTCTAATTGGTGCACAAACACATTTCACGCCTGTGGGATGCTTTTGGGCTATCCATGGAACTGCACAAGACAATCCCCAAAGAAAGCATTGCAGTTGCCACAAGAACTTTATTAGCCGCCGGATTCAATATCACAGGGTCTGAAACTCATCCCGTCCATACAGAAATCTACTGTGAACGCACATCAACCCTCGGAGCGCTAATTAGGTACACAATTGCATTTACTCGCCAAGCTGAATTCACCCAAGGCCAAGTTAGTGATATTGACAGAATAGCTCGGGCGGACGGACGTGCTTCAGTTTTCGTGGGCCCCTACACCGGAAAGCTGCAAATAGGATGGGAGGTATTCCTCAGCACACTTGGAGGTGCCATTCCTTCTTGGCAAGCACTCGGCCCTAGTTATGGCAACCAGCTAAACATCTGCAGTCTGAACCAGCTCCCCATTGAATTAAATGGAGAACCTTGGCAACTTTTTGAAGACCTCGTAGCGGATGGGCTCGAATTCTGTTTGGGACGACGAGTCAGAAGATTTGGCGGAAAAAAAAGAGGTATGGCCGTGAGCGACATGGTCGCACAGCTGCCTGACCTTTGCCTAGAAGTAGTCGATGCCAAAGCGGCTAAAGATGGATTCGACGCTCAATGGCAAAATCTGCGACCACTGGTTGAATACACAAACCACCAAAAGGGTCGCCAAGCAGGCCAGAATGAGGTATTCGGATCTATTGTTGTATCCTCTTCTTTTCAACAAGGCTTAGAGACGTTGCAAGATCTCTCAAAAAGATTCTACTCCGAGACTTCGGTCAATCTGGGATTCTTAACCGCCACAACTCTGCTGGAAATGGTGACAGCATTAAAAAAACAAATTGATATTCGCTCTAGCATCCAGTGGCGACTAATTTTTGCTGGTGGACTTATCACCCCTAATAGCATTGAGAAAGAGATAACAAAAGCAATCAATGAACGCTATCCCTGCAAGACTGAATAATGGGTACATCAAGAAATGATAGGTCTCCACAAATCCCTCCTTGGAGACCCGCGTTTGCCGTGCTGGGAAAGACAGACGTTTCACCAGAACGCCAAAGCAAAGAGATTTGGAGGGCAGCGTTTGCCGATAGAGGCAATAAACTACTAGAAGATCTCTCCCATCCTGGCCTTGTTACCGCCTGCAAACTTGTATCTCAACAAACACCTTTAAACAAAGCGCTCCACGAATATGACAAGCAGATCAAGCATGAGGATAGAAGTGGTCTTGCGATTGAACTAGGAAGGCGAGCCCTTGTCCGCACCCTAACTCAACATCGTTCTGCCTCAGATTTTGCTGCCGAATTGTTCGGAGAGACCGCGGCTTATTACGTCTCGCGAGACCTTCCAAGCTATGTGGCTGCTCACAATCGAGTTGCGACTACATCAGCCGCAATCCGGCTCAAAAACGATCTCCGACGTATCGCTCATGATAAAGCTCTAGCAGCTGGTCCCGTCCATGCCGGTACACGACAGTGGCGTATATACGTCCACCGTGTCCTTACTCTCCTGCAAGGTGCAACCGCAAGATGACCAAAATATTTGTCAGGCGGGACAATGCAGATGGCAGCGGCTATGATGTTGTCCTTCATGCAGGGAAAAATCTGATAACAGGCGAAAAGCGCTTTCTTGAGTTATACGGGGGAATAACAACATTGGAAGGCGATCTTCTTCTCATTGCAGCATCAATCCTAGCTGCAGATAGATGCACACCAAGGGGCGAGCGCGAAGACTATGTTTCGCGGGGTTTCGAACTGTCTATTCCCATCGTTAACATTGGACGGCTTCAGCCATTAATCGACTTAATTGAAAGTACACTCCGCACGTTGTCACACGATTCCTGGCGCATCTCTTTCAGGCAAGCGAATGGGAAGCAAGAAAAGAGCAGCCCAACTAAACCGTCAACAGGGAAAACCCTTTTGTTTTCTGGTGGACTAGATTCGTTGGCCGCAGCCCTGCAATTTGGCTTACAAGATAAAAAGATACACCTTGTAAGTCATATAACCAAAAACCGGCAAACTGGCGATGCTCAAAAGCAGCTAGTCGCCATGCTAAAAGCTACCGGCATTAGCGCTCCTCATCTTCAGTTCTTCGTTTCATCAAGAAATGGTCAACCTAGTCCAGCAATTTCACATGACGCTGAAAACTCGCAACGCACTAGATCATTCTTGTTTCTAATTTTGGGTGCAATTGCCGCAAGAAGAGCAGGACATCGAGAGCTATTAATGTTGGCAGAGAATGGCCAGATGGCTATTCATCTTTGCCTGTCAGTGGCGAGAGTCGGTGCTTTTTCCACACATACAGCTCACCCAAATGTACTTGCCAAGATGGAGCAATTTATTCAAAAAGCGTTGTTGGTCAATATTAAACTGGTCAATCCATATGTTGATATGACAAAAGCAGAAGTGGTGGCACCTCTAATAAAGAAGTTGCCACAAGCTATTCCTGTTTCAACAAGTTGCTGGCGTAATACCCGGCTTCCTGCCGCAGCCACTCACTGTGGTGCGTGCATCCCCTGTATGATCAGAAGAATCGCCATAGAGTACCACACGAAGGACTCCACAGCCTATGCAAGAGATACCTTCAATGAAGACATAGGCGTATTACATGAAGACGATGAGGCACGAAGAAATCTTGTGGATCTAACTGAGTTCATTGTGCAGTTCGAAACTCTTCCAAAAATTGAGATCATGAGCAACTGGCCTGATCTTTATTCAGAGAATATAAATGCCGCCTCTGCCATAAGCATGTACCGAAGAGCTGCAAAGGAATCGCGACAGGTATTGAAGAAGTATCCAAAGTTAAGTGCGTTACTGTCATGAAAATATCCCACCTTGATCTGGCGGCGTGCATCAATTCTCCAAGAACTTGGCTCGCCAGCCGCGAATCAAATGGTCCTCGCAAAATTGGCTACTCACAACTTCTGAAATACGCCCTACACCAGTACAACAAGAGTCTTTCTCCTTCCGCAGCCCTAAAGTATCTAAACGACAAGATTAAGGAACATCAGCTAAAAAACGAACAACGTGCAGACCAAGCTCGTGATACTCTTAGCTCGTACATGAACTGGTGTTCGCATAGTAAGACCCATATAGCCGATTCTCGAGTAAGTATTTCTCTCCAAGTTGGAGGCTACCTAGAATTGACCGGAATTGTTTCAAGGATTGACATAATCCCCAATGGATATAGAGGCATTCTATTAACTACTATAAAGAATAATTGGAAAGAAGAGTTACGGATGCCTCTTCTGCAGAAAGCGCTGTCCGATCTGTATCAAAGGCCACTTGGAGAGATCGAAATCGGCGTACAAAATCTTGATGGCTCGCTGCTCACATCGGTGAATTATTCTCTGAAAGAAGTGTCAGAGGCTCAGAAGAGCCTATTTAAGCTAGGCGAAAGAGTAAAGTCATTTCAATGAAGCGGGACAGAAATTGAAAGTCATGTCTAGCAGCAAACTGCTAGATTGTATGAATAGTTCCAATTGTTCCTGTAGACTCCCTCGCAACTGCCCGTCGAGTTATACGGGAGGTGCGCTTTTGGGTTACCTAATTTAAGTTTGAAGCACAGCACGTTTTGTTTATTTCGACTCTGGTTTGAATCTCATTGACTAGGAGGTTGACTAGAGAATGACCATTGAACTCTCTCGAGTTGTTTCCATAATCGAATACGCACAGCAATCGGCGCGGATGAAAGCGTCACCGGTGGCGAGCGTAACATCACATGACCTCTTTACACTTTGGGAACAGGCTGCGCAGGGGCGGATAGGTGTGCTTGTCAACCCAGATACGAAGGAGGAAAACGACGAGCGCTGGCTTGTCATTCAGCGACTACAACAATCTAACCCGCCATCGATTAAAAGTGCGGTCTTGAAGCCATGGCTCGAGTTGAGTCAGGAGCCGTATACGGCTCCTAAACTGCGACAAGTCGTTTCAGGCCAGAGCCTTATCTCTGCAGGTACCCATCGCAAATCCAATCAAGATGGGGGCCTGACAGAAGAACAGATGAGATTGCCCGAGGTTGATCCGAAAATAACTATTGATCTCAGCGAGTATGAACGGTCTGAAGAGGTAAGAACTGAATTTACATACTATCAATCAAAGGTGTGGAACCATTGGTCGGACCACGAAAAGAGTGTACGAGAGACGATTGCTCTCTATTCGAAGCTTTTCACATTAAAACAGCAACTTGAGGAAGGCATCGTCGAAAAGGCTATCGAACTCACTTGGGGCGTGGGAGTTAGTGTATGGGACAATCCTGATGGTAAAGTATCTTATCCCCTTATTACCCGACTGGTTGAGCTCAGTCTCGACGATACTACTGGAGCCCTCGAAATCCGACCACGCGATGCCGCACCTCGACTTGAACTTGATTGGTATGCATCGGTTGACAATCAGGGTGTGGCCGCCGTTGAAAAAGCAGGCAAAGAGTTCTTTCAGAAAGCAATGCAGACGTTCTCACCGTTCGACCGCGGAAGCTTTGAACCGTTGCTGCGTTCGGCGGTAACGAATCTCGATGCCAACGGTATATACCGACCTGATCAGGGCTCGCCCGAGGACAGATCCGTTCCTAAACCGCATCCCAATTTCGTTTGCACTGACACATGGGTGTTATTTGCACGACCACGCTCGACCAACTTATTCATTCAAGACCTGGAGCGCTTCAAGGAACAGCTTGAGGCAAACCATGAATTACCTCTACCACAAGCGGTTTCCGCAATCGTCAGTGAACCAGCCACCACAAATGAGGAGGTGCCTCTTCCTCATTTTCGTGGTTTGTCAATGTCTGGGGGAAGTGACCAATATACAAAGACTGCAGACACAATTACAAAAAAGGCAAAGGATCTTTTTTTCCCCAAGCCGTTTAATGACGAGCAAGTTCGGATAGTACAGCTACTGGAGGTTAGTGATGGTGTAGTGGTTCAAGGGCCACCCGGCACAGGCAAAACTCACACCATTGCTAATGTAATTTCGCACTATCTCGCCAACGGCAAACGAGTGCTGGTTACATCAATGAAGGATCCAGCGCTAGCGGTGCTCCGCGACAAACTACCAAATGACATTAGACCGCTTGCCATTTCTCTTTTGTCAACCGAACTTGACGGCATGAAGCAGTTTGAACATGCAATCAATAAGATTGCATCGGAGGTCCAATCCATCGATCGTTCAGCAACTGCACGGCAAATCGCACAACTCGAGTTAGATATCGATATATTGCACGGTATGATAGCGCGTGTAGATTACGATATCACGCGCTGGGCGAAGGCAAATCTTGAGCCCATTGACCTAGACGGAGAGCGGATTGATCCGCAGGACGCTGCCCGTGAAGTTATTCAGGGTGAAGGGCAATATGAATGGCTAAAGGATAAATTAGATACTTCCGCCAACTACACGCCAAAAATTACAGATGAAGATATCATCAAAATTCGTGAGGCTCGACGTATTCTTGGGCAGGACATAGCTTATCTCGAATCAATTCTTCCCTCGCATGCAGAGTTCCCTCAATCAAACCTCCTTCTACAAGTTCATCAAGATCTTATTCAGTTTGAAACTCTGCAAAAAAAGATCGATGGAGAGCAGATCCCGTGTCTCGTAGACTACTCGCAACAAACAATGGACGCTTGCTCCGCTGTACTTGCCGATATTGAACGGTTAGACGGTAAACGCGCAGAAATCGCCACCGCAGGTCGGTCGTGGACTGAGACTGTCCATAATAAGTTGGTGCAGGGTGAGTGCGCCGAGGTATTTCAGATGTTAAATGCGCTCGGCCGTGAGTTTACACAGGTTAAAGAGAGGCAGAAACTTTTTTATAGACATCCAGTAGATCTACCGATCGGTTTCGAAACAGATTCTGAGCTTGTTGCGGCGGTAGCCAACCTAAGTGAAGGGAAAAGTCCTTTTGGCATGATCGGAGCATTCGGCAAGAGCGCACAAAAACAGATGCTCAAACAGGTGCGCGTGTTGGATAAGATCGATCTGCAAGAGGCGGAAGACTGGCTGCACGTCGGACGGTTTTTAGATCACCGACGGCATCTGCGACAGCTGGCTATTCGGTGGAATGCTTTGGCACATGAAAGCGGGATGGATTCACTGCCTGGCACTGACCCCGAACATGGACTGATGGCCCTGTCGCAGTTTCAATTATTCGAGTTGATTGTGGATGTTGTTCTTATCGAGAAATCTGTAACTACACGTGCGGTGAAACTGTTTCAGTTTTTCGAGCCAGCTAGACGCGTGATGCACGACATCCATGCAACCGTCTCTCTCGCCGACGCTTTCCATCATCATCTCACGAAAAACCGTTTGTCGAACGTCTGGTCAATTAAGGACCAATTTGCTCGGGTCCTCGAGGGCAAATCGGGAGCTGTGGTTTCGGATCTGCGCCGCTTCTTTGCTGATATCCTAGGGAACTCTACAATTGAGGATTCACTCATGCAGGCGCAATGGGCAGCACTCATGGCTGAACTGGCCCGAGTACAAAGGCTATCAGAATCACTTGCAGTTGTGACCGACGTAACCTCGCGAATGACCATCAACGGTGCACCCCTCTGGGCTGCCCAATGCCGCTTGCCATTGGCATCGGCTATCGACCCTAACCTACCAGACAACTGGAGAACGGCATGGCGCTTGCGGCGTCTGGCAACTTGTCTAGATGCAAGTGATGGGCAGCATTCTTTGAAGAAACTAGCGGACGAACGAACACAGATTACGCACCAGTTGGCACGCGCCTATGAGGAGATAGTGTCAAAGCGCACGTGGTTGAGGTTAGCGGAGAATGCTTCACCCAGCATCCGTGCAGCATTGGCGGCCTATCTCACAGCGGTGCAGAAAATCGGTAAGGGAACCCCTGGAGCCAAGCGAGCCGTTCGCTATCGAAAGGATGCCCGCGAGGCTGCATCTGCGGCTAACCCTGCTGTGCCGTGCTGGATCATGCCACACCATCGTATCAGTGAATCGCTACCGCCTGAGCTGGGGTGCTTTGATCTCGTCATCATCGATGAGGCATCACAGTCCGACCTTGCAGCGTTGCCTGCCCTTCTTCGTGCACAGAAAGTTCTGGTGGTGGGTGATGATAAACAAGTATCGCCCGAAGGCGTTGGCTTAGAGGAACAAAAGGTCAAAAATCTGATGTCTCGCTTCCTTCAGGACCAAGTGCCAATCTATCGTCCACAGCTGTCGCCAGATCGTTCCTTGTATGATCTTTTCAAGGTTGTGTTTGCGCGTAGTGCAGTTATGCTTCAGGAACACTTTCGCTGTGTGCCTGCCATAATTGAGTATTCAAAACGCGAGTTCTACAACCATGAGTTGCGACCACTGCGGATTCCACGAAACTCGGAGCGGATTGACCCGCCGCTAATTGACGTTTTGATCGAGGACGGATTTCGCAACGGGGATATTAATCGTCCAGAAGCCGAGTTCATTGTTCAGGAGATTCATCAGCTTGTCCGCGACGAGAAGATGGCGAAGCGCTCTATTGGTGTGGTCGCACTGCTTGGTGACAAGCAAGCTATGTACATCTGGGAACGGCTGACCGACACCCTAGGTCCGGAGCTGATGCGTCAGCATCACATCGCTTGCGGGGATGCCAGGACCTTTCAGGGTAAGGAACGGAACATAATGTTTCTCTCCATGGTCGCGGCAATTAATGATAGTGGAGCCCCTCTGTCGAGGGATACCTTCGCCCAACGATTCAACGTCGCCGCAAGCCGTGCCCAAGACCGTATGTATCTGGTCCGATCACTCGAACTCGACCAATTATCGGAGAAGGATGTACTTCGCCGAGGTCTGATCTCTCATTTTTCCACCCCATTCTTGCAAGACGCAAAAACCGTCGCGGACCTCCGTACACAATGCGAGTCACCGTTTGAGCTAGAGATCTATGATGAGCTGACGCGTCGTGGCTTTCATGTTGTTCCTCAGGTGAAGGTCGGCAGCTATCGCATCGATATGGTAGTTCAGGGATCCAATGACGAGCGCCTTGCAATTGAATGCGATGGGGACAGATATCATGGTTTCGACAGATGGGCCGACGATATGAATCGGCAGCGCATTTTGGAGCGCGCTGGTTGGGTCTTTTGGCGTGAATTTGCATCTATCTTTATCCGTCGAAGAACTGCGGTTATTGATGGTCTATTGGATACTTTAAAAGCGCGAGGCATTGAGCCATTGACAGGCAACAGTGTTCCGAAAAGCGTTCACTCCGAGTTTCGACGTGTTCAAGCCGGTGGGGCGCTCACATCGAAATTGGCCAATGCCGTTGCCACTCCAAAAGATAGCACCTCGACTATTAGCAGTAAAATACCAGAGGTGAGGAACGGAAATGCTGGCACTGTGGATCTGAAGGTTAAACGGATGACTCTCCCCGACCAAGCGTTACACGCCCAAGAGAAGACACTGACGTCTATTGATCTTACCCTCAGCGACACACCGACTGGGAAACCACGAACTCAGGGTATTAGCGGGCCAACCGAAAAGGCATATAGCGATGAAGTACTTCGCGCATTTTTGGCCACGCACGGTTTGACCTCTGAAGACAACCGAGTGAAAAAAGGTGCATTCTGGGTTCACCTCGACGATGAAAGCTCAAAGACTGCTCAGCAGCTGGCTAAATGGGGGTTTAAATACAAAGCGGGTCGAGGGTGGTGGATAAAATGATTCACACGTATATGTAAAGCGCCATCATTTACAGGAGTACTGCTAATACTAGCAACACTTCCCACCAGCCTTACTGCCTTTCCTTTTTAATGTCGGAGGAGGGCTCATCAATTCACTCGGATACGCTTTCCTGATTAATTCCAGCTGTCTACCTCTTAACAAGATTGCTGCATCTTCCACTAGTTTCTTTCGGATATGTTCTGCGTCAGCAGAATCAATCCGCATAGGACCCGACATCATTATGTTGCGATGAAGACCTTTACGTAAGGCTTCGATCGTTATTCCTCGCTGTGCCAAGATCGGAACAATATCCATGAGTCGTTGGTCTTGTGTCTGGGCCTGAAAACTACAATTCTCATCTGCTTTCAGCGTGAAACGTCTTCTGTGTTTGTAGTGATGTCCAACATTGCCCCATACATAGTGGTCAGCATAAGCGTGGAGCGAATCTACTACAGACTCAGCAGCTTCTATGTTGTTTGCATCCTTCCAATACACCTTCTCTTTGACTACAAAAACAAGATCACACAGCAGTTCAGAAAAGTGTGGATATTTTTTGTCGCCCCCGCTGGAGACCCATAGAATAATGTCACCCACCTCCGGCTCCGGACGCATTTGGTACATATGACAGTATGTATGGAGAAATGGAGACTGCCAGACGTATGGATCTTGGTTCCCTTGGATTTTATCGTGATAAACGGTAATGCCACTCAATGTGGTTTTTTCCCTCTTGGGGTGATAGACAATCCAACCTGTCATCCTTGCCCTCCAAACGAATCGGATGAGCTTCACTTTCGAAGTTAACTTAACCGTTTTACTTCAGTTTCACCATTCAATTCACAGACACACGTAGTTAATTCAGGTTCGTTTGCTTCTTGATGATCTACAGAATTCTACCAGAGTATTTTATCCCCGGTTTAAATCTATGTTTCCCAGATGATTTCATTTAGTTTGCATTGATCTCCTGTAGGATGGCGTAACCGTTTATCAGGGAATCTCGATCCATTCGGTAACCAGTGAGGGTTCTGCAGGCGGATGACACGTTGCGCAACTCACGGCATCCTGCGCACTTTTCAAAAAACGCGTCCCCTTACAAGGGAACCACCGTTATTTATGTTGCTGGTGCTGCGAGTTGGATTCTAGCCCCGTCGTCATCTCGCCTTCCTTCGTATCTCCCCGCTCACCTTCTAAACCCAATGGTAATGCATCGCTGATAAAGTCCGTGGAATTAAGTGTCATGGTGTCACCGTCTGATTCCTCCTGCTGCAATGCGGAGTTTGGAGTCATGACGGGATGACACCTTGCATTCGTAAACTTCCATGACCGTGTGACCGCAGACCGAGCCTCACGCACCACGACTCCTACTTGAGCTTCAATGAGTTCTTTATGACGCCCGATCCAGACTCCAAGCGCAGCGGTGTTCTTAAATGGAAAAGCCCGCTCAGGACCAGGATGGATAGTTCGCAATTCTTTGAATAACTCTTGAGTCGTGATGACTTCTTCGGTCAAGGCCAAGAGCCGTTCGTTGACCCACAGTATGAACAGTTCGAGTCGTTCATCCCCTTCACCAAGCAGACTCAGCTGAGCTTGTTCCAGGGCAGCCATGGCCGCAGTGAATTCTGTTTGAACCCCCAGGACCGGCGCAGCGAGCCTACCAAACCAGTGAAAATCAGCGAGCCGATGGGAAGACCCATCTTGTCCGCTCTGAGTCCGCATCGAGGCCACGACCTGATTTAAGAGAGTCAAAAGGGCTCCCCAGATTGCTCCACGGCAGTTCAGAATGTCGCTCTGCAGGAATTTCTCTGGCCGTTTGCTCCCTTGAATGGTTTCCATCCGGATTGGGAGCAATCGGCGCACGACATCGTCCCGCTTCCAACGGGGATCACGAGACGTGATCGCGAGCATGCAGTTGAGCTGATAACTGACCAGGTCATTGGTGGTGTACAGTTGACGTTTTTCGATGTCTGCCCCGGTCGCGAGCCGTGCAAGATGATCGGCCAACCACCGGATGTTGGCATCGGCATTGTCGAACACCACGAAGCGCCGTGCCGTGATCGCCGCCACAAAATCATCTTCGCCAGATGGATCAGATCGGAAACTGCCCACTTGGAACGAACGGCCATACAGAATCAAGCCAAGGCGTCGCCCCAGCGTCGTTTTCCCGCTCCCCTGCTCCCCGATGAGGGCCAAGATCGGACGGACCGGTAAAGCCTCCGGAAAAAAGATTGCAAGGGCCCAGACTTTCATGAGTGCCAGAGCTTGATCTTTGCTTGCCTGATCCTCACCGGCCAAGCTCAGATCCGTAAAGAGGCTCTGGAAACTGTCCACGCTCGCTGTAACATCCGGTTCAACAGGGTCGGCGCGTCGATCAGCGACAAAGAGCACTTCATCGGTACCATTATCCACACGGGCGATATCCTGCCCATTGAGCACAAACATGCTCCCGTCGGTCGCATCCACATAGAGCGTCTGGGTGTCTTCATTCCAAAACGCTAAACGTCTGACGTTGACCCGAGTTCCACGCCGCCGAACGACCTTAAGGATGTCCTGTTCGACATAATGGGCTTCTATTTCAGTACTGTTGAGGCCGAACCGCTCATAGATTCCGGCGAGAAACTCATCCTGATCCACTTGCTCCAAGGTCTTCGCCTGAAGGTCGAAGAAGTACAGCACTCCATCTGGGGTCCGGATCAATTTCCCGCGAGTCGTGAGATCGGCAATCACAAGGGCGGCAATCTCGCGTTTCCGCTCAAACGGCTTCAAGCTTTGATCTAACCGGATGGCATCGACCCGGTGAATGAACGAGTCGTGTGAATTGAGCAGCTTCTGTTCTTGTCTGCGTTCCCATCGCTGATGCCAAGCTGCCACTTTACTCAATCGACGATCGCTGAGCTCCCATCGATCCAATCGCCCCCACATGTCCCTCCATTGAGCTGCTTCTGACACGATGAAATCATCCAAACCTACTTTGATATTTCCCATTTCAGAAATTCGCACTAACAGCACCTGTGCACCGCGATGAGTCAATTCCATACCAAGGGCATAGAAGCCCGCCAACACCTGCAGCATCTTGTTGGGACGCCACACGTCGGAATCAGGCACGATCTCAACCCGCCGCCCTTTCCACGCCCAGAGGTCGAGCTCTGGAAGAACGAGACGCTCCCCGTCTTCCAGTTTCATCCGCCAGCACCACACACCAGCGATCCCCACCACAGTCAGGCCCTCTTGGCACCCAGCCGCAGCCTTCTTCTCGCCCTCAGTGATCACGATGGGAATCGTGGAGTCGGCGGCCACGGTTCGCCAGTTGAGCAGTGGGGGCAAGTAGAGGTGTGGAGTAGACCCGGCGGGTTGGTGGTACTTCCGCGTATGCCCGTCGGCAGTGCTAATTGGTGGAAAGAGCCGCCACCGCTCGAAGTCGATCGAGTGGCCGTCTCGATCAAAATAGGGCAGCCGATAGGCATGGTGGACGCCCGTCATTTTGATATCGTGGGGCCGCACGGCACAGAAACCAAGCCGGGCAATGGTCTCATCCAAAAGCCCGGACTTGCGCAGATCGGCGAGTTGCTCTTCATGCAGAGAAAGATGTTGGTCCATGTGTTTCATCCTTCTACCAATGCAATGTGGTCACTGATCAGCGTCGCTTGTTCTGTCTATCCCGCGTCAATATTTCTGTAACCTTGCGCGAAGGTTGCGATCGCCAGCGTCCATCTCGATCGCGAGCGTAGGTCACTGTCCGTTCTAGACGAGCAACCTTCATTCTCTGTATCAGAGTAATTACCCCTCCCGTAGTCTTGAACTCGTACACGTACCACCGCCGTTTGGGATCGTGCTTGTCGCGAGTCACATAGTTCCGGCATGAGCGAAAATAGATTGTCATGGCTAAATCTCCTTATGGTTAGTACAACTCAGCATCACGATCCTGTGACTCTCGCCGCATCGCCGCGAGGACTTCGCGAAGATCCACCAAGACTTTTCTCCCAAATCGGTATGCAGGAATCTCATCGTTTTGGATTTTTCTATACAAGGCCGACTCGGACACGTTGAGTTGGTAAGCGGCTTCTTTGACGGTCTTGAGTTGGTGGTTTACGGGTGGCATAACGACGCCCTCCTTAAAGTTATGGTCTCCAGGCTGTTGGAGACGGATAGTGAGTCTCAATGAAGGCCACTTAAGCACAGAGCCTCAAGGCAGTCGAAAAAACAGAAAGTGGACCAATTTTGAGTAGAACTTTGATTGGGATTTCGCGGAGTTAGAGGAAGGGGAAATAAACGGGCGTCAGGAGCGGCGGTCTCGTTTTTCGGTGTAATACTGCTTCACCGGCTCGCCCTTTAGCTGGAGCCACCCACGTAGCTCGTTCGCAATCACGCTTTCGCTCATCAGTCGACCATGTTGTTTCATGCAATCTGACACCATCTGCACCATGCGTTTACGTGCGCGGCGCGCAGGAATTCCGAGTTTCTCAAACTCTTCTCGTAACATGGTCCGGTCTATGTCTGTTAATCCTGGCCGCGCGCCCTTTTTCCTCGTGTCAGGTTCGAGCTGCTGAAGCGCAATCCGCCCGGCTGCGCGCACATCACGAAGCGAGGCACCAGGGTAGAGTGTTAATGTGGCTCGGAGTGGTCTTCCTGCCTCACCCTTTTCTGCATCATCGACAATCGAGTCAATGCTGAGGACCCAATTCCTGAGCACGGGAAGCAGATCAAGTCGGTCTCTAGGTTCAAACGGTGGGAGATTTGACACGTCAGGGTCCCAATGTTCGACAAGCCAAATGACCCACTGCCGTCCTTCAATCCCCCACCGGTTACAAAGCTGCTGTGCCTCCGAACTAAGCTCGTGACCTCCTACCCAATACGAGGCAGGGTAGCGTTCTCTCAATCTCTGAACGTCATGCTGGAATGCGGAGGTCTGGCACAGCCTCTCTAGCTGTTCTACGAGACCGGAAGACATTGAGAAGGTGGGGAAAATGGGGGGAGAATTGGGTTGGTCAGGATCCCAATGTTGGACCAACCAGAGAATCATGTGGGGTTCGGTAATCCGCCATTTTTCAGCACACTCTTGGGCGTCACGATCAGCCTGTCGGCCTTGCGCCCAATAGGTGATGGGGTATCGCTTCCGCAACGCCTGAATCTCTCGTCGGAAGGCGGAAACTAAGCAGAGCGCCTGTCGGGCCTCAAGAAATCCTTTCTCGTCCTTCCGGCTACCGGCAGGGATAATGGTCTGTGTTCGCAAGAGGTATGTCAGTTGTCCAAAGCGGCTAGTTGATTCACTAATCGCCTTGACAGTACTAGGAAGTTTCGGTCTGGATCCCGCCATAGCTCGACCATATCACCAGAGATTTGGCCGAGCACGCGAAGTCATGAATCTTGATTCTGAGTTTGTTTTCTTTGCGATTAGCTTTGGCTTTAGTCAGATGCGGGGTGAAGCGAAATGGTTGTGGCGCGCTACCACCGAGAGATCTATTCAATAACGTCTAGCTCTGTTTATAATGCTTTCATTGTGCCGCAAGGGAGGTACTGAGTTTCTAAGAGGTTTGGGGCTATTAGTCCAGGGACCTCCAAAAGGATGACTTACAGACGAAGTAACCGCCTTTGACTCATATGCTCACACAATATCCAGGTAGGTCCATTTACCAGACCGCCAGGCTGCCGCCGGATCGGTTGAGCAAAGAAGTCGAATCCGAAAGATCTCACGGTTAAACGTCAATTCTCTGGTGCGCTCCACCTTTGATAGGGGCGTGTGAGGTAATTTCTTTTGAAGCAAAAAACAACTATCGCGTTCCCCAAGACGACCATCAGACCTGCCGAGGTCTGACCTATCGCTGCCAGCGTACGCACTACCGTTTGAATATCTCAGGTCGATCAAATGTGGGTATTCTTCGCAGAAATCGTTCCGCCCCACAAAGCGGTCCTTATCCCCATCGCAGTAACGCTCCATTTAAGCAGCTGGCCAAGAAGCTGACCGTCAGCTGCAACTGGTTGTTGGACGTCCAGCACTCAGAAGCAAGCTCCCGGCTACGCGGGTGATGGATACTGCAACATGAAAATTGAAATCAGCGATCACAGGGCAGCGTTGAGGTAAGCGTTCGCTCGTCGTTCCGGGGATAGGCGAGAGAGAGCAGCTTTGCCAACACTGCTGTCCAGGACGATGGATGCCAACGCGCTGACGATCTCGGATGTGCCGAACGTGGCAACAGCGAGCGCGGTCCGCCAGACGAACGACACCGACGGCTTGTCCACAAAGGAGATGACTTTCTGCGTTTGGAGAGACGCGAGGTGGTCCTGCAGAAACTGCTTGCTTAATGCGTTCGCGGCCTTCGGTGTCGCCCCTTGGCCGAGGTTGTCCTCCAGGTAATTCTTGCACTTGGCAGTGAGTGATCGGATATGTGCGAAAACGGATTCATTGCGGCGCATTTCCCAGAGCATGTCCAGATCGATCTCACCTGCTCCGCCGAAGGGTAGGATGCTCACCGATAGCATGTCACTCGGCGGAGACGTAACCACGTCGCCATCGAAGCTCAATGTCCCACCAACCCGAGCCATAGCGTCTGTGAGGTAAACAGGATCTAAGCCCAGAAGGCGGGCATTGAGCCATGGCACAAGGATTTTGTCGAACTCGTGCTCTGGGATGCCCTTCCTCCATATATCCCCGGATGGGTCAATGATACGCAGTCGCTCTATATGACGCTCAAGCCTGCGCGGAACATTGGCATACGGGAAGGTCGGCGTGATGTAGTACGGCATGAATACCAGCGCATTAGATTGAATGAGATCACGCAGTTCGGCCAGGATGGGCAGGTAAGCCCGTATCCGGGCGATACTCATCTCAACGAGAGACACCACGTTGGGGTCATCACGCCAACGGTCGCGACTGACTGTCTCGGCAACAAAATCGAAGCCCCAGTAAAAGTTATCTCTGACAAATACCGAGTCCGCCAGCAGTAGATGTTTCTTTAGCGGATTAAGAAAAGCAGATACCTGCTCGCGGGTGACTCGAGGGTCTTCGGGAAGGAATGCTCTATAGCCGAGGAGCGGCGTTTCGGCGAAGCGTTCTGCCAGCTTCTCTGCCCAGTCGTGGTCGAATGAGGGCTCGAAGTAAAGCCGAACGGCGTAAGCCGGAGCTGCTTGCAGATCAAGGTATGCGTTGGCGAACTTGCTCTTCATCACGGTACGATAGTGGTTGGAGAAGTCGATCCATCGCTCAGGATCGACGCCATCAAACTCGCATAGCGTCTTCGGTTTAAGTTCGGCGTTAAAATACTTCTCGATAATGTCGATCGGGTTGGGCGAAACCTCCATGGGTGCGTTCCTTTCACGCTGCATGAATGGAGGAACCGCAGTACTCCTGGTCTCCATACGTTGCGCATCACAGACGGCGCGAAGTGACGTCCGGTGTTTGCGATTGCTCGGCTTACAAGCTTCTATAGAAAGAAATTATGTGTAGGCCGATCTACATAAGAACCGGATCTGGTATCTTCTATCCGTATAAGACGCCACTATAATTCGTGGACAATACGCCATAACTGGCGCTATTTCAATGAATTGCAACTGGGCAACCTGTATCATGGGTTCTCATGCGGATCGACATAGGCCCCCTTTTTTTTGAAGGCTCACTTCCCTAGCCCGCTGCACACGCTCGCCAGTCTCCCAGGGGCGTGCTTAGGTTGTAAAGGAGAACCCCTACCATGAAAGCAGGCGGTGAATGGCTGCTCTGCAGGTCGGTGATCGACCGGTGAGGGACTAAAGCGGACACTGACTGCCGGGTGAAGTCTGAAACACTATATTTCTGAACCGCAAAAACACCAAGGAACCCATTCTTCTTGCAGTCCAATCGTATAGTCGGGCAATCGCTTTTATCTTGATGTCGTATATCCGACTAGCATGGGGACCTTACGATACATTCATCGAGTTAATGCCGATACTTTATGGTTCAAGTTTGTCCTCGCATGATCAAACCATTACGGTTTTAGTCACGGTTCCAATCCAGGAATCACGGTTTTGGTCACGGTTAGAGGGAACCAGAGCGTGAAACAGCGAACCACAGGAGAGCACGGAACCCATTGATGGGTTTGTGCTTCTCGTGATATGAAGATGTCCCATGTGGTTTGGTGTTGTAACACAAGAGGGTCTTCCTAAACCGCGGGTCGTACGTTCAATTCGTATCGGGGGCACCAAATTTTCCGTAACTTACCGTAGCTATCCACTCAGCAACCCCTCGACTGTGCTCGAAATTGTGCTCAAGTTGGGAAAATCCTATGGCCATAGAACACAGCGATAGCTTCAATGCGTTTGCAGATGAGTTTGAAAGGGAAAGTGACCGGGCAGCAGTAATCTTGGTTTGTGCAAAACTAGACGAACTCTTGCATCTAGCATTAACTAGAAAGCTCCTCCCTTGTCCGACTGCACAGGATGATTTTCTCCGGACAGATGGACCGATCGGCACCTTCGCGTCAAGAATAACTCTGGCCCATCGTCTAGGACTAATAGATGATAACTTTGCACATACCCTTCACCTGATAAGAAAAATCCGAAATGAATTTGCCCATGCATCCGCAGGAGCTCAACTGGGTTCTGGCTCTCATGCCGATCGTATTAGGAGTCTGTTCCTCCCGTTTAAGAAATACTATGAGGCGAGGGCTAAGGTGATTCCTTCTTTTCGGGAAGCGGGAAAGAAAGGATTGCGGGGGCAATTCGAGTTTGCCTGTTACTACTGCATTATGGAATTGAATGAGATTGTTGATACAACGGTCGCTGTAGAGAAGCCTAAGTCCGATTTTTTGGATTTGGCCAATACTGACTATTCCTAGACTACTTCATCAACTCCTGAATAATTCATGATATCTCGAAGCTTCGAAGGCTCTATCTTAGCTATCCCGCCATTAGCCCCGCGGAGAGAGTTATCCCCCTGAGCTATTCGAATCCTTGCTGACGCATCCTCGAGACAACCTACCGCGTCGAGCAGATCACTCTCACTAACGATAGTGTATCGATCAAAAACCGACCGAGTCTTGTGCCCTGAGATCGTCATAGCAACCCGTTCAGAAATTCCTGCTCTTACCATATTGCGAACCGCTGTTCGGCGCAGGTCATGAAATAATTTGCCTTTGAGCTCCACCTGTTCACAGACTTTCTGCCAGACTGTTTTGGGAACTCGTTGAAGCCGCTCACCACGGAAATGGCAAACCCATGCACACGGTGGATAGCGCAGCAGCGTCTGTTGCCTCCATTGCCAGAGGGCCTCCGTGACTTCCTTCACGAGCGGCACAAGTCGGCCTTGGTTATTTTTCGTCGTGCCTGGTTCTAATCGAAGCAGGCCTCGTTCGAGATCGATCTGGTCCCATCGCAATATCATGATTTCACCACCTCGCATGCTGGTCCAGTGGGAAATCCCCAAGTACAGAGTTCCCCTCTCTATCCGTCAACCAGACCAAATTATGCAGAGAGAGAATTTTACTCAGAGCACAAACTCTGCTATATCACACATAGGCAATCACCATTTTTGAAATCGAAGGGGGGTGGAGTGCTCATGGCAACGAAGAAAGCAGCGAAGAAGCCTGCCAAGAAGGCGGCCAAGAAGAAGTAGTAGGCATACCATGAGGAGGCGTCGGCCACGTCGCCTCCTCACCATTCTACATCCTCGATCTTCTACAGCCCTACACCGCATCGCACGAGTCGCTGGCCGAACGAACACTTCCTCGGCAATGCTTCCGAGAGACTCGATCACCCGAGAGAACCCACGTCACTGACGAGAGCCCCCCTTCACTGACCGGCCCTCCATTGGGATGAAATCGGCGATGGTGTCCGGATGCAACCGGTTACCCCGACGAAGCGCACCTCATGAGATGCAGGCTAGGGCAAAAGGGGACGGAGCGACCGGCAGGCTGAGATCACGACCACGAAGAAGCAACACGACAAAAAAAGGGGAGGTGACGTCCGCATCACCTCCCCACTTCCCTAGCACCAGGAGAGACTCCATGGCGTAAAGAAAGCAGCAAGAGAATCTTAGCATGAACCTTCTCCAGAAAACAGAACAAAGATAGCTGTACAATCAATGACTTGAGAAAATTTACCTGGTGATGCTCATCGACCTCAACAATCCACTCAATCTCATCAAACACTACAATCCTGACACGCCGCCTCACCCGTTACGCGAGGTATAGCCATCGCAGACTGCGACGGTCTCGCCTTGACATCTCTCCATGGATCACCTAGCTTTGCCATCACCAATCTGATTCGTGATGGAGATATAGGAAGGGACTCGTGAAATCGAAGAAGCCAATCAACCTGAAGACCCTGACCAAACCGAAGACCCCGACCAAATCGAAGACGACGCGCCAGAGACCTACTCGTCGAACGACACCAGAGCCTCCCTCCCCTTCTGTGTCAGCAACACTCCATGAACGAATCGCCACACGTGCCTTCGAGAACTACGAACGACGCATCCGTCAAGGTCCACTTGATGACTGGCTTCAGGCGGAGCAGGAGATCCTCGGATCACAATAAACACAAAATGCTGACCTGCCGGATTGTGGTGAGTCCACCAGTTCCGGCCCCTGGCTCACGTGTCCTCTGTGAACTGCGCAATAGCTCTCCTCTTCCCATGAGAGACTTATTTTGAAGTCACAGAAGGAACAGACGCTATGGCGACCAACCAACAATTCAAACAACCAGCCATCAAACTCAACACCCGATGCTCATCATGGGAAATATGTCACTGATCATCCGCCGGCAGACTTCAGATGGACTCTTCGAGATGACCTCGGTCGATATTCATAACTCTTCCCTGAAACCGTTCCAATTGTTGACCAATATAGACCTGACTCAAGTGACGAAGGACGGAGTCCTATGACAAGCCGCGAACTCCGCGTTTGCCGGCTTGGCAGATGATAAAGAAATACTGAATCAGCTAAAATGGAAGGGAATGCCGCAGCGATGACCCAAGCCGTCACCTACAAAGGCTTCACCATACAACCCGCCCCTCGGCAGCTCGTAGATACCGGCCAGTGGGAATTGAACGTCTTCATTTCCTGGGCCACCGAGGACGAGGAGGACAGCCGTCATTTCGTGAAGACCGGTCGGTATGCGACCGCCGAGGAAGCCACGGCCCAGTGCATTGCCTACGGCCAGCAGATCGTGGATGGCCACATTCCCGGCTCATCGGTTGGTTCACCCCACTGACCATCCGAACCGTCAGCACGCTCACGGAGATGCGTCATGCGACTGGCTCTGGCTCTGCTCCTCACCCTTTTAAGCGCCTGTGCCGACCTCAAGCCCGGCAAGACTGCTGACCCAGCCGGCAGTCTATCGGCCGAGGAACGCGAGGCACTGTATCAGCAGGCCCGTGAGGGCGCAAGACAGGCTCGTGAACGATACATAGCAACCACCCGTCCCGCCCTTCAGCGGCAGTTTCGACAGGAATACCCCACGATGCCCGATGCAGACATCGAGGTCCTGGTCAATCATGCGCTGGAGAACGGCTTGCGCCCAGAAGCCGGACGCCGACCGGATGGGCCAATCAGGCAACCTCACATGGATTGTCTGTCTTCCCCCTGGAGAAATTCTGTCCCTACGAATTGCTATTAGCCAACGGTGTGCCTGCGCAGCAACTGGCGGTCCTCACTCACCGTGGCTGAATCTTCCAAAGCCGCCAGGAGTGTGAGCGATAGGTATCTAAACTTTCCTGCTACCCTTACTGAGGGAGGAATCCATGGACAGTGGAAAATCTGGAATTGATCCCATCACAATTCAGACCATACGGGACTGTCTGAAAAAGCAATTCGTAGATGTGAAGTTCAATCAGACGATCAGACCGACGTTCAGCGTTCACCACGGCGTCGAGAAGCAGTCTTGGCACCTGGTCTTTAATGAACAATTTTTAGCTGACCACACGTCTCCCGAAGAGTTGCGGCATTTTGTCGAGCACAAGGTGATCCCGAAGGCCCTCAAGAATCCAGGGAAACGCATTCAGATTTCGAAATGGGGAGATATCACCGTCGAAGAGAAAAACCTTTAGCAGTCTGCTGAAAAACTCGGTGTCTGCTTCGCGCAGCGTTGCACGATGACAGAAAGAACTGTGGCACTCTCCACCCCAGAATGTTCAAAAAGGCCACCAGCAAGGCCGCAGCGAGCGAAGGGGCGAGGCGTACGCTTCGGTACGTTGAGCCTCTGAGTGATGCGAGAACGCCGCTGGAGGACTTTTTCAGCATTCTGTTAGTAACTTTCTACAGAGGAACAGAGAATAGCTCAAAGGTGACCTGTGGTTGACTGCTCATTACCCCTGCAGCGCCTTCATCAGGACTTGAATCGTCAATGGCGCATTCCCCTCTGAGCGATTATAGACGAGGGCTACTTCATGACTCGCTAAGACCTTTCGATACTCAGGCCCAAGCAATCCAGAATTCCGGATCTCCACCGCGTAGCGAAAGTCCTTCGGCATTTCAGGGATTTAGGGACAACGAACAGGAACGAATTCCCGGCCAAACAGTTTCGGGAATGTTGTGAATCGGATCTTGAATCGTGTATTCCCTTGTGGAGAGGCGTGCTCATAAAGGCTGTCACGCTCACACAGACATTGGCCGACGGTCGCCGAGAGTGACCCAACCGCGCACAATGCGATACACAAACCAGAGTCCCACTAGAGTGATTGGCAACCACACAAAGAGGAGCCCGATCCCAAGGGTCGCGATAATGAAGGCCCCGCAGAGGGAGATCCAGAGCAGTCCAAACCAGAACGTTCGGATCTGCCAGCGAAAGTGTGATTCAAGCCAGGTGCCGCAAGCTTCGCTCCGCTTGATGTAGTTCAGAACGACCGCGATGATCGAAGGCCAGCCGGTGAGAAATGCGCCGACCACCGTGGCAGTGCCAATGATGCCGGTCAGCAGGCTGAACGCGTGGAGGGCGTACACGACCTTTGTCCAGATGACCAGTGAATCCACGAGTTCGCTCCATTCTGACTTACTGTGGTGAGTGTTGCGTATATCCGGACCGTACGTTCAGCATATTCACCATCTTCGCTCTCACGCAAGACTTCCAGGTACCTAGCTATCTCGGAATTGTCAAGGCCTCGCCAACCTAAAAAGACCACCCTTTCGAGTGCTTGTGCCCCGTTCCCACAGGTTTCTACAATACGTCCCAATCGATGATGGCATTCGTTCTTTACCCCTCTTCCCTATTCACAGGAGTCATGGCGGAAACCAGTTGGGAGATTCCATGAGGCCAGCCACCATCCTGCTCATCGAGGATCACGCGTCCGTGCGTATGCTCCTCCTGCGAGTACTCGAAGACGCAGGGTATCGTGTCTGTGAAGCCGCCAATGGCCGGGAAGGGCTCCAACGGTTCAGCGTGGATTCCGTGGATCTCGTCATTACCGATCTGGAGATGCCTGAGATGAATGGTCTCGACGTCATCAGGGCATTGACCCGTGTGTGTGCAGACGTGAAGATCATCGCCATGAGTGGGGTCTCCCTCGAGGAGTTGCAGCAAGCCAAGTTGCTGGGGGCTCGCCATATCATTCCAAAGCCGATTGATCTCCACCTGTTGCTTCACGCCGTGCAGGAGGAATTGCAACACGCCACGACGGGTGGATAACGGCTTTCCCCTCGGAGGCGACCACCCCCGTCCGCAGCGCAGTCGTTTCAGGCGTTTTCGAGTGGCAACACACAAATACTTCGGGGTCATCTCAGGCTGCCAAAGACTTCAGATACAGTGATGCGGGATTACACCTCACGAGTCTCTGCCTATCCAGTCATGGCAGTCCATCCGGCTGGAGCACCACCAGAAACCCTCCCCACGGCAGCGCGTCGCTGATTCAGAAGGATTTTGAACAACGTAAGCAGGGGCTGATCGAGTCCCATCCAGGCACCCAACTGAGCCTGAGCTCCTGATCGACACGAGCAATCGCGTGGACGCTCTCTCCGCCCGCACCGTTTGATAGCTCATGCAGCGGTGACATCAATTCCAGTTCGCTAGGATGAACTCCCCGCGGGAACAACCGCATACCCCTTGTAAGGACTCGGCGAATACACCGACTACAGCCCATGCGATTGGACGAACAAGGTCCTTAGACAGACACATGGAAGTGACGGACCAGAAACCGGCCGGTTGCGCAGGCAGCCAGTCGAACCCACCAACAGGTTTATAACCAAAGGAGATCGATCATGACGCAGACAGCTATCGGCAATCAGTCCCAGAAGAAGGGCAAGGAGATGAACGCGTTCATAGCGGCAGCGCTGATGCTAACCTTCGCCGTACCGAGTTACGCAGCGGACTTGCCGGCATCGGTCGCTGGCAGAGCCTCGGACGCCTTGGTCACGCTTGCCACCACAGGTAATCCTGAGCCGTTGCACGCTGAGATCGGAGGCACGGTGATTTCCTCGGAAGACCTGCAGAAAAAGGCCACCACCCTCATGAAGCTACAGAAGACAGAGCACTTGGCGCCCAAGGCCCTCGTGGCACCGAATGGGGACGTATACGCGATGGTGGCACCCACTGTGACCAAAGACAACTTTATTTTTGCCGATCGTCAGGGAAATGTGCTGCGGGTGGATGTAGGCGATTCGGAAGGTCATCGCATCCCGTTTGTGGTCGACACCATCGTGGAAGATGGCGGAACGCCCTGGTATGTCGAGTTCTGGCGGTGGATCACCTTTCAGTAACAGCGCTCAACGGATTCAAGACCATCACAAAACGTCATGGCAGGAGGATGAAATGGGAGCCAGATCGATGTCGATACACCGCACTATTCATCAGAAGGTCAGTCTACTTGTCTGTATATTGTTGCTCAGTGGATGTGCGGCGCGGTCCGGCATCCTTCCTCCACCGGCACCGTTTACCCAGGTTCCTACCGACTTTACGCATGTATGGAAGAAGGGCTCCCATCCTTTCACCGGGGCTTCGGTCATCGACGTTGACGGAGACGGACAGTTTGAGATCTTTGTCGGCGGCGGAAATGGACAGGACGATGCCTTGTTGAGCTATCGCGATGGCCGACTCGTCGATATCGAGCACGGGACCGGCCTCTCGAATACGAGTGCGACCTATGGCAGTACGGCAATCGACATAGACGCGGATGGGGATACCGATTTGATTGTCGCGCGCGAAAACGGTGTCTATCTTTATCTCAATGACAGGGGGCGGTTTCAGGAAAAGCCAATCCCCGTTAATCTGCCCCCAGACTCTGTTCCGTTTAGCGTGGCCGTTTCGGATATCGACCATGACGGCGACGGAGACCTGTATATCAGTGTGTTTGTGAATGCCAAGACGTTCCGGAGTGCGACCTTTAATGACCTGACGCATGCCAAGCCGAATCGCATGTTATTGAACAACGGAGACCTCACCTTTACGGACATCACTGACTCATCCGGTACCGCCAGCAGACAGAACACCTTTCTCTCTGTGTTTGTCGATCTGGACTCCGACGGGTGGCAAGACTTGGTGGTGTCCCAGAATACCGGCGCGGTCGAGATCTTCCGCAATATGAAGGATCGCACCTTCCAGCCGATCCCGACCAAATCCGTCTTCGGTTTTTGGATGGGCTTGGCGGTCGGCGATATCGATAATGATGGCGATCAGGATCTGTTTTTCACGAACGTCGGAGGATCGATCCCCCTTTTCCTGACGTCGGGCGATCTACGAGACGGCCAGCGTCACACGCACGACTGGATGCTGTGGCGAAACGATGGAAACTTCCGCTTTACCGATGTGACTGACGAATACGGACTGACGGGTGAAGGGTTCGCATGGGGTGCCACATTTGAAGACCTCAATCTCGATGGACAGCTCGATCTGTTTGTGGCACAAAACTATATCAAGTGGCCGGTCCACAAATTCTTAAAACTCTCGGGCCGTGCCGTCCTGCAATCGACCCACGATGGTGCGCGCAGGTTTCATCACACACCATCATTAGGATTGGAGAATTCCTACTTTGGCCAATCGCCGCTCATCGTTGATCTGAATGGCGATGGCAAGCAAGATCTCCTCTGGATCAATATGGATGGCCCGGTGCGGGCCTTTCTGAATACCTCTCGTAAAAACTTCATCACACTAGTCGTCCCAGATACCGTCTCTGCTCTTGGAACCCGCATCAGTATCGAGACCGAGAAAGGTAAAAGTTATACCCGCGCTGTCACTGGAACAGTGGGCATGCTGACCGATCAAACCCCAGAATTGAGCTTCGGATTGGGTGACCTGGAACAGGTCCAGCGGGTGGTCATTCAGCGCCCGAATGGACAAACCGAAATCATTTCCTCTCCACCCATCAACAAAAAGACCCGGCTTAATTAATCAACACTGAACCTTGACCCTATATCCAATGGCGCTGATCTGGCTCATCTTATCGTGGCTATGACGCTTTTAACCCGACTACTCAACCCGCCAAAACCCGCTGTTTTCTTGCCAGGTGTCTGCCCCTCAGCTAGACTTTTTTCACACAGCCATGGCACGAGCACGCGCAGCGGAACAACAACGGTCCCGATCGAAAACTGCTCTCATCGAAGAGATCACGCTCGGCATTACGAAATTTCAGGAGGTAGTGACTGCGATCAACGACATCGGCCAAGAGGGCTTCCCCTATCGTGATGCGGCGCAAAGCAAGGCTGAACTACAGTTTCGTGAATGTCTGCGACGCACGTTCGGCGAGCGTTCTCAGGAATTCCACACGCACCGGAACTTCAAAATTCGGACAGCAGACAAGACCCAAGTCACACAGAGCCTCGCTGTCATAAAAGGCCTGATACATACCCTGGAGGACAAGAAGCTTGAACTCCAAGGGATGAAACCACCGCCAAAAGCCGAGCCACCGCCCGAGGCCAGCCCTAGTAACACCGCGCGCATGGTGCTGGTTTCATCCACAGCATCAACCACAGTAACCACACAAGCAACTT
Organism: uncultured Nitrospira sp.; assembly: GCA_964485915.1. Taxonomy (GTDB): domain Bacteria; phylum Nitrospirota; class Nitrospiria; order Nitrospirales; family Nitrospiraceae; genus Nitrospira_D. The sequence goes on along the minus strand of CAZAKX010000011.1, from coordinate 14,771 downwards.
CGCCGCTGACCGTCGCGATGGCCAAACCGACCAATATGGAACCGTCAAGTGCCACCGTTACACCCATACCTCAAACGCAACCGACTACTCCTACTCCGTTCATTCCAGCTCCAATACTGACTCCCGTAGCGAATCCAGGTCCAATTCAAGCACTACCCCCGACACCCCCACCGGCTCCTGCGCCCACTCCAACACCGGTATCTCAGCCAGCGGAGCCTGCTACTCCGCCAATCACCGCCACGCCGCCCCCTCCTCTGTTCATACCAACATCAACTCCGGCTGTCCAACCAGCGACCTGGGGGCTTGAGAAGCCTACGGAGAGGGCACAGATACAGCCTCCACCCATGCCGGTTCCAGCGGTCTCTGTGATGCCGCCTCCACCGAACATCACTTCCCCAGCCCCTTCAGCAGCAAACCTGTCGATGCACTCAGAAGCCCCTCATCCTATTGCGTCCTCTGCTCAAGGCTTGTCTCCAGACAAGCCCTCGATCGGTCCGACCCCAACTCGGTTGCTTGAACCCATGTCTGATCAGGATCCGCTCCAGCTCATCCGAAAAGTCTGCCTACGCTTGCATGCCGTGGCCCGTCAACTCCGGCTTCGACGGGACTATCGTCCGACACTCGAGATCGACGATGACTATGACCTCCAGGATCTGCTGTGTGCATTGCTGAAAGTGGAGTTTGACGAAGTGGCAACCGAGGAATGGACCCCACCCTACGCGGAGGGCACACCACGCACCATGCTGCTCATCAATCGAGATCAGATCGCTGTCGTCGCAAAGAAGACCAGATCCGGATTGACGGCAAAGGAACTTGCCGATCAGGTGACGGCAGACTCTGCCTATTACAGAGCGCAGGGACGAGGTTCGACCTTGTTTTGTTTCATGTACGACCCAGAGGGTCGCATCGGAAGCCCGAAGCGACTGGAGACAACCTTAACCAGCGTCAGTGAGCACTGTCGGGTCGAAGTGCTTGTGGCGCCAAAGTGAGACCATGGCAAAACCACACTTAAAATCGCTTCCCTCTGGCCCCGCCACCCCAAAGCCCGTGAAGCTGAAACCTGTATTGACAGGACAGACTGACTTTGCTATAAAGCAGCCCACTTCCGGGACGATCCCGTATACGATTCACGGCCCAGCTCCCGGAGATCGAGGGATGTCAGATAGGGCGTATGTGCTGATTAACGTGCTCCCTGGGCAAACGTCGGCAGTTGCTAGTGCACTCGCGGAAATCAAAGAGATCAAAACGATCGATCCTTGTTGGGGTAAGCCTGATATCATCGCTATCGCAGATATTCCCGATCAGGACGCCCTCACTCAGTTAGTGTTGAGCCGTATTCATCGTATTGAAGGAGTGACGCACACTGATACCCACCTTGTTTATCGTCTGAAGGAGGCCAGAACAAAATGATCCGAAAGGACTCTCTCGCCGTTGTTGCCCTTATCGCCTTTACCTTTGGATGTAGCAGCGTTCAGCATCCTGCCCAACCGGATGTCGTCGACGTGACCTTGCCCGCACCTGCCGATCAGGTGAAAGCTGCGGTGTCAAAAGTCTTGAAAGACGACAACTATGATGTGGAATGGAAGGATGGGTCGCAGCTGAATACAGGCTACAGGGATGAACAACCCAGCATCTGGGACTGGCTCGTGCGAGGGCGGCTTGGCGTTGTCAGAAGCCGCGCCGAAGCCTCCGTGACACCGGAAACTGATCAGAGCTCTCGTCTCCGTCTACAAGTCTCGTCTGAAGGCAAACAAACGATGTTTGATAGCTGGGGTCCGACCGCGCCCCAGGTTCCTCAAAGTGCTGAAAACAAACTTCGCTTGATCAAGAACGAGCTGAAAATCGTCCCCAGCACATATACGACAGAAACGTTTTACGGGGCAAAGAACTACTAAGTAGGCTCTTTCTCGGACAGTCCCTCCGTGTCTTCCCCAAGATCGAGGCCGAACCGTTCGGCCATTCGATAGAGGGTGCGTCTGTCGATTCCAAGGATTTTCGCGGCCTTCACCTTATTGCCTTTCATTTCCTTCAGAACCCGAATCAGATGACGTTTTTCTACCTCCTCTAACGTGAGGTAGGCCTCATCCTGAGGATCCGTGAGCTGAGGTCGTATACTAGCCTCTGCGGTCGCTCCGTGGTGAATCGCTTCGGGCAAATCTTCCGGCATCAGCAGGGGTCCGTGACTCAAAGACACGGCCCGTTCAATCGCATTTTCAAGCTCTCGCACGTTGCCCGGCCACCGATAGTCGGTTAAGAGCGCCATCGTTTCCGGCAACACACCACGCACCGCATGCTCGGCCCCTGCCGCACACTTCTGCAAGAAATGATGGACCAACATCGGAATGTCTTCCCGCCGTTCCGCCAATGAGGGCAAGGTAATTGGGACGACTTTTAGACGATAGAAGAGGTCATCCCGAAATTTTCCTTCCTTGACGAGCTGTTCAAGATCACGGTTGGTCGCGGCGATGATCCGAACATCCACCCTGGTGGAAGTCGTGCCCCCGACTCGACGCACTTCCTGGTCCTGCATCACCCGCAACAACTTCACTTGCAACGCCTGCCCAAGTTCGCCGATCTCGTCAAGAAACAGCGTCCCTCCGTTGGCGGATTCAAAGAGCCCCATCTTGGTTCCCACCGCCCCGGTGAAGGCGCCCTTTTCGTACCCGAACATCTCCGACTCCAACAGCGTGTCGGGCAACGCCCCGCAATTGACCGGGATAAACGGCTTATCCCGACGCGGGCCGTTCGTATGAATGGCACGAGCAATGAGCTCTTTTCCGGTTCCGCTCTCTCCCTGCAGCAAAACCGTGCTCTTGCTGTCAGCTACCCGCGCCACCAGCTTATAGACCTCCAGCATGGCCGTACTACTTCCCACCAATGGAGACCATTCGTCTTTGCTTTTCAACTCTTGCCTGAACCGTGCGTTCTCTTGGAGCAGTCGACAGTGATCCAGGCCTCGTTTGACGACCAGCTTGATGTCCTCTCTCTTAAATGGTTTCGCGAGATAATCGTATGCACCCTGCTTGATCGCTTCAATCGCTCCTTCCAGAGAGCCGAACGCGGTCAACACCACGACCACGGTATGTGGGTTTGTGCGCTTGAATTCCCGCAAGACTGTGAGCCCATCCACTGCCCCCATCCGGATATCCGTCAATACCAAATCGACTCGGCCTTGCCGCCCACGCGCGATCACGGCTTCTCCACTGGAAAAGGCTTCGACGTGATAGCCTTCTTTGCGTAATGCCTCTGCCAAAAGCTCACGCGCGACTGCATCGTCGTCAGCTACTAGAATTGTCGCTGGTTGCATCACGCATCCTCCATCGAATGAGCGAGGTCGGTCCGTCTCGCGGGGAGCGTGATGATCACACTCGTCCCGCGGCCGATCTCACTCGTCAGGGCCAAGCTCCCACCATGAGCCAGCACGGTTTCACGACTCAAGAATAGCCCCAAGCCGGTCCCCTTTCCAATCGCTTTGGTCGTAAAAAATGGTTCGAAAGCCTTTTGCGTATCCGCTTCCGGCATACCGCATCCTGTATCCTGAACCGCAAGGGTGAGCACCAGTGGAGGCATCTGGTCGGCGGCCGTTGCGCCACGCTCTTGTTCTTCTGTCGTCGCATCGCGAGCTGCCGCTGAGATCGTTACCGTTCCCCCTGGAGGAGTCGCAGCCAGTGCATTGGCCAGGATATTGACCAAGACCTGATGCATCTTTTCTTTATCCGCCCAGACCAGCGGCAAGCCAAGAGGAATCTGGACCGTCAATGCAATCCCTTTCGCGTGAAAGGCCGGCTCCATCAATGCGGCTGCTGGGCTGACGACGTCCGGTACAACCATCCACTGAGGGGTTGGTTGGCGTTGTCGAGTGGAGGACAGCAAGTCCTGGATGATATTCACGACCCGAGTCAGCTGTTCATCGATAATAGCAATCCGCTTCTTCATCTCCGGAGTAGCCCCAGGTTCCTCTTCCAGCGCCTGGACATGCCACGCGATCGAGTGAAGTGGTGTGCCCACCTCATGGGCGACAGACGCGACCAGCTGCCCGACGGCAGCTAACCGTTCCGACCGATTCAACTGATCTTTTGCCTGAACCAGTTGCGTATTGGCCTTGAGCAGATTTTCCGTTTCCTGGGCCAAGGCCGCACGGGCTGCTTCTTCCCGTGCCTTCCGCTCTTCCCAACTCACGCCCAGATATGCGACCAACAGCAAGACCCCAACGACGACACTCCGATTGATGACTGCGGCTTGAAATCGCCCCGGCTTAGTCGGCTGGAGCAGCCCTGAATAGGTGGCGACCACACAGGCCAACACGGTCACCAACATGACGGTCCGATTGCGAAGCGTCGTGACCAACAAGATCGGTAGCACATACCCATAGGCTCCGACGACGTTGGCGGGAGAAAACTGTTCGATGACCAAAATAATGAGAAAACAGGCTCCGGCAATCCCGAGCGCCAAACGGTCACGATGAGTCATGGCGATCATAGACTCACGCCACTCGCCGGCATTCACAACCATGCAGCCAAGAAAATGGATCACACGTTGGTTCGTCCATGGACACTCTCACACGGAAGGGCGAATCACACGCAACTGAGCTGCGAGTCGGTCGCATCGAGAGTCCTGAGTCAGCTCTTCGACGGTTGGGTCCAACTTTCGACACCAATTGGGATGCTGGTCCAACGTCCCTGGCAGATTGGCTTGGGCACGGCTACCGATAATGTCCTCAATATTCGCTAACACCATCCAGGCCGGACTCCTGGCCAAGTACTGATGAATGGCCTCGGTCAACTCGGTCGTCATTGTCGGCACCTGAGCTGGATCATCCGGGACACCAGGAGGCAGGAGTCCTTCGGATTTCAACGCGGCGAGAATACCGGCTTTCTCCCATTCCCGCCCAGACAGCATCGCGGACCGTACTTGCTCGGAAGGAAGGAGACCGAGGGTGGATCGTGCCTCGATATCAGCCCCTTCCCAGTATCCGCTGAGGGTCGCGAGATCGTGGGTCGTGACGACGGCGAGCGCTTGAGCTGGATACTGAGCCGGTAACTTCCATGCCCCTGAATGAGTCCGTTCAAAATATAGGACGCGATAGGACAAGACCCCTGTCACCTCCAGACGGTCACGCACCCAATCAGGAACCGTCCCAAGATCTTCGCCGATCACCAGTGCCTTAGCCCGCACACTTTCCAACGCCAAGATCGCCAGCAGCTCCTCGTCCCGGTAATGCACATACGTGCCCATCGAGGCAGGAAGTCCGCGCGGGATCCAGAACAACCGGAAGAGCGCCATGACATGATCGAGCCGAATCGCGCCACCGTAACGGAGGTTCTTGCGGAGCAATTCGATGACATATTGATAGCCGCTCGCACGAAGTCGGAGCGGGTCGAGCGGAGGAAATCCCCAATTCTGCCCTTCCGGGGCGAATGCGTCAGGAGGCGCACCGCAATCGGCATTCAAGGCCAGCACCTCCTGAGACCGCCATCCGTCGGCGCCGTAGCGATCGCTCCCTAATGCGAGGTCGTGATAGAAACCGATCGGCATCCCTGCTTGATGCGTCTCCTTCACCAACGCGAGCATCTGGTCGGCGGCCAGCCATTGAAGATACTGAAAAAATCCCACTCGCTGCATGTGCCGATGCCGGAACTCCTCCACAGCTTCCGATGTCGGGATTCGATAGTGCTCCGGCCAGTCCGCCCACGTGGCCGATATTCCATGCTCGGCTTGCTGCGCTTCTTCCAATGCCTGAAATACCGCATAGGAGGTGAGCGAGTCCCCTTCGCACACAACAAATTGATGAAAAGCCCTTCCACGCTCCGTCCTCGGCTGTAACTCCGGCTCTTCGCCTTCACAATGTTCTCGGAGAAACGCGCGATGGCAAAGCTCAAGCACCTCGCGTTTGATCGACCTCACCGCGTCGTACTCCACCAGTTTCCCTCGTCTGGTCGCTTCGATTCGTGCGCGGAACGACGGCTCAGCAAGACGAGCTCTCACCTCCGGCGCTGTCTGATACTCCACGACTTGCTCGACATCGATATACAGATCGTTCAAGAACAGACGGCTTGAGGGCGAGTAGGGACTGATGTGATAGGGCTTGGTATTTTTGAGTGCGTGGAGCGGGTTGAGCCCGATCACTGCCGCGCCCAACTGTCGCCCGGCCCATTCCACAACCGAGGCGAGGTCCCCAAAATCGCCGACCCCCCAATTGCGATGGCTTCGTAGTGAATAGAGCTGCAGTGCGATGCCCCACCATCGAGCGCCGGAGTGGAGCTGATCCGGGATATAACAGCGCTCCGGCGCCACGATGAACCGGCATGTCGCGTCGACCTTGGCACGACCTGCTTTTGCACATGCCGTCACAGAGTGGTACCCGATCGGCAGATCCGGCGGAACGGTCAGCGCCACCCGAACAAACCGACGGCCGTGAATCATGCGCGTCTCTTCAATGCTAAGGCCAGGCCCCTCTACTCCCTCACGCGGCTGTTCTTCTGACTCAAGTTTGAGAGACCAGCACACTTGCAGCACGGCCTCATCGTGAACCTCGCATGGCACGTACAATGACCATGTTCCGACCGCACGTCCCAACCGAATCACATGGACCGGTTCGCACCCTCGCAGCCATGGACGGTTATCCCACGACGTAAGTTCCTCGATCAGCTCCTCGCGGTTCGCAACTCGAAGACCCATCGCGGAAAGGATGGCCCGACGCGTCTCATCCGTCGTGGCATGGCATGCCCCGGCAATGTCATAGTAGTCGGCGACAATGCCGGCCCGATCGGCCAACGCGCGCAGAAGATCGCTTTCGGACAGGTCGTACATGCCGCGAGTGTGAGCGAAGGACTAGGTCAAGTCAAGGTATTGCGATTCTCGTCGTCCCGCCTGACTGCTTAGTTCAAGGTATGTAAACTACCCGTTGAGCGGGCGAGATTAATTCGTGCGGCGTTGAGTTGAAAGAGTGCGTGGACCAGGTTTTCTCTGGCCCGCGCCACGGCTGAAAGTCCATTCGTCAGCTCAAAGTGACTGGCCGAAGTCATGACGGCGTACCGTTCCCGCGCAAGATCAAGCTCTCTGGTGGCCATGTGCAAGCCTGTCTGCGCGATGCCCACCTGTTCCTTCGCTGCAGTCATGGAGGCCAGCGCGTCATGCACTTCCATCCGGACTTGATTGAGCACCGATTTCAGGCGGAGCGTCTCTTGCTGCCACTGGCTTCGTGCTTGCGCGATACGGCCTTCCCGCTGCGCACCATCGAATATGGGAATCTGGAGAGTCAATGCCATATTGTAGGTATCAAGCGTGTTATTCCACCGATTGCCGGTGAGCCCATACTCCCCTTGAGCCACCAACGATGGTACCCGCTCGCCGGTGGTGGAGGAATAGGTCAACTCCGAAGCTTTCACTCGGATCGCCTGGGCCTGAACTTCCGGCCTCTGGCTCACCGCCATATCGACTGCCCCTTCAGGCGTCGGCATATCCGGTATACCGATCACCCACTCATCGATCAACGCCAACGAGCTGTGTATGGGAAGAGCCAGGAGATTGATCAGCGTCAGCTTGGCATGTTCGAGCTCATACCGAGCCGACGCCCCCTGTTGTCGTTCCACCGCCAATTGCGCCTCCAGTCTGGCGATATCGAGTTTCGTCGCGACGCCTCCACGTTGCCGCTGCTGGACGACTGTGAGTAACTCGTTCATCACCTGCTGATTCGCCTCATGGGTCTTCACCATGGCCATCGCCTTCAACCCTTCCATATAGGCAAGGCCCACGCTGGCCATCGTATCCAACGTCTGTGCTTCGGCTTCCTGTTCGGTAACGCGCAGTGACTCCCGAGACGCTCGCCAGCGTTGGATCAAGCTGAGGCTGAACAGGTTTTGTGTCGCACTGATCCGCGTATCAAAAATACTGAACGGATCGGTCCGCACCGGTGACAGTCCGATCGTTCCAAGAAATTGTGTTTGTCTGGTTTGCCGAACATTGGCGGACAGATTCGGCAGCATCGCGCCCAGCTGTGTCCGCACATGGCCCTGTGCCTCCTGAATACGTTCCCTGTAGAGAAGCACGTCGGGGTTGTTGCTGACCGCTGCGGTCAAAGCCCCTTTGAGAGTAAGTTGCAGAGGGTTGGATGCAGCTGCACGTGGAGAATGAATCGGCTCTCCGCTTGAAACATCAGCCGCCGCTGAGTCGGCAACACATATCCCCATCGCCAACACGCATGCACCAAGAGAGATCCGCCATGGGGTCATGTGCTTATCGCTCTCTCAGGCTTTCGCTCATAGACTTCAGCAATGGGCTCAACAAATACTCGATGATGCGCCGCTGACCCGTCTTGATCTCGACGGTCACTGCCATCCCTGGCGAAAGGTGGACCTGCTTGCCGTCGACCTGAATGGTCCCTCGATCCATACTGACCCTCGTCGGGTACACCAGACCCACTTTTTCGATGGGCGCGGCATCATTTGAGACGGTCACCACATGCCCAGGAATAGTGCCGTACAGGGTGAATTGAAAGGTCTCAACCTTAATTTCCACCGGCTGTCCTTCCCGCACAAACCCCACATCTTTGTTTTCGACCTGAGCCTCGACCTCGACCGGATGATCCTTCGGCACGACAATCAACAACTGCTGAGCCGGCGTGACGACGCCACCGACCGTATGCACGGCCAATTGCTGTACCGCCCCGTCGATCGGTGCAACAAGCCGCTGTAATCCGGCTTTTTGATCGGCTTTCGTCACCTCCTGCGCGAGTGAGGCGGCCTTGGTTTCAAGCGTCGAGAGCTCAGCCTGTTTCGTCTGCTGGAATTCAGACAGCATCGCCCGGTAGTGTGTTTCAGCCTCGGCGAGCGCCGCCCGATCTTGTCGTAGTTTCTTCTTCTGACCGGCCAATTCCTGCGCCTTGTCGATTCGTTGCCCTTCGGCCTGGAGGAAGTCCATTTTGGTCACGGCCCCGTGTTCAAGCAGTTTTTTATAGGCCTCAGCTCGTTCGACCTCCATCGGCACCGTGGCTTCCAAACGACGAAGATTCTCCTTCGTTTGCTCAACGACGGCCTGGCGTTGATCCATGAGATGTTGAGCCGCCGACACTTTGGCGTGATACTCGGCCAATTGGTCTCGCAGCAACTGCTGCTGCAACAGAACAGACGCCTCTTCCCCGTCGGGCGGCGGCTCAAACGTGGCGTGGCCCTGAATGAGGGCTCGCAAGCGAGCGGCTTCCACTTTTGCCGCGCGATACTCATTGATCGCCTGAGCCCGGTCTGCCACATTCAGCGTCGAATCAAGCTCGATCAAGACATCGCCCTGCCTCACCGCTTGCCCATCCTGTACATGAATAGACGCGATGACCCCGGCTTCGTACGGTTGGATGATCTTCGAATACCCGCTCGGAATAATCTTGCCTTGAGCCGTCGCGACAATGTCGATCCGTCCGAACATAGTCCAGAGCACCCCGGCCATGAAGGCCGCCAAGATGGTCCAGAGCAACGCGCGCCCGATCGGCGAAGGAGGCGCCTGTTGAATCTCCAGCACGGCGGGCAGAAATTCAGTGGCGCGCGTGCCAAATGCGGCACTCCCTGGAGGCCGGTTTGATTCGGCCTGCCAGGCCGATTTCCATACCGTCCAATGCCGAGAAATGGCCCCGAATGCCATTCGTCTCTCCCTCTACGAACCTATTCCCCTCTCCCTAGGCTGCTTGGTGCGCGTGCAACCTCGCATAAAACCCGCTGTTTCGCAGCAGATCGTCATGCGTTCCCTGCTCGACGACTTCCCCTCTCTCAATGACGTAGATGCGATGGGCACGCCGGACCGTACTCAACCGATGTGCAATGATGAAGACCGTCCGTCCATGGCAGATCTCCGCCATGTTCCGTTGAATCACCGCTTCGGATTCATAGTCCAGCGCACTGGTGGCCTCATCGAACATCAGAATACGGGGGTTGGCCACCAACGCCCGAGCAATCGCAATCCGCTGGCGCTGCCCGCCCGACAACGTGCATCCATGTTCTCCGATCATCGTGTCGTACCCATCCGCCAATTCCAGGATGAATTCGTGGGCTCCGGCTAGTTTCGCCGCTTGCATCACCTGCTCCATCGCCAATCCAGGATCGGTCAAGGCAATGTTGTCACGCACCGACGCGTTGAACAAAAAGTTTTCTTGAAGCACGACTCCCACTTGTCTGCGAAGCCAGGCCGGATCGACCTGCATCAAATCCACTCCATCGACCACAATCCGGCCTCGCTCAGGCACATAAAGGCGCTGCATCAATTTGGCAATCGTGCTCTTTCCGGAACCCGACCGTCCGACGATGCCGATGATCTGGCCTGGCTCCACTGCAAACGACACCTTCCGGATGATCTCCGGACCATCAGGCCGGTAGCGAAAGACGACGTCCTCAAAACGAACATGCCCCTTCACTTCAGGAAGTGTGGTTCGATTCGGATTGTACGAAGGCTCTGGTTGCGTATTGAGCACGTCGCCGAGGCGTTGGACCGAAATCCCGACCTGTTGAAATTCCTGCCAAAGATTCACCAAACGCAGGATCGGCCCGGTCACTTGTCCGGACAACATATTGAAGGCGATGAGTTGCCCAATGCTGAGATCTCCTTCGATCACCCGATACGCGCCCACCCACAACACAGCCACGGTGGTGACCTTTTGAACACACGTGGCTGAATGACCGGCAATGGTCATCAAGCTGGTGGCTCGGAAACTGGCCCGCACGTACCCTGCCAGCTGCTCTTCCCATTTCCGCAAGAGTGGCGGTTCAACCGCCATGGCCTTGACGGTCTGGACTCCACTGACGGCCTCCACCAAAAACGCTTGATTCTCGGCTCCTCGATTGAATTTTTCATGCAACCGAGTCCGGATCGCCGGGGTAATGGCCACGGATAACAGTGCATAGACGGGCAATGATGCCATCACAATGAGCGTGAGGGTCGAGCTGTAGAACCACATCACCGCCATGAACACGGCGGTAAAGACGACATCCAACACCACTGTGACAGAATGACTGGTCAAGAACTGGCGAATCTGCTCCAACTCGCGCACGCGCGCAACCGTGTCGCCGACCCGCCGGGCCTCAAAATAGGAGAGGGGAAGCGCCAAAATGTGACGAAAGAGCTTGGACCCAAGACTGACATCGATGCGATTCGTCGTATGGGAAAACAGATAGGTGCGAAGCCCTCCAAGAACAGCCTCGAACACAGCCAGCGTGATCATGCCGACGGCCAACACATGGAGCGTCGTAAACCCCTTGTGCACGAGCACCTTGTCGATCACCACTTGTGTAAACAGCGGCGTCAACAGGGCAAAGAGCTGAAGAAACAACGAGGCGATCAGCACTTCTCCGAAAAACTTTCGGTACTTGACGATCGCGGGGATAAACCATGTGAAGTCGAACGTGAGGTCTTGCAACCGGAGATTGGCCCGTTTCATAAAGAGCAAGAGATCGCCGGTCCAGATCATTTCAAATCGGTCACGGGAGAGCACGAGAGGACGTGCTTCGTCGGGATGCTGGACCAATACCTTGTCCGTCTGAACCTTCGCGACCACGAGATAGCGCCCATCCACTAACTTCGCCATCCCCGGCAACGGCATGCCCTGTAATTTGCTCCATGTGGCCTTCACCACGCCGGCTTTGAGCCCAATATGCTTGGCGGCGCGGAGCAGATCGATCTCAGAGAGAGCTTGCCCAGACTGAGAAAACTGATGCTGCAGTTGAGTGCCGTTGGCGGGAAGATCATGAAACCGAGCAAGAATCAGGAGGCACATGAGCCCGGTATCTGTGAGGTCTATGGCACTCTCTTCCGTAACGGTATCGGGTTGAGGAGGAACCCGAGCGGCCTGAGCTGACATGCCGTCATCTTAGGATAGGGATCACCGATGACCAAACATTTTCGCTAATTATACGTAATGCCTCCCTGGCTTGAATCAACGGATCAACTCGAGCGTCAAGAAAAGATTCCCGACCCCTTTATAACGACCCCCTCTCTTCCTGAATGGGACGGGTGCCGCACATTGAGAGGAACCGCACAAGAAATCCCTTGCACGATCATACAACTTACAGATATCATTTTCTGGCATCAGAATGTGATACCGAAGGATATGCCATGGGAGCTATTTCGCTTAAACTACCAGAAGAAATACTCGAAGCCAGCCGTCGGTGTGCCGGCACGCTGCATCTCTCTCGGTCGGCGTACATCCGTCGCGCCATTGAACGGATGAACCGACAGACCGAAGCGCTGCTGCGGGCCAAACGGCTCGCCGACGCTTCAAAGAAAGTGCGGAAAGAAAGCATGCGGGTCAATCGCGCGTTCGCCGCCATTGAGCAGGACCCGGATGCCTAATCGGGGAGAAATCTGGATGGCCGACTTGAATCCACGGCGTGGTACCGAGCCGGGCAAAACTCGACCAGTCCTGATCGTCCAAGCTCAAGCCCTGCTCGATGCCCATCATCCATCGACACTGATTATTCCATTGACCACGACGCTCATCGACGACGCGGAACCTCTCCGTCTTCGCGTCATTGCCACTGGGCGCTTGCGGAAAGCCTCCGATCTTCTGATTGATCAATTACGTGCGATCGACAATCGTCGCCTGGTGCAAGGACCGTTGACCACACTCTCGGCGACGCTCATGTCTCGCGTCCAGGACGCTCTCGCTGAAGTGCTTGATTTCAATCAAGCACGAGACTGACAGCTGATCGACTCAGTACTTCGCTCACGCTCATGCCCCTCACCGTTCATTTGTCATCGCACATGACTCGTATCGCCAACTGACCGCGAAGAGGCTTTGCACATCCTGCGGCTGCTGATCCATCGCTTGGTCCCACGTGAGGCCGGTCTGTTGACTGAACGAGGCCATGGCCTGAATCAACGGAGCAACTCGAGCGTCAAGAAAAGATTCCCCTTTATAATTTTCGGCCGCCCCGAAGGACGGGCCATCGGTTCCGTACTCCTGCTGGATATGGTTTCAATCCTTGTTTTGGTGGAACTCCCTTTCAGACGCAAAGAGACGCCGTTCGATCTATTTGCCTAGTCCCGTTTCAATCCTTGTTTTGGTGGAACTCCCTTTCAGACTGCTGCATGCGCGGTCGAAGGCGCACGTCTACTTGACGTTTCAATCCTTGTTTTGGTGGAACTCCCTTTCAGACCTCAGCCTTACGCAAGTAGCCCACTGGGCTTCTGGTAGTTTCAATCCTTGTTTTGGTGGAACTCCCTTTCAGACAATGTGAAACCGCGTCATGTCTGGATGTGTGATCGAGTTTCAATCCTTGTTTTGGTGGAACTCCCTTTCAGACCTGAATGCTGGCCTTCCCACCGTTCAACAGTGGAATGTTTCAATCCTTGTTTTGGTGGAACTCCCTTTCAGACGGGGTCAACATCGCGACAAGGACCGGCACGAACGATGTTTCAATCCTTGTTTTGGTGGAACTCCCTTTCAGACCGCGCGTTCGACACACCGCCTAAAATACCACCAATATGTTTCAATCCTTGTTTTGGTGGAACTCCCTTTCAGACGACGGCCGCCGATGACCTCCACCTGGTTCTCGAGACGTTTCAATCCTTGTTTTGGTGGAACTCCCTTTCAGACTCATAATCGGCTCTTTGAACATTGCCAATGCGGATATGTTTCAATCCTTGTTTTGGTGGAACTCCCTTTCAGACATTGTGAAACGATTCGCGTAGGCTATGAGCAACAGCTGTTTCAATCCTTGTTTTGGTGGAACTCCCTTTCAGACTGACGCGTTGGAGGAAAGCAGCACTCGATAGCGTGTGTTTCAATCCTTGTTTTGGTGGAACTCCCTTTCAGACTGGATGGTGGTATGACGCGAGACCAGTTTGTGTCCGTTAGTTTCAATCCTTGTTTTGGTGGAACTCCCTTTCAGACAGGCGCTGGGTATGCTGGACGGGGATCGATTGTCGATGTTTCAATCCTTGTTTTGGTGGAACTCCCTTTCAGACAATATACGGCTCCAGTGCAACAAGTTCCTGTTCAGCGTTTCAATCCTTGTTTTGGTGGAACTCCCTTTCAGACCTTTCGTGGCATTGTAAAACGACGCGAGGAGTTTTGGTTTCAATCCTTGTTTTGGTGGAACTCCCTTTCAGACCCAGGTCACTCAAGCCGGTGCCAATATGAGCTATCAGTTTCAATCCTTGTTTTGGTGGAACTCCCTTTCAGACCATGATTATCCTTTCATAGTGGAGTGACTTTCGCCACTCGTTTCAATCCTTGTTTTGGTGGAACTCCCTTTCAGACAGTGCGTCGGCAGGCATGGAAAAATAATTCCAACTCGTTTCAATCCTTGTTTTGGTGGAACTCCCTTTCAGACGGTGCCGCGCTGATCGATCAGATCAAGCACAGGTTGGTGTTTCAATCCTTGTTTTGGTGGAACTCCCTTTCAGACCAGAGTGAATTCTGTGGATACTGGGACTTTGACGGTGTTTCAATCCTTGTTTTGGTGGAACTCCCTTTCAGACTGTTGCTCATGCCAATCCATGATGCAGTACTCATGCGTTTCAATCCTTGTTTTGGTGGAACTCCCTTTCAGACTACCTTCGCACGACCTATGACTATGTACCATGACCCGGTTTCAATCCTTGTTTTGGTGGAACTCCCTTTCAGACACCATCCGCCTATCAGGAAGCGATTGAGGCAGCCGAGTTTCAATCCTTGTTTTGGTGGAACTCCCTTTCAGACAAGAAGAAACTACAATCACTAGCTAAAAACGGATCGGTTTCAATCCTTGTTTTGGTGGAACTCCCTTTCAGACCGCTCTCAAGCCAATAGG
>CAZAKX010000010.1:29108-42561 GCA_964485915.1 uncultured Nitrospira sp. | reverse complement strand
GCGGCAATACTGACCAACGCGAAATACGCGAAAAACACCAACACCATGTGTTCGGCTCAGCTCAAATGTTTGGGAGGTTGTTGGGTAGCCTTCTGTATCGACTGAGGAAAGTAGTACCGGTACTCCCGGCTCTGCTCCACATCCTGTTCTTGATTATGGGCATAGAGGTATTTCTTCCCGTCATCAAGATGGCGCTCGCCGATATCATACAGCCGTTTCTTGTCGAACAGCAGACTCCGTTTGTCATGCGTCGAATATTCATACATCTTGGTCATTGCCAGTGCATTCACCGGACAAGCCTCGACACAATAGCCACAGAACACGCATTTCGTAATATCGATATAGAATTCGCTTGCGTATCGCTGAAGTGGTCGAGTCGTATCCTCTGCACTAATCACCTTAATACAGTGCGATGGGCATGCAACTTCGCATAAATCACAGCCGACGCAACGCTCCTGTCCATCGTCGTATCGGAGCAGGCCAAGCGCACCTCTGTGTGTATCAGGAATGGCTCGTTGTTCACGCGGATACTGAAACGTCATCGGCTTATGAAGCATGTGGCGAAAAGTGACTTTCATCGCGTCCCAAATCTCATAGAACAACGCGGCATGAAGGAGTTTCTTCGTCAGCCCAACGACACTCATCGTAGCTCCTCGTCACAGACCGGCCACTGTACACATCCGCTCATACCTGTTCAACACTGACCCACATGTGTTTAAACGTCGGCACACCCGTCGTGGCATCGACCGAAACCGTCATCAAGTCCTTTACCGGAGGTTCATTGAAATGTTCAGGGAAAAAACAGGTCCCTGGGGCAATAGATTGATCGGGTTGCACCGCAAGCTGAAGCGACCCACGGTCAGAGATCAGGCGTACCTTCGTACCATCCTGGAGTCCCAGACGTTCCATATCTCGCAGGTTCATCCGCAACTTCCCCGTGTTGGGAGCAATTTTGATCAATCCGGATGCCTGCGCGGACAGTTTCCCGGAATGCATCAATAACTGCCCCATCACCAGCGCAAAAGGACGTGTGCGTTCGTCAGTGGCTTGGGTGGTACGATAACGAGCCTTCACCTCCGCAGCATAGCCGTTGGACAGATATTGATCGAGCACGGGTACGAACTTCCGAGGTTGACCGAGATTGTAATACCCGGGAAGAAGCTTCATGATTTCACTTTGAATATCGTTGGCCGATTGGTATTCCCACTGGCAACCCATGGCATTCGCGAGGGCAGTCATGATGTGCCAGTCCGGCAAGCTTTCTCCAAGAGAATCCATCGCCTGACGAATCCGAAGAACACGACCTTCGAGGTTCGTAAATGTGCCGTCCTTTTCCGCATAGGTGCAGGCAGGAAGCACAAAATGAGCCATCTTCGCCGTCTCAGTCAGAAAAGGATCTTGCACGACCAATAGTTCCAGACGTTCGAGCGCAGCCCGTACCTCCATTGACGCAGGGAAGGTGGCCAGAGGATTTTCACCCAACACGTACAGCGCTTTAATCTGGCCACTCTTACACCTTTTGAGAATCTCAACCAGATGCGCCCCTGATTCAACGGATGGAAGCGAAGCATCCCATGCGCTCGCAAAACGATCTCGAGCGGCTGCGTCATCAAACCGAGCCTGTCCAGGGAGGAATTCCGGCGCCACGCCCATATCCACGGCTCCCTGCTCATTCGGCTCCTCTGTCACGGTATTCACACCACACCCCGGTTGCCCGATCTTTCCAGTAATCCAGGCAAGATCCATCAGCTTGAGGACATTCTGATAGCCGTATGTTCTCCTGACAATTCCTTCCGCACACACGATGATGGACCTCGGCGACTCGGCGAAAATCGTCGCGATTTCTTCGAATGCCTCCACCGCAAGCCCTGTCTGAGCAGATATCTGTTCAAACGATAGGTTCTCCAACACACTCTTGAGTTCGGCGAACGCTCTCGGATGTTTGCCGACCGCTTCTTCATCCACCAAGTCATAGACAATCGCCGCCTTCACCAAGCCATCAATCACCATTCCCTCGGTCCCAGGCCTGATCAAAAAAGGATGCGATGCCAGCTTGGCCATATTCGTGACGGCACTGTCGAGGGTGACCACCTGTGCCTTGTAGACACGTATCGCTTCTTTGATACGCACGGCAGTCAGCGGGTTCGTTTCCGTAATGTTCGAACCGATCACGATGATTGCCTTTGCCTTCGTCAAATCTTCCCAATCGTTCGAGGTTCTCCCCAATCCGATGGCATGCTTGGAGGCAAGCACAAAGTTCATATGACCATAGCGGGCGCTGCTGTCGAGCTGGTTGGTGCCGAACCCCGTACGCATCAGCTTTTGAAACACATACAATTCTTCGTTTGTGCAGCGCGCCGTCGCCAGACCGGCGATGGCATCGGCACCGTGCTTACGCTTGATCTCGGTGAACCGATCCGCTAGCGCATGCATGGTCTCCAACCACGGCTTTTCAGTCAAGCGATCCCCTTCGCGAACCAATGGCTGAACCAGCCGGTGCTCACTATCCAGATACTCGAACCCAAACCGTCCTCGGACACACAGTCCCCCATGACCCTTCGCGGTTTCTGAACGATCCCCCCACTTATTTTTCCAGGATAGCGGCGACGAGACACGGATCACTTCCGTATCCTTCGTTTCCAAGTACATTTGACAGCCGTCCCCACAGTAATTGCAGGTCGTCGTCGTCTTCTTCATCTGCCACGGTTTGTACAGGTACTTGGAAAACTTGTTCGTGATGGCTCCAACAGGACAGACCGCCAAACAGTCTCCGCAGAATTCGCAATCGAGGGCCAGGTCGCCTTTGGGAACCACCTGATTGAACCCACCCTTCTTCATGAACTGCAACGCATCGATCATCAGAACATCTTTGCAGACATTGATGCACTCTGCGCACGCGATACACCGGTTCATGTTGAAATCAAGTACCGGACTACGCGTGTCTTCCGGGATGAATTTCTGCTTGGCGTTGGCTAGGTTTGTCACACCGTGCTGAAAGGCCATGTCCTGTAATTCACAGTGCCCGTCTGCGTCGCACACCGGGCAATCAAGGGGATGCACGGAGAGATGTTTCTCGACTGCCTTTTTGCGGGCAAGGAACAGATCTTCTCCCTCCGTTCGAATCACCATCCCCGCCGCCGCTTTGGCTGTACAGGACCGCACGGGTGCCTTTTTCCCCTCTTGCATCACCAGACACATCCCACAGGAACCGAACGGGTCGAACGTGTAGTGGTAACACATCGCCGGGATGATCTTCCCCGTCATTGAGATGACGTCATACAAGGACACGCCATCTTTTGCCGTGACCGATTTTCCGTCGATGCTCAGCTCGATCGGTGTCGCTTCAACATCGGGGTTTGTAGCTGGCTTAAGTCCCATACCTTGCCTACGCCCTGGTTTCCTTATGCTTTCTGCTGAAATGCAGCTGGATACTCATGTTAGCAATCATAACCACCTATCGATCGCATTCCCCCATCACCACATCGTAGGTTCCGAAGATCGTACAGGCATCCGAGATCATATAGCCTCGGGCCATATGATCAAAGGCGCCCATATGCACGAACGATGGGGCGCGAATCTTCAGGCGATACGGCTTCCCACCCCCCGTGCTGACGATATAAAAACCCAATTCGCCTTTGTGCGCCTCGGTGCCGCAATAGATCTCCCCTGGCGGAGCATCGAACCCCTGCGAAAAGAGCTTGAACTGCTGGATCATCGCCTCCAGGTTAGTGAAGACTCGCTCTTTCGGCGGCAGCGTCACGCTCGGAGCATCCGCCATGATGGGACCTTCTTGCATTTGTTCCAGACATTGGCGAATGATCTTGACGCTTTCGTAAAGCTCCATCACTCGGATCCAGTATCGATCATACGTGTCGCCGTTTTTCCCGACCGGCACACTGAACTCGCACTTTGGATAGGCACTATAGGGTTCATACTTGCGCAGGTCGTAGTCCACACCTGATCCACGCAGGACTGGCCCGCTCAGCCCAAAGTTAACCGCGTCCTCGGCGGAGATCACGGCCACCCCCTTAGTACGTCCGAGCCAAATGCGATTTTTCTCAAGAAACACCTGATATTCATCGATCTTCGGTGGAAAGTAGTCTAGAAACTGTTTGAGCTTGTCGATCAAGGCCGGTGTCAAGTCTCGCTCCACCCCGCCGATTCGATACCAACTGGTCGTGAGACGTGCCCCGCACAGTTCATCAAACCAATCGAGCAGGATTTCGCGATCACGGAAACAATAAAAAAAGACTGTCATGGCCCCGATGTCGAGCGCTTGCGCGCTAAGCCAAAATTGGTGCCCGATGATCCGCTGCACTTCCGCAACAATAGTCCTTAGATACTCCGCCCGCTCCGGCACCTGGAGGTTCAACAGCTTCTCAACCGCGCGACAGTAGGCAAAGTTGTTGTACATCGCGCAGACATAGTCCAGCCGATCCGTATGAGGAATGAACTGATGGTAGGTCCCATCTTCCGCGAGCTTTTCAACTCCACGATGGAGATAGCCCATCACCGGCGTGGACTTCACCAGCCGCTCTCCTTCCAATTCCAGGATGACCTTAAGCACACCGTGCGTGCTGGGATGCTGAGGCCCCATGTTAAGCAAGAGCTCCTCGGTCCTGAGCGTCGGAAGGGTCTCGCTTTCAGGATGCTCCGGATCGATCTTATAGACGGTGGTTCTTTGGTCTTCGAATGCCATACAATTTCCAAAACCTAACGCGGCACTTCATCCAGAAACTCAAACGTG
Source organism: uncultured Nitrospira sp. (assembly GCA_964485915.1). Taxonomy (GTDB): domain Bacteria; phylum Nitrospirota; class Nitrospiria; order Nitrospirales; family Nitrospiraceae; genus Nitrospira_D. The sequence goes on along the minus strand of CAZAKX010000010.1, from coordinate 37,814 downwards.
TCTCGCCAGCCTTTGCCCCGCAATGGGAAATCTTTTCGCAGAGGATATCCTTCCGTATAATCATCCGGCATGAGAATTCGACGGAGGTCCGGATGATTTTTGAATCGGATGCCCATCATGTCGTAGACTTCACGTTCCATGAAGTCCGCACCTTTCCATAGATCCGTCAGGGAGTCCACCACGCAATCCGACTCAGGCACCCGAGTCTTGAGCCTTATACGCTGCCGCTTTCGAATGGAATAGAATTCCCACACCACCTCGAATCGTTCTTCGTCGTCGGGCCAATCCACGGAGCTCACGTGGACGATATAATCAAAATCCATCCAAGGATCCTCGCGCAGGAATTGGGCAACCTCGTGAAGCTTGTCCCGTGAAACCATCACGGTGACATCACCTCGCCACTCCGATAGGCCGGTAATGCCAGTTGAAAAGGTCTGCTGAATACGGTCAAGCAATGGATGCATGCAAACCTCAGGCTTTCAAATTAGCCTTGACCTGATCCGGCTGAGTCACAAACACACGCTTTTGCATAATCCGCTCTTGCAGTTTGAGGATGCCATCTAAAAGGGCCTCCGGGGTCGGAGGGCAGCCGGGCACATAAATATCGACGGGAATAAATCGGTCCACTCCCTGCACAACGGGATAACTGTCGTAAATGTTCCCTGAGGTGGCGCAAGAGCCCATCGCGATCACATACTTGGGTTCCGGCATCTGATCGTAAATCTTTCTAATGACCGGCGCCATCCGACGGCACACCGTACCGGCCACAATCATCAAATCAGACTGCCGCGGCGAACCGCGAAAGACTCCCGCCCCAAACCGGTCCATGTCGTACCGTGAAGAGACGGCGGCCATCATCTCAATGGCACAGCAGGCAAGGCCGAAAGTCATAGGCCAGAGGGAACCCTTTCTTGCCCAATTCACGGCCTTTTCCAAGGATCCTGTGATGACATCCGGAACCCCGTCTTTTTCATGCCGCCCCAACTGAATCAGCCCCATACAGACCTCAATCCCACTCCAGCGCACCTTTTCGCCAGGCATAAACATACGCCACGACAAATAGTCCGATAAAAATCATCATCTCGACCAACCCAATGACCCCGATCTGCTTGAAAACAACTGCCCACGGATAGAGAAAGATGACCTCAATATCAAAAATGACGAACAACATCGCAAAAATGTAATACCTGACAGGGAATGGCATACGAGCATCTGAAAATGGTTCGGATCCACATTCGTAAGTCGTTAATTTTTCAGGCTCCGGGTATCTAGGTTGAACAAAATAACTGATGATCAACGTCACGATGCCAAAAGCCAAGGTCACAAAAATAAACAGAAGGATCGGAAAGAACTTCGTCAAATACGCAAGAAGAATTTCAGCTCCGTCCATCTCGATCTTTTCTCACAAGGCATTGACCAGGAAAGGGTATTCCTCACCGATACGTGGAATCTTAGTGCCCATATCTCAGGGATAGCAAGAGAACAAAGGACCTAATTGCGGTCGACCCGAAAGCCCTAGCAATGAAAGACCGAGGCTAATCTTGAGATCGTAAGCGGGTCGGTGGCCTTATCCACAGCCCAGACTCAGGCATCTGACGTAGGATTACATTCGATGTGTTGATCAACCTCCGAAAGCTCGGTCCCGGATGGATGAAAACCATCCCATTCGATTTGTAGAGGAGAAAAGCTCTTAACCTTTCGGCGTCGATGGATCTGCGTCTCAATTCGGTCAGTCGGGCTGAAGTTCTTCGAGAGACACCCTGACTTTACATGACCATTCATAATGTCATCGCTCAGCCAATATCCTCAGGAGGAGGGAGCTTGAGACCTGCATGGCTCTCAAGTTAGCACTCAGAGGAAGCGTCGGTCAAATTCGTATCAATCAAGCTCAAATTCTTGACAATACAGCGACTTTTGCTATGGTTTTGCAAGAGACTCTAGCCCAAAAAGGAACAACCTATGAAAACCTTGGCATGCCTTGTCTTGATCCTATGCATGAGTATCGGCGTCTCACCCGATGGGGCACGAGCCCAGGTACCAGACCTCGACTCGGTTCGGTTAGGAGATCAAGCGCTCGCATTTTCCAGTGGGTCCATCCAGAAAACTTCCCAGATCGATGGAACCGTGAACTTAGTGACCGGTGATAATCAGTCCACGGGCAATCGAATGCTTTTAGGTAAGGGAGATTCGCTCTATCTCAGGCTAAACACCTCGACTGACGTGGCGGTTGGAGATCTTTTCACGGTGTACCGACGCGTTCGTAAGGTGTTTCATCCGGTGACCCAGGAATATCTCGGCTTCGTTGTGAATCGATCGGCGATTGTGAAGGTAACAGCGGCCGATCATGCCCTGACCACCGCAGAAACCGTTATCAGCTATGGGCCTATCTCTCCTGGCGACCCAGTGGTGAAATTTGCTGCTCCAACTGTAGATCTCGAGCCAAGTCCCGTGGAGAACGTTTCCAATCTCGACGGCATGATCATTGAACTCCAGGCTGATCGATCAATGACCCTGGTTGCACAATCCAACGTTGTGTACCTGGATCGAGGCAAAGAGGATGGATTGAAGGCCGGTGATATTCTCGATATCCAACGGTACAGCGCGGGACTTCCTTCGCGAACAATCGGCAAACTCAAGGTACTGACGACTGAACCACACACCGGTGTGGCCAAGGTCCTTAAGGCCAACACACGCGTGATGAAAGGCGATCGGTTCAGGCTCATTGAGTCGGCTGCACCCATGCTGCAACCCCTCGCAACAAACGAGGAATCTCCTGTAACGGTGGCCGGTGAACAAGCCAGTCATGTGGTCCCAGGAGATCTGGTAGCCAGCAAGCTCAAAGTACAGGATGCCTCTGGGCAAAGTCGCCTCAACCTTGGCGAGCTAGCTAAGTTTCTGCACTACGACTCAGGAGACGCAGCCATTAAGCCTGAAGGTTACAGGATACTAGATCAGCTGATTGAATACCTCAACACAAGTGGCGATACGAGGCTGATCCGAATCGAGGGTCATACGGATAATGTGGAGATCGGCCCTTCCCTCAAATCACGGTATCCCAGCAATCTGGAATTGTCTAAGGTTCGGGCAAACGGCGTCCTTCGATATCTTCTGGAGAAGGGCGGGGTGGAGTCATCTCGTATCAGCGCCGTGGGCCTCGGGGATAGCAAGCCAGTCGGCACGAATACGGTCGAGGAGGGTCGCACGAAAAATCGGCGCGTAGAGATTGTTCTGTACAGTCCCGACGCTGATACCTCGGCACCTCAACCTAATGTTGAGACTCAAACGCAGTCGAAAGGCGGCAACCTTTCCACCTTGAATGCACGCGATACCAACGACCAGCAGACCCCTGCAGGCGCTGCCTCCTCCGACAGGGATGATTCCCCTCGTAGCGGAACCCTGTCACTAGGCGATTCCTCACAGACGTCTGGAAGGGGTGGTGCGAGCGCCGACAATGGCTCCAATCCGAGTGGCACAACGTCGACAGACGCGAACCAACAAGATCCGCCTCAACAACCGCCTGCTGGAACACCAGCAGACTAACCTCGACAGTAGCCAGGGATTCAATGCGCTGAGTCCCTGGCTTCCTGGATCCTTTCACCAAACATCTTCCTCAAGCACGCCGGCATACCCGGTATTCTTCGTTGTGCTCCACTGATAGAATACAGAATGCCCTTCGATAGGAATTCCACCGCCATGAGGCGAACGGACGCACTCTATGCGGATGTGATTGTTCCACGTCATATCTCGAAGTCTTTCACCTATCTCGTGCCGCCTATCTTGGCTCAAGAGATTGGCGTCGGAAGCCGTGTCCTTGTCCCATTTGGACGTGTGATGCTGGAAGGAGCAGTCGTTTCGCTGGCCAAGGAACTTCCGGCCGAGATACATGCCGCTTCTCTTAAGGCAATCTCTTCTCTGGTTCAAGACAACCAAGGCCCATGGCTGTCCACCGAGCTGCTCGAACTATCCCGAAAGATCGCTAATTATTACGTTGCGCCCTGGGGCCAATGTCTTCGGCTAGTCTTTTCTCCGCTCGCAACGCGACAGACTAGCGCAACTCGATATATTGTCACTCCCCAGGGACGTGTAGCACTAGCGAGCGGCAGCTGCCCCGACGACTTGCGACCGACTCTTCAGCGAATTGCCCGTCGAACAAAGGGAATCTTGTCATCGACACTGGATCCGACTCGACGAGGCAGCGCCCGACGGATGATCGATACACTCGTCACAAATTTGTGGCTCGCTCGCGTATCTCCGGACAGCGCCAATGCCGATCACCGGAAACGGTCTGAGAAGCTCATGGCGTACGAGGGTGATAATGGAACAGCAAGGGATACCGCTCTGCTTACTGCGACCATTCCGGGCACGGATGTATCGTGGAGAGCTCACGTCACTCAATATATTCACAGCAACCACGTGCAGAAACTCGTGCTGCACGCTCCATGGCCACATCGAATCAGAAGGCTTGCCGACGCCATTCAGCAAGCGCACTCCCTGAACCGTTCCACCATTGTGGTTGCCGGCGAGATCGCGAGAGCAACATGGCTCCAACAGCTGCTCTCAACTCTCACCGGGCTTCAGATTACGCTCGCCCACTCGTCCTTGGGATCAGACCGATTGGAACAGCATCATGGTGCAGTACCAACGGTTGTCGTAGGAACCCGTTCCGTCATTTTTGCACCCATCAAATCGATTGGACTGATCTGGGTCGAAGGGGAGGAAGATTCTGCTCTCAAAGAACCTCAGGAGCCTCGTTATCACGCCCGTGAGGTCGCAGGTCTGCGGGCCGAGAGCGAACAGGCTCTCCTGGTACTTGCCTCCGAGCATCCATCCCTCGAGGCAAAATTCGACGCCGCAGCCCAGCACCACTACGTTTCGCACGATGTGGCCCTTCAACCAAAGATCGAGCTGGTTGACCTCCGCAAGGAGCCGGGAGGAATCCTGTTCAGCCACACACTGATCTCAGCGATGCAAGAAGCACTTGGAAATCATCGAACAATACTGCTCTTTCTCAATAGAAAAGGGTATGCAACGACCTTGGTGTGTCGAGATTGTAGCTGGGTGCCTCGCTGTGCCTCTTGCGCCGTGCCGTTCACCTACTATCGGGAGGCCGCCCGCCTGGTTTGCCGTTACTGCGGTCGCTCGGATGCGGTGCCTGATTCCTGTCCTGTATGCCATGCGTCCCGCGTGAGTCCCATAGGAGACGGCACTGAACGAGTCGAAACCGAAACCCGTCGCTTGTTTCCACAGGCCAAGATCGCCCGGATTGATGGTGACACGCTGCGTCGATCCGCGTCCGCCCGCCAGCTATGGGAGTCCGCCAGGTCAGGGACCTGGGATATCCTGATCGGGACGCAAGCGCTGTTTCGCAGAGAACCACTCCCTCAATATGGACTGGTAGGAATTCTTCAAGCAGATTCCGGGTTGCATGTCTCTGATTTTCGCTCAGCCGAGCGGACCTACCAGCTTCTGATAGATGCCGCAAGCCTGGCCTGTCCGGCTTCGAGAGGAGGTCGAGTCATTATCCAGACACGCTTCCCCACCCATCATGCCGTCCAAGCGCTGCTATCGGGAAAGCCCAATCACTTCTACGAAGAAGAGCTTGCGGCGCGCCGACTTTTGTACTACCCACCGCTGTGCCACATCGCCGAGCTTTCGGTCATTGGAAAAAACCTTGAGATTGTCCAAGAGGCCGCGAAGCAATGGGCCACAGAACTTGGTCGGAGTGTCTGTGGCCATGAGTCTCTGGTCGTGCTAGGGCCGGTACCGACCATAAACAGACGGCCTCGAAACCATCATCACCGCTTGCTGGTAAAGGCAGCCGATTGCCGAACGCTGAGTCGTCGGGTCCATGATTCTGTGCAGGGTTTGGAGCAACAGTACCGAAAAGGACAGATCAAGTTTGCCGTCGACATAGATCCGGTTGAAACCGGCCAAGCTTAACGGAGCTTATTTTTCTTCTTAGCCGATCGTGATCCTGACAACGGGGCGGGGCGGTCTTTGGGCGGTGGTGAATCGGCGTTGAAGGCTCGATTGAACAACCCGTAAGCGAACGATACCCAAAACACAGATGAAAAGAGCCCCAGGACGACGGCGGATAGCATGGTTCCCATTTCAGCTTCAGGAACTGTGTCCGAGGCTCCCTTGAGTTGCACCATCAACACCAACGGCCACACAAAGCTCTCGATGCCGAGGAACAGCGTCGACCACGCCCAGACTTTCGAGATCGAATCCGCCACCACCCACAGAAACAAACCCACGGCGATAACCCATCCGAGCACGATGAACGGAGAAACACTTCCCCAGATCAGCCAAAACCCGACAGCAACCACCGCGGTACCAAGGGCAAGATTCAGAAGTCTCATGGTGAAGATACAACAGACACGAAAGGGCGAAGTCTGACGGGACGGATTCCTGATGTCAATGGCGAGAAAGAAAGCGGAAGGAGTGTATTTGCCTAGTCCATCACCTCCGCAGCGACCGTATCAAGGAGACTCTTGAGGTCGAAGGGCTTCTGTAGTGTCCGTGTAGCACCAAGCATGGTGGCAATGTCCAAGACATTGAGGGCGCCGATCACTTCAGATCCTCCGGTCATGGCTATCACACGAGCATCGGGAAATTCACGACGGAGCGTGATAATTCCTTCTAACCCATCTTGTTCAGGCATCAGCATGTCCATGATCACGAGATCCGGTGACTTCGTTCGATATCGTTCAAGCCCCTCTTTCCCATCGCGGGCTTCTTCAACCTCGTAGCCCGCTTGCTCCAGAGTTTCTTTGATGAGGCGACGAACTTGGTCCTGATCGTCAACCACGAGGACCGACGGCATCCGAGACCTCGATGGGTAACGTGGATGGTTCCTGGTCTACCGGCCTGGGTACCGAGTAAGACGACGCGTGGTCTATGGCGCGACGAATCCGATGGGCTACCTCGCGCGCTTTTCGTCCCGCTGTAATCACTTGGATGAGGTGGCGATGGGCCTTGGTCTCGGCGGGGATCAACGCCAGTGCCAACTCGCTGAAGCCCAGCACTGCCGTGAGACTATTGTTCAGCTCATGGGCAATACCACCGGTCAACGTTCTCATGGTTTCCATTTCCTTCACGACTCGTACCACCATTTCGCTATGCACACGATCCGTGATATCAACAACCATCCCTATCGTACGCATGGGTCGCCGCATGCTCCCCTCACCTTCAAACTGTGTGAGAGTGCGAAGACTGATATGCCGGATGGAACCATTCGGCCTGATGAGTCGGTGCTCAACCGTGTACAGCCCCTCTCTCTTGGGATCAGGGGTACGCAAGGCCGAGCAGTGCATCCTCTCTCGATCACCGGGGTGAATCAGTTCCAGATAGCGCTCGAACGAAGGCGATTCCTCAGAGCTTACTCCATAGATCTCACGCAAGATCGGCGACCAGAGGTGCGTGTTCGTCCGGTGATCATATTCGAAGATTCCCACCCGTCCGGCCAGGACCGCAAGATCAAATCGTACCTCGATATCCACGAGCGATTGTTCGGCCTGCTCGCGAGTCGTGAGATCGATCATGGTGATTAAGATCGTCCTTCCTTTGGATAGATGCACAGGGTGAAAACAGATGTTAACCGGGAATTCCGAACCATCCTTGCGAAGTCCGTGCAATTCTTGACTGATGCCCGTGGGACCTGATGCGATGGATGCCAGACAGGCGGCACGAGCTTCCCGCTGCTGCCCCCGATCTCGTGCTGTAAGCAAGCATTCGATAGGTCGCCCTAACAACTCTTCACGAACATACCCGAACATTCGTTCGACGTTGCGATTGACAAAAGAAATGGTACCATCTTGCCGAACCATAAGCATGCCGTTGGGAACCGACTCCATGGCTGTTTTAAATTGAAGGTCTCGGTCATCCGCCATAGCTGCGATAAGCCTGTAGTCGGTGATATCCTCTATTTTTCCTGACATCCGAATTGGTTGGTCTGAGGAACCGCGAATGAGCACTCCGCGACAACGGACAAATCGGACATCGCCGCCAGGTTGAATAATTCGACATTCGATATCATATGGGCGATCTGAGCTGAACGTTTCCTCTACCAAAGTGAGAACGCGATCGCGGTCTTCCGGATGAAGGGCCTTTTTAAAAGTCTCATACGTTGCCGGGACCGAACCCGGTTCGTATCCAAAAACGCGGTAATGCTCTTCCGACCAAATCTCGGCACCATTGCTGTTGGCCCACCCCCAGTGTTGACTGACCGCGCTGGCCTGGCCTGGCCCGAGCTGATGTCGGCCATGGAATGATTGGGTTTCAGTGTGCCTCTGGCGAGCACTGTCCGAAAAACGGATTAGAACAGACTCTTTTCCATCCCACATGATTGGAGCCACAGACAGTTCAACAACAACTCCTTGCCCATCACGTCGTAAGAATTGCGTTTCCAGTCGTCTGGTCGACTGACTTGATCCTACTGTCTGTACAATCCAGAGGCGTACCGCCTCCTGCAATTCTCCGTGCACGATATCGAGATACTGACTACCGATGATTTGTTCGGTCGATTCGGCCCCGAGGATCTTCAGACCAGTCCTGTTGACATAGACAACCTCGGACTCCGTCGTGACGAGCATACCTTCAGAAGCGAGATCACACAGAAAGGTCGGAGAAGGCACTTTATGAACCCCTGTTTCCTCCTGCAGGAGACGGGACACATCCCTCATCACCCAGATAACCGACCGCACA
>CAZAKX010000010.1:0-29008 GCA_964485915.1 uncultured Nitrospira sp. | reverse complement strand
TTCCTCCTGCAGGAGACGGGACACATCCCTCATCACCCAGATAACCGACCGCACACGTCCTGTCCGGTCCTCAATCGGCGACAATGTCACCTCATTCCAAAACGACGTTCCGTTTCTTCGGTAATGGCGCAACGATACGCGGCACGCTCGTCCGTCTTGGAGCGCCAATGCGAGCTTTTCGATCGACGCGCGATCGGTTGCGGGACCGTTCAATATAGCCGTGGTTTGGCCAAGGAGCTCATGCTCAGCATAGCCGGTCAATAACCGGAAGGCGGGATTCGCATAGATGACGGGATGATGTGGGAGCATCGCATCCGTCACAAGGACGCCGCAGTTCGTCGCCGCGATGACCTTTGCCTTCAACGCGTTTTCCCGGTGCTCTCGAATTGCGATCCAGAGGGAGAGACCCACGAGCAGGAGCAACCCTAGGAAGAGACCAGCCGTCATGCGGGACAACCTCCCGGTCGGCACAACCTGGTGACTTACAACTACCCAGAGTTAGCCTATATGAATTACGGGAGACTGCCCAGAGATGAAGGTCGTCCGGCGAGTAGAATTTTGCCCCTACAATACTAGAGCCGAATGTGGCGGCCTCAGCCATGCCGCTTGACGAAGAACGCGGCAGCCTGCGTGCGACGTGTGATGCGAAGCTTCTGAAAGACGTTCGCGAGATAGTTTTTCACGGTCTTGTCACTGAGCCCGAGAGCAACGGCAATTTCCTTGTTGGTCTTCCCCTCGGCAACCAATGCCACGACTCGTTCTTCCTGAGAGGAAAGTTGGTCGGTCCCTGGAGTCGATGGGAGATCGTGAAGTCCTCGCAGCCACCTCAGCGCCCGCTCAGTCACGGTCGAGTCTAAGATGGATTGGCCCTTGGCGACTGAACGGATCGCTTCCAGCAATCCCGGCGAGTCGATTTCCTTCAGCACGTAGCCGTGGGCACCGGCGAGCACTGCGGCAAGCACCGAGTCGTCATCTGCATAGGACGTCAGAAAAATGACCCTGGTGGCGGGAAGTGCTCCCAGAATCTCGCGGCAGGCATCGACACCAGAACCATCCGGAAGGCGCACATCCATCAAGATGACGTCCGGTTTCAGCTTCTGAGCCTGTTGAACAGCATCGGCCATCGTGCCGGCTTCCCCCACCACATTGATGCTCTGGTTCTGAGCCAGAACGGTCCGAAGCCCCACGCGAATCACCTCGTGATCGTCGACGAGCAACACACGAATGGTTTGAACTGGAGTTTTAGTTGTGAGCATAGTGACCATCCTTTGGAAGATCGAGTAAGATTTTCGTCCCCTTCCATGGTTTCGATTGAAGGGCAAACGATCCTCGAACCTTTTGAGCCCGTGCTGCCATGTTTCCTAACCCGTGACCAACACCTTGCGCCGAGCGCGTATTAAACCCGATGCCGTCGTCACGAATGGTGAGACGAATCGCACGGGCGACTTCCCGGAGCGAGACAATGATCCGGGTGGCTCGGCTGTGCCGCAACGCATTACTCAGTCCTTCCCGAACGACATTCAGAATATGAAGCGCCTGTTCCGTTGATAGGCGGCGTGCTGCTGCATCGTCAATCCGCATGACACATTTCGCCGGAGAAGAACCGGACATCGCTTGGACCATGGTTCGTAGTGCCGTTGGAAAGTCTCCACCCTGGATCACCTCAGACTCAAGACCCGCGATGAAGTTACGAACCTCTCCCATCACTTGATTGAGCTGCCCAATCGCTTGATCGAGCGTTGTGATGAATGTTGACGCAATCTGTTCTGGCTGTTGCCGGATCATCGGCTTACAACCCTCTAACCCAAGCCCCACTGCATATAACGATTGGAGAATGCCGTCATGGAGATCCTGACTGATGCGCTCCCGCTCTTGGAGCGCGACGCTTAAATCTCGTTCCCGCTGCAGCAACATCTCCTCCATTCTCTTGCGCTCAGTAATGTCGGTCGCCGCCCCGAGAACCATGTGAACCTGTCCATCATCACCGAAAATCGGCCTCTTGATAGTCTGCAACCAACGAGTGTTTCCGTTCACATCGGTCAATTTCTCCTCCGGGATGAACCGATCCCGGCCGGAATTCATCACCTCAAGATCGTTCGCCTGAAAAAACTCCACCTCATCCGCATTGGGGTTGAAGTCAGCGTCTGATTTCCCGATCAGGTCATCTACGGTCGTCCCATACCAGTCGGCAACCGCCTTGTTCGCCACCGAAAACCGTCCTTCACGGTCCTTGGCAAAGATGAGATCCGGGTCCGCGTCGATGACCTGTCGCAAGAACTTATGGGAACGTCGCAGCTCCGCTTCGGCTCGTTTGCGTTCTCCGATGTCCCGCAAGATCGCACAGCCATACTCTTTCCCGTCATACTGCAGATAATTAAAGGTGACCCCCATATCCAGTATCTCACCGGTGCGCGACCAATATTTCGCCTCGAAGGCCAAGGCTCCCTGCTCCTTCAAATGACCCCAATGCTCCGGCCATCGTTCGACAGGAAAATTAGGATCAATGTCATGCACCGTCATCGACATCAAATCCTGCCGTGAATACCCCAACATTCGGCAGGCGGTATCGTTGACGTTGAAGATCCGAGCGGTCGGATCCAGCCACAAGATCGCTTCCACTGCCTGATCAAAGGAGAACTGGGTCAACCGCAGCGCTTTCTCCATGCGCTTGCTCTCAGTGATATCATCCCCAACCGTGACTGAGCATTGTGTGCCGTTCAGCATGATCAGTTCGGACGACAACAGACACTGGCGGACCTCGCCGCTTCTGCTCCGCAGTTTCACTTCCACGTTACGGACCGATCCCTGACGCTTCAACAACTCAAGGTATCTGGCCCGTTCTTCCGCAGAATCCCAGAGCCCTATCTGTACTGTCGTTTGCCCCACAACTTCTTCTTTACAATATCCGAACACCTGGCACGCGGCATCATTGACATCCACCACTCGCCCAGTGTCCAGCTCGCTGATGACGACCGGATGGGGGCTGGCTCGGAACGCCTTGGCAAATCGCTCTTCGCTATTGCGCAGCGCTTCCTCCGCTTCCTTCCGCTCCGTAATGTCGCTGGCCACGGTAACCACACATGGCGTTCCATTGAGCTCCGCGAGATCAGCGGAGGCCAGAAGGTAGCGCAACGTACCCGCTTTGGTTCTTAAAGCAAACTCCATGTTGCGCACCGGCTGTCCCGCTTTCAGGCGCTCGATGACCCGCACTCTATCTTCGATATTCGGCCAGATACCTAGCATCAACGTGGTCTTACCGATCACTTCTTCTCGACGAAAACCAAATAACTCCAGACAGGCATCATTCACCTCAATGCAAAGGCCCGTTCCTGCCTCGGTGATCCCGATCGGATGAGGACTTGCTCTGAAGGCTTTGGAGAATCGTTCCTCACTTTCCCGTAGAGCTTGCTCTGCTTGCTTGCGCTCGGTGATATCGTCGCACACGATCAGGGCCAATAGTTCTCCAGCCTGGTGCAGCACACGTGCAAACTCGCGTACCCACAGCACCGTGCCATCGCCTCGCACCTTGCGGAACTCCCATTGCGCGACACCTTCCGGTTGACAAAAGAACGCGTCCATCTCAGCACAGATGCGCGCTCGGTCTTCTTCGAAGAAAATCGTCGCCACTGGCTTCCCGACAAGATCTTCGACGCGATACCCCAAGTAGTGCGCGCCGTACTGGTTGACAGACCTGACGATTCCCGCTTTGTCTACGGTGAAATACATAGAGGGAGTCTCATCATAGAGCGCTCGGTATCGTTCCTCGCTTTGACGCAGGTCATCCAGGGCGGCTTGGCGATCCAGCTCGCCGCCAAGCCACCGCGCCATAAGTTGAATGAAATCTTTCTCGGTCTCGGTAAAATCTCTTTTCCTGGGTTCAACTCCTGCAAAACACAGGGTCCCGTAGGTACGCTCTAGTCCACTGACCACGGTGCCGATGTACGACTCCAACTTCAGTGCAACATAGGCTGGGTGTCGTTGCCACTCTGGAGAGGTCCCAGCATGTGCGAAGCTCAGCGGTCCACCTCGGCGAAGAGTCTCACTGCAATACGTCTTGCTCAGAGGCACGCGCATCCCCTCGTAGAAGACCGTACTGGGCGCGTTCATCTGCCTCACCTCTAACTCTTCACCCCGAGCAATGGTCTCCATCCCGACCGGCAGGTCGAAGATACGGCATCCCAGCTGGAGCAGGGCTTCAACACGATCCTTGAACGACTGCCCCTGGGCGGACGAGATATCGTGAAGCGCCCGAATTGCTTGTCGACTCTTCCAGAGAGCCTGTTCCGCCTGCCTGCGTTTCGTAATGTCTTTACTGACTGTAATCATGCAAGATTTGCCGTGGTACTCGATCCGCTCTGCAGACACAAGGCAATCACGGCGTTCCCCGTCGGCTGTTTGAAGGACAGCTTCAAAATTTCGTATCGAGCCCTCCCGGTTCACTCTCTCCACGAATCGGATCTGCTCATCCGGCGTCAACCAATGCTCAATCTCGTCTCCCTTTCGCCCGACCACTTCCTCTCGAGTGTATCCAAGACCGGAGAGACAGGCGTCATTGACATCCAGCCATCGGCCGGAGTCGAGCTCCACCAACATCATCGGATCAGGGCTAGACCGGAACGCCTTCGCAAACAGTTCCTCACTGGCCCGCAGGGCTTCCTCTGCCTCCTTGCGTTCAGTGATATCAACGGTCGCGCCAATTACGTGTGTCAAACGTCCGTTCTGGTCACGCACACCATGGCATCGAACATCAGTCCAAATCGTGGAACCGTCTCTCTTCACCATGCGCAGTTCGTAGTGGCACTCATCAGCTGCTCCGCCTTGCATCAGTTCCCAATGCTTCATGGCGATCGGCTGGTCGTCCGGATGGACCACACTCAACCAGGCAAAGGGATCGGTCGAAAGTTCGTCGGGGGCATAGCCAAACAGGGCTTTCAGATTGGCATCCCCCTGGTACTGCCCCTTCATAACATCTAATTCCCATACCCCGACTCTGCCGATAGCGGTGGCACGCGCATAGCGCTCTTCACTGGCCTGCAATTCAGCCGTACGCTCGATGACTTTGCGCTCCAGTTCATCATGCGCAAGTCGGAGGGCTTGCTCTGTTCGTTTGCGTTCCGTGATGTCTTGAAACGTTCCGTAGGCCCGAACTGCTCGACCTTCCAGGACATCGACCTTGCCGGCAGCCCGCACCACAATCCGACGTCCCATTGCCGTGATGAGTTCCAACTCGAGGTCCCAAGGCATCCCCTGCGCTATCCCTTTCCCAAGCGCTTCGGCAATACGGGGCTGACTCTCGGATGTATAGAACTTCAATGCTGTTTCCACCGTCGGGCTGTACAGTTCCGGGGTCGTATCATGTAACTGGTACGTTTCATCACTCCACCGCAACCGATTCGTCACAAAGTCCAGCTCCCACCCCCCAATCTTTCCAATCGCCTCGGTCTGGGCCAGGAGCGCGACCTGCTGTTTATGATGCGTAATATCCTCCGCAATACCGGCAATCCGATGCTCCCACCCAACCATTCTGACCCTCCGGTCAGCAATCCAGCGTATGTAGCCGTCACGCCCCACGATCCGGTACTCACAATGGAAGACTGCTGTCGCCCCCCCTGTGATGAAGCGATTATGGTGTGTTGTTACACGCTCCCGGTCCTCCGGATGGATCGAATCGAGCCATAACGCCCAGTTTCGACAGATTTCTTCACGCTCGATACCCCAAATGAACGTGAAGGCGGCATTCACATAAATAACTTCCACCTCGTCGGGCCTAATATCCGCAATCAGAAAGGCTGAACCAACCGACTCAGCAAACTGCTGGAACCGCGCCTGGCTCTCCCGCAACGCCTCTTCTGCACGATTGCGCTCGGTAATATCGGTCGCAATGACGCCGATGGCTGAGAGATCCCCGGCGGCATCAGCCACAGGGAATTTAACCACAAGACTGGTATGGGTCCCATCGTCCTGTTGCGTGACCTCCTCGAACTCCTGTCCTCGTCCACTAGCTAACACCTCTCGATCATGCGATTGAAACTGATCGGCTTGTTCGGGTGAAAACAGTTCCCTATCCGTCTTTCCTATGGCCATGCCGGGAGCCAGCCGGAAAACCTCGTCGAATCGTCGGTTGGCATACAGATAGCGACCGTCGTGATCCTTTAGGCAAGTGGCGTTTGGCGCGTGATCGAAAAATTGACGAAAGCGCTCTTCGCTCCGACGTAACGCCTCCGTCCGGTCGCACACTTGTCGTTCTAACGAGGCATTGAGAGCGGCAAGCGCCTCTTGAGCCTGCCTGCGCTCAGTGATGTCGGAAAAGAGACCGAGGATGGCGGGTATGCCGTTCCACGTGATCCGCGCAGCCTCAACCTGAACCGGAACCGCTGTTCCGTCTAATTTTAGATAGATTCGCTCTGCACTATGAACGGACACTCCTCCGCTCAAGAGTCGTTTCACATTCTCGCGGACATCCTGATGATAGTCCGGATGGATGAAGTCAAATGTCGGCCGGTCGAGAATTTCCTGCGCATCCGACGCCCCCATGAGCACTGCGCCCGTATGATTGATATAGACGGTCCGTCCCTCGCAGAAAACAAAGACACCCGACGGGGAAAGTTCGACCAACGTTCGGTATCGTTCTTCACTCTCCCATGCCGCCTCCTCCATTCGTTTACGATCTGTGATGTCCATATGCGAACCAAGGAGGCGGATCTGGCTGCCATCTGGTTCCGTCACAAATGAGGCACGGGCTTCGATCCACCGGTACGTCCCATCTCTGTGCCGCAGGCGAAACTCCTGCCGATAGTCTCCCGAACGTTCACGCACATAATCCCGCAGGTACCTAATGGCCCGATCATGATCATCTGGGTGCAGCAGCATTTCCCAGGTCTCGAATGAATCCGCGAGCTCCGTCTGTTCGTACCCGAGCTGCCGTTTCCATTCCTCTGAAAGAGCCACATCGTTCGTTTCCGTGTTCCAATCCCACAAGCCAGTACTTGACGCCTGCAGAGCTTGCCACAGTTTTTCCTGTGAGGTCCGCAGCGCCTCCTCAACATGCTTCCGTGTAGTAATATCCAGCATGCTACCGGACATGGAAACCGGGCGACCGCTGCCATCGCGAAACACCTCGCCCCGGCAGTTTAGAGCTCGAATCTCACCGTTTGGACGGACAACGCGACATTCGACATCGAAGATAGCCCGTCCCGCCAAAGCATTGTTGATCGCATCTCGCACATATCCATAATCATCCGGATAGAGTGCGCGCAAGAACGTTTCGTGGGTCACTGTCACGGTTCCCGGTTCGTAGCCGAACAGCCGATATTGTTCATCCGACCACCACACGTTCCCACTCTCTATGTCCCAGTCCCAGCTTCCGAGGTGTGCCAAGGCTTGGGACTCAATCAGATGACGTTGCTGATGATTCAGTCTGGCTTCCACCTGCCGTCGTTGGAGTTCAGCTGCGGCTCGTGACCCAAAGACGGTCATAAGCGATTTCAGTCGGTGGGTATTACGCAAGGGCTTGGTATCCATGACCACGAGCAGCCCGATGACGGATCCATCTTTGGCACTAAGCGGTACTCCGCAATAGCCCTCGACCCGCAACTGGCCCAATCGTTCAAATGTCGGGAACGAAGACCGTACGTCTCGCTCGAAGCACGCAAAAGAATGTCTCAGTGCTGATTCGCAGGGCGTGCCGACCAGAGGATATTCGAAATTCTCGACGAGGGAGCCTCCTGAAGCGACGGCAATGGTACGAATGGTCTTGGCGGCCTCTCGTTGGACCTCTCCGACGATTGCGTACTGCACGCCAAACACCGAGCACAGATGAAGCACTAACGTGTGAAAAAAGTCCTCGCCCGTCTCCGCTGCGGTACCGGCAACGATAGCACGAAACATTTCGGATTGCTCCCGCAGGTCTTGGACCTCGTCGTCCAGCTGTCGATTGTGATGGCGAAAGGCCTGGTCCCGTTCCGTCAATTCACGCGCTAAGTCGGCAACCTGCTTTCGCAACAGCTCTAGTTCAGGAGGATGGCTTGTCGCACTCATGATCAGACTCCTTGCTGCGCACCATCGACAAGAGGGCGAGAATCGCTTGGCTCACGGGAGTGGCCTGGCTCACGTCTCCAAACACTGATTGAGAGTGGCGTTTGCCGAGAAAACTTCTTCGCCCAATGTCCGACTACTGGTTCCTAAGAAAAGGTCCCAATGAAGGAGTTAGTGTCCTATGAGAGTGGATGAAAGTCTAGATCCGAATGGCCCAGGGCCCTCAAGGGTAGGGTGCACGGGGCGAGTTGAAACCACTGGTGTCGAGGGTGGGGTTTGACCCCACACAGCTTTGGCTTCATATCCTTCACACGTTCCCGTGAGTTGGGGTCACTCTGGTATCCTTTGGAAGATCAAGCAGAATTCTTGTCCCTTTACCAGGTTCAGATCGTACGGCGAACAAGCCGCCAACCTTTTTGGCCCGCGCTGCCATGTTCTCCAACCCATGACCAACGCCTTGGGCCGACTTTGGATTGAAGCCGACGCCGTTGTCGATAATGGTCAGACGGATGGACCCGATGAGCGGTCCCAATGACACAGTAATGCGTGCGGCACGGCTGTGACGGAGGGCATTACTCAACCCTTCCCGCACGATATTAATGAGATGGAGCGCCGATTCGGTTGAGATATACCGCCCAGCCTCGTCGTCGATCCGCACGCGACATGTGGCCGAGGATGACCCGCACATGGTTTGGACCATGGTCCGTAAGGCCGTCGAGATGTCACCACCTTGCATGAGGTGAGACTCGAGACCCATAATAAAATTTCGCACCTCTCCCATCACGTAATTGAGTTGCCCAATTGACTGATCCAGTGTCCTGACAAGGTCGTCAGTGATGCGTTCCGGTTGTCGTGCGATCAGTAGCTTACATGTCTCCAACCCGAGCCCAGCCGCATAGAGAGATTGGAGAATGCCATCATGGAGGTCCTGACTGATCCGTTCCCGCTCCTGAAGGGCGGCGCTCAAATCTCGTTCCCGTTGTAAGAGCATCTCTTCCATCTGTTTGCGCTCCGTAATATCGGTCGCCGCGCCGAGTACCATCTGGGCCCGTCCCTGGTCATCGGCAATCGGCCGCCTGATCGTCTGCAACCAGCGCGTCTTTCCAGACCAATCTGTGATCTTTTCCTCAGCGACAAAACATTCCTGTAGAGAATTCATGGCCTGGAGATCCTTCTGACGGCTGAATTCTACCTCCTCCACGTTAGGGTTAAAATCAGCGTCGGACTGGCTGATGAGGTTCTCCACCGTACTTCCGTAACAATCTGCGACTGCCTTGTTGACCATCGTAAACCGCCCTTCCCGATCCTTGGCGAAGATAAAATTCGGATCGCTATCGATCACCTGTCGCAAGAAGGTATGAGATCGACGTAACTCGTCTTCAGCCCGCTTTCGATCGGTGATATCATTCCCGACCGTCACACTACATTGCCTGCCATTTAACTCGATCAGTTCCGAGGACAGGAGGATCTGGCGTAGATCGCCGTTTTTGCTCCGCAGCGTCACTTCCATGTTGCGGACCGATCCCTTCCGCTTCAATACATCAACAAACCGTGTCCATTCCTCCACAGAGCACAAAATTCCCATCTCCAGCAACGTGGCAGATCCCTCAACTTCTTCCCTGCTATAGCCCAACAGCTGATGTGCGGCATCATTGACATCCACCAGCCGACCAGTTTCGACCTCGCTGATGACAATGGGATGGGGGCTCGTCTTGAACGCCTTCGCAAACCGCTCCTCGCTTGCACGCAGGGCCTCCTCGGTCTGCTTACGTTCAGTGACATCGGACACAAGACCCAGGATGGCGGGTATGCCGTTCCACGTGATCCGAGCAGCCTCAACCTGAACCGGAACCGGTGTTCCGTCTTTTTTGAGATAGATCCGTTCCGCGCTATGGACGGACGCTCTCCCGACAAGTAAGCGTTCCACGTTCTCACGGACCTCTTGGTGAAAATCTGGATGGATAAACTCGAACATCGGTCGCTCGAGAATTTCATGGGGGTCATTCGCTCCCATGAGAATGGCTCCTCTGTGGTTGACATACACGGTCCGGCCTTCACAGAAGACGAAAACCCCGGAGGGTGATAGTTCGACCAACGTTCGGTACCGGTCTTCACTCTCTCGCACCGACTCCTCCATCCGTTTCCGTTCGGTGATGTCCTGAACAGACCCGGACATGCGACGCGGTGTTCCATTGTCGTCGCGCAGGACCTCGCCGCAGCAATGAATCGTCCGCACGTCGCCGTTCGGACGAACGATTTTGTACTCCAGATCCAACGGCGCCTTTCCGCCTAGAGCATCATTGATTGCAGTGACGACCCGGTCGTGATCATCCGAGAGAAGTGCCGAGACAAACATCTCAAAGGTCATGGGGTGCAGTCCAGGATCACGGCCGAAGATGCGGTATAACTCATTCGAACATCGAACCTCGCCGCTTTCGATTTCCCAATCCCAGCTACCCAAATGCGCCAGCGACTGAGCAACACGGAGGTGCCGAGTGCGTTCGTGCAACACACTATCCCGTTCGGCTAGTTCACGCTCGAGATCTGCGACCCGCTTGCGCAGCAGATCCAACACAGAAAGGTTACAGGTAGAGATCATCTGAGACTCCTTGCAGAGTGATAGGGGCAGCGGATCGAAGAAAAGTTGAGGTCGCACAAGTGAATGAATCTAGCCGCGATAAGAGGGCAGGAGGCAGCTTGGGATGAGGCGATCTCATCACGTATCCCTCAGGCGCGTGAAGATTAGGCACAAAGCGGGACCAGTGTCCTATGGGATAGGGCCGAAAGTCTAGATCCAAATAACGATGAACTGGGTTAGCGGGGGGCTTCCGCCTGGAGGTCAAAACGATGGTGCCGAAGGCGGGACTTGAACCCGCACGGCTTTCGCCACACGCCCCTCAAACGTGCGTGTCTGCCATTCCACCACTTCGGCACAAAGCGTGACGCGTCACTCGTGAAACGTCGTTCGTCGGAATTCGTCGCGGACAGCGGTTCACGAGACGCACTTTCCGAACCACGATCGACGCCTGAGGGAGTGCGCATTATAGAAGTAGGGTAAAATTGTTGTCAATCAACCGAACCTCCGGTAGAATCGGCACCTAATTTTTTGTGCCTGGGTTGTTCTTCCATGATACGGACGGATCAACGGGGGCTCTCCTCCTCTATTGCTGCATTCTTCGACATCGACAATACCATTCTGCCCGGCGAAGCGAGCGAAGTGCGATTTTTCCGCTGGCTGTGGCGACGTGGTATCGTCGGTTGGCCTGAAGCGCGAGAGAGTGTGTCTTGGCTGCTGCGACATGTTCCACCTCTCTCTCTGCACCCGCTCCGATCGCGCAAGCTGTACCTCGCCGGCAAACCTTCGCAAGTGATCCAACCGTTGGGCGAAGAATTCTGTCGCGAGGAATTATGTCCTCGTGTCTCAGCCTCCGCCATGCGGAAGCTTGAAGAGCATCGACAAGCCGGCCATGCCATCATTTTCGTGACTGGGTCCATCGATTTCTTGGTCGCTCCCGTCGCAGATGCTCTTCGCGCCGATCGATGCTTTGCCAGTCGGTTGGAGCAGATGAACGGCCTCTATACCGGTTTTCTTATACCTCCGCTCCCGTACGGACAAGGGAAACGCCAACTGATCGAGCGGTTGACCCATGACCTGACGTTGGATCTATCTCAATGCTATGCTTACGGAGACAGTCCTGGTGATCTGGACTTGCTGCGGGCCGTGGGTCACCCGACCGTGGTGAATCCCATTCGTGGAATGGCCTCCATCGCCCGACGCAAGAGCTGGCCGGTTGTCAAATGGCAATGAGCGTCGGTCGGGGCCAGGGCATACTATTTCCTCAGCTGAACATCCGACCAACACACCTGTGAGCATGGCGCCTTTCTTATGCGCGTGACGGAAATTTTTCACAGCGTGCAGGGTGAATCGACCTTTGTCGGGATGCCCTGCGTATTTGTGCGGCTGACCGGCTGCCCACTCCGCTGTACCTGGTGTGATACGGAATATGCCTTCTTCGGGGGATCGGAGTATTCCCTCGATGATATTCTTGGAAAGATACGATCCTACGGTTGTCCGTTGGTGGAGGTTACGGGGGGTGAGCCGTTAGCCCGGACGGATACCGACATCTTACTCCGCCGCTTGTGCCAGGAAGGATTCACGGTCCTTCTTGAAACGAGCGGAGCAGTGGATACCGCTCTGGTCGATCCTTCGGTTCACATAATCTTGGACGTCAAGTGTCCGGGAAGCGGCATGACGGATCGAATGCACTGGCCTAATGTCGAACGCCTGAGGCCGAAGGACGAAGCAAAATTCGTCATCCAAGACCGGATCGACTACGACTGGGCGAAAAGCGTACTGGATCGCTTCCGGTTGACCGAGCGCTGTTCAGTCCTTTTTAGTCCGGTGTTCAATACTTTGGATCCTCGTGACCTGGCAGAATGGATATTGGCAGATCGACTGCCGGTCCGTCTTCAATTGCAAATGCATAAGTACATCTGGGCACCCGACATGCGGGGAGTGTGAGGGTCACCAGCTGCGAGTGCCAGATGTCGGTTGTTGATTGACGCATCATAAGGAGAACTGAATGAACATCATGCGGATCAAGCCCAAACAGGGGCGAGTGAATACGGAAATCGCGGATGCACTTGTCCTCCTGCATTGTGAGGGTGAGGGACTCTCGAAAGAAGACGCAGTGTTGCTGGACCGACCTCTCGGTGGGGCGCTCCGCGAACTCCTCCACTCGAAGGAATTCGAGGGAAAGGCTAACGAAGTCCTGCTCTTTCATACGCACGGCAAAGTTCCCGCGAAACGGCTGATTCTTGTGGGGCTCGGTAAGAAGACCACCTTGAGTCTTGATCAAATCCGGCAGGCCATGGGCCATGCCGTGAAACGGGTACGCAGCGCGAAGTCCCGCGCTTTTTCGGTCGCCCTTCCGGGCTTCACTCCCCGTGACTGTTCACCACTGGATGTGGCACAGGCGATGGCTGAGGGAGCCATCTTGGGGAGCTATCAATTCACCTCGTACCGCAGCGATGCTTCGACGAGTAAAGACTTGACGGCACTGACGGTCTTGACCCCACACACAAGTGAACTGGGTCAGATCTCGGAAGGCATTCGCCGTGGCGTCGCTACTGCCGAGGCCACGGTGTTTGTCAGAGATCTGTCCAACCATCCATCCAATGTGATGACTCCGACGAGGGTTGCTCACGAAGCAAGGGCCGTCGCGAAGGAGACCGGCATCAACCTGAAAATCCTCGAACAGAAAGACATGGAAGTTCTCGGCATGGGTGCGTTGCTGGGAGTCGCCAAAGGCAGTCACGAGCCGCCGAAGTTCATTATTCTCCAGTACCACGGAGCCAAGAAGAAAGACGAACAGCCGGTGGTCCTTGTCGGAAAGACCATCACCTTCGACACTGGAGGCATCTCACTCAAACCGTCGGAGAACATGGAGCAGATGAAGGCTGATATGACCGGCGGGGCAGAGGTGCTGGCCACCATACGTGCGGCCGCCCGTTTGAAACTCCCATTGAATCTGATCAGTATTCTTCCCGTCGCCGAGAACATGCCCGGGGGTCGGGCGATGAGACCCGGTGACGTCGTCAAGACGCTCTCCGGCAAAACGGTGGAGGTTCAAAACACCGACGCCGAAGGTCGTCTGATCTTGTCCGACGGTCTTGCCTATGCCACCCGATTCAAGCCGGCTGCCCTTATCGACATCGCCACGCTGACAGGGGCCTGTGTCGTCGCGTTGGGCCAATTCGCCATCGGGATGTTTGGCACTGATACAAAATTGAAAGAAGCGATTCGTCAGGCAGGTCTTCGGGCAGGGGAGCGTGTTTGGGAGATGCCGCTGTGGGAAGACTATTTCGAACAATTACGCAGCGATGTGGCGGACATGCGCAATATCGGCGGACGCGGGGGTGGCATGATCACGGCTGCGCTGTTCCTCAGCAAATTTGTCGGCGATTGCCCATGGGTACATCTGGACATCGCGAGCACGGACTGGAGCGAGAGGGAACGAGCATATATCCCCAAGGGACCGACCGGCATTGGGACTAGACTGTTGATCCAATTCCTCGTCAATCGCTCACTACTAAAGGCATGATGTTCTCTCGCGACCAGATCGGCCAGCTTTTTATGGTAGGGTTCGACGGGACCACTGTTTCGTCAGATCTGGCCTCGTTTATCAGGGAATATAAGCCTGGTGGAGTCATCCTCTTCGCCAGGAACCTCGAATCCGCTGAACAAATCGTTGCCTTAACGAACGAGCTTCAGCATTGCAGTCCGCACATCCCGCTCCTGATCTCGATCGATCAAGAAGGCGGCCGTGTCTCACGGTTACCCAAAGAGTTCACCATTTTCCCACCGTGTGAGGTTCTGGGGCGATGCCATTCTTCGGAATTAGCCTATGCGGCGGCAGCCACGACCGCGAAAGAGCTCAAAGCTGTCGGCATCAATATGAATATGTCTCCTGTGCTGGATGTAAACAGCAACCCCTTGAATCCGGTGATCGGCGACCGGGCATTCGGCGCAGACCCTCATATGGTATCTGAACTGGGATTGGCCACTGTGGGGGGACTTCAGGACAATGGTGTCGTAGCCTGTGGGAAACACTTTCCTGGACACGGTGACACCAACTCGGACTCGCATAAAGAATTGCCTATCGTGACGGCGGATCGTGCGAGGCTCGAACACATTGAGTTTCCTCCTTTTCGACACGCGGTTGCGAACGGTGTGGCCACATTGATGACCGCCCATGTCGTCTATCGGGCTTTGGACGAGATCCGTCCGGCGACGCTCTCTCCAATGATCATCGGGAGATTTCTTCGTGAGGAGTTATATTACGACAGTGTCGTCCTGACGGACGATCTCGAGATGCATGCCATTATCGATCATTATGGCATCGGAGATGCCAGCGTGCAGGCCATCCAGGCCGGCTGCGACATGCCATTGATCTGCAAAGATCGTAACAGAATCGTCGCCGCCTTTCACGCTGTTGAGAAGGCCGCGACATCCGGTGATCTTTCTGAAGGACGACTGGCACAATCCTTCGCCCGGATCCGACGATTAAAAGAGCGGTTCTTGCGTTCCTATCGACCGGTGACGATTTCTGATGCGAAACTCATCGTCGGCTGCCGAAGCCATCGGACTCTCTTGCGTTCCATCCACCAAGCTCGAGAACGAGTCGGGAACACGGACGTCTGATCACCTGTCTCTTTTTCGTTCACAAAACCTGAGATCAAACTCGTAGGATCAACCCATACCGTAACAACGGTTAGGTCTCTAGCAGCTTGCCCCTTTGTTACCTCTTATGGCATCATGAGCATTCCTTGGGAGGGCCTTATGGCCTCATTGCTCGAGTACGTCGGATCCGTCCATATCTTTCTTGGACCCTATAGGGGTAATCCCATCGCATTATATTTGCGACGTACGGAATCCGAATGTCAGATTGGGCCTAAGGTCTACCCTTGGAACGATGTCATGGGAATCGGCGAAACACCCAACAAAGCCGCTGCTGATTTTGAAGAAAAATGGAAAACCAATGGCTTAACGACAACCATGTATTCGGGCCCTGCGTGGGAAAAAGGGATTAAGCCCGAAAAACCTGCTCCACCAAAGCCAGCGGCACCCCCGCCAAAGCCTGCTACTCCGCCTGCACCCGCAGCTGTGCCGGCATCTGCCGCTCCAGCCCCACCGACTCCCGCTGCAACAACGGAGGTGGCAACTACACCCCCCGTTGCAGACGCGACTACTACAGCTCCTACTTCTTCGACACAGCCGTCCGGAAAGCCAGCCTAGCCTCCTCTCAGGAAGCCGATGCACAACTCACCCTTTTATTGAATCTCGGTTGACAGCCTGGACAGCTAATCTGCTGTGTTTCATACTATAGCCCACGTAGACGAGAATGCCGATGACAGTCCAGACCGCAAAGCGGATCCATGTCGCCTGCGGCAATCCAGCCATAAGGTAGAGACACGCGGCTATGCTCAAGATCGGGACAAGAGGCATAAACGGAAGCCGAAAGGGACGAGCTTGATCGGGCTTCGTGTATCGAAGCACCATGACACCGAAACTGACCAATACAAAGGCGAAAAATGTGCCGATGTTGGTCATATCGGCCGCTTCCCCGATTTGAAATAAGGCGGCCAAGACTGCGACAGCCACCCCTGTCAGAATAGTCGCACGATGCGGGGTCCCGAATGTCGGATGAACTTTGGATAACCCTGGACTCACAAGTTGGTCACGTGACATCGCAAAGAACACTCGGATTTGTCCGAGCATCATGACGACCAGCACGCCCGTAATGCCTGCCACGGCCCCAATCGCCACAATAGCAGCGCCCCATTTAAACCCGACAAGACTCAGCGCTTCGGCGACCGGAGCATGAATGTCTATTTGGCTTGCAGGGACCAAGCCGGTCAGGACGGCGGCGACAGAGATATAGAGCACCGTGCACACCGCCAATGAACCCAGGATTCCTAATGGAACATCTCGCTGGGGATTTCGAGCCTCCTCGGCGGCAGTCGACACGGCGTCGAAACCTATGTATGCAAAAAAGATAATCGCGGCGGCGGCGCGAACTCCCTCAAACCCATTCGGCATGAAGGGGGTCCAATTCTCGACACTTACCGCAGGAGCCCCGACGGCAATAAAGAACAGGATCACTCCGAGTTTCAAGATGACGATCATGCCGGCGGCGCGAGCACTTTCCTTAATTCCTATGACGAGGACGGCAGTGACCAACAACACGATGATCGCAGCGGGGAAATTCGCGATGCTCCCTTCAGGCCCTCCAGCCCAATGCGGCGGGTTGGTCGCCCAATACGGCAATTCCAGACCTGCGAGCTTGAGCAAGTTGTTGAAGTAACCGGACCAGCCGATCGCGACTGCGACGCAAGCCACACCATATTCCAGGATCAGATTCCACCCCGTCAGCCAAGCGAGAAATTCCCCAAGCGTGGCATAGGAAAAGGTATAGGCCGACCCGGCGACCGGGATCATCGCTGAGAATTCGGCATAGCAGAGGGCAGCTAAGGCGCACGTGAAGCCGGACAGGACGAAGGACAACACAATCCCAGGCCCCGCGCCTGGACGGAGCGAGTCACCGACTATGGCCGTACCGACCAGAACAAAGATGCCGGTCCCGATAATCGCACCGATTCCAAGCGCGGTCAGGTCCCAGGCCGTCAGCGTTTTTTTGAGCCGGTGCTCTGGGCGGTCGGCATCCGCGAGAATTTGATCAATGGATTTCGTCCGAAATAGTGGATTGCTCACGGTCGCTTCCAGGCCCAAGATGTGAGAGTTCGATCTGACCGAATCAATAGCCGGAAGATCTTCATCCGGTTAATAAACGGCACGGGAATGGTAATACAGATTGGTGATGATAGCGTGAAGTGGTCGACGCCGCTCATGCGCGAGTCCGACGAGCCACCCGTAAGAGGGCTTCAAATAACCGGCGATGAGCAAGATGTCCCTCGAATAAGAATTCGGGATGCCATTGAACTGCAAGCATGAATCGATGGGCAGACGACTCGATCGCCTCGACGATCCCATCCGGCGCAAGGGCGCTGGCGATGAGTGATGGCGCAACTTTCTTGACCGATTGATGATGGGAGCTATTCACCATGAGGGTGTCATTTCCGATCACCCTTCTCAGCAGGCTCTTGGGTGCGATCGTGACCGCATGAGCGGTATGGATCGCCTTCGTCTTCTGACGATGGTCGATCGCGCTCGGGACTTGTGCGGGAATATCCTGAAAGAGGCTCCCCCCGCACGCGACGTTCACTGTCTGCATTCCTCCGCAGATTCCCAAGAGTGGAAGATCCCGCATCCTGGCCTGGCGCACCACCTCCAGTTCGAAATCGGCGCGACGCTCGTTGACTATCGGAAACTTGTAGCGCTTCCTCTCACCATAGAGCCTTGGCGAAAGGTCCGGCCCGCTCCCTGTGAGCAGAAGTCCATCAACGCCATCAAGAAGCCGTCGTCGAGCAACAGGATGAGCTACGAGGGGTAGGATCAGAGGAATGCCACCGAGCTCTTCGATGGCCCGAATGTACCGGGCCCGTAGGAAGTAGGTGGGTTCCGGCCCGCCCATATCCTTCCTGTCACCAGCATGGAAGTCTGGTGTCACGCCGATGACAGGCTTCATATCATTGCACGGGTTCGTGCGGTGAAGACGGTGTCCCTGACATCCCCTCATGTTCAGCGGCAACACCGAGGAAGCGAACCGGTCTATCACCGGTCAAGTGCTCGGGAGTAATGAGATAGGTGCCGTACACGCTGGGCACCCAGATATTCATCGCCGTTGGTTCGCTGAAACCTGAAAAAACGTAAGCGAGGCCACCCACAAGCCCACCACCGATGGCAAAGGCAGCCTTAAAGGGAAAGTACAATATGGTGGCGGCCGCAGAAGCTGCTCCCATGCCGGCTCCGGTCGCCGTCCCTTGCTGTTGGTCGACGGACGAGGACTGACTCCATGCTGGGGCTACGAGCATTGAACAATAGGTCATGACAACGACAAGAATCACCATCGCAAGTCTCACGTGATGCCCCTCCTTCCTCTCAAATCCATAAACTGAGTCACTACATGCACAATCATGCGGTGACACCCACATGCGTTATAACAAATTGGGATGTGATTGCAAGCCCTTTGGCTGATTTGCACATCAAGGTGATGATGACGGGCAACTTGGGATCAGATCCAGCTCGCTTAAGATGGAAACGAGAATTTCCTCGGTACGGGCGCAGACTTCCTCGTGCAATTCATCCATCAATTCATCGGCTTCCATTCGTTGATTCTCTTGAGCAAGACCAGATCGCAATCGCAAATCCAGCTTGCACCGACAGAGGGCTTGTGCGAAGACATCTACCACACGCTCTTGATAGTGTGAGACCTCATGTAGGTCGACCGCCTTCAAACTTGCCGTGAGCCGATCATTCAATGCCATGGTCCTTCGAAGTGCCGTCAGCTGACTCGTGCCAATCTCGACAGCGACCTGAATGCCTGCCTTCCAACTCCGTTTTTTGACGTTGAACACACAGACCACCGCATCGGCGTTGCCCTCGACCGGCTCGGGCCCGAAGAACAATGTGACTCGAAAGGCGGGGACGTCTCGCGTTGCTTCTGACATCATGAATGGTCATTGTACCATGATCCATACGGAGTCAGTCGATTGATTGACGCCTTTCAACCCCCAAGGATAAGATGCCACTCCATGAAGAGCAGTGCGCATCATAGCAGGATCCTCGCCATTCAAGAGGCCCTTCGAGAGCTGCCGACGGTCGACGGATGGCTGTTCTATGATTTTCGGGGCAGTGACCCACTCGCCTATCGCGTGCTGCTGCTTGACCCGACTCGGCACGTCACTCGTCGCTGGTACTATTGGGTACCGACAACCGGAGACCCTGTCAAACTTCTTCACAAGATTGAACCACACATACTGGATGAGCTACCCGGTCAGGTTCAGGAATATGTCTCATGGGAGCAGCAACGGATGCTCTTGGCTTCCCTCTTACGAGATCGACGACAAATTGCCATGCAGTATTCACCGTTCAACGCGGTCCCATATCTGTCACGGGTCGACGCCGGTACCGTCGAGTTGATTCGAAGCTTTGGACTGGACATAGTCACCTCAGCCGATCTCGTGCAGCGATTTGAGGCGGTTTGGACGGATCAACAACTGGAATTCCATCAATACGCTGTCGTCACACTCAGAAGCATCGTCGATGACGCCTTTTCTCATATAGCCTCTTGTCTTGTTCACGATCGTCCGTTGACAGAATACGACCTGCAACAATTCATCCTCTCGCGCATCCGCGACGCAGGTTTGACGACATCCAGCCCTCCGATTGCCGCCGTGGACGCTCACAGCGCCGATCCCCATTACAGCCCTAGCGGATCCGGATCCTCCCTGATCACTCGTGACAACTTGGTTCTGATCGATCTATGGGCGAAGCAGACCCTTCCGGGGTCTGTTTACGGCGACATCACGTGGACAGGCTACAGCGGGAAGCACGTGCCGTCTAGGCACCGGGCGATTTTTGATTCTGTGCGCCGCGGGCGCGATGCAGCTCTCTCGTTTGTCCAGGAGAAGGTGCTGGCAGGGCAATTTCCCTGCGGATGGGAAGTCGATGATATCTGCCGAAACACCATTTGTGAGACCGGCTACGGTGACTTCTTCATCCATCGAACAGGCCACTCTATCGGTGAGGACGTCCACGGCAATGGAGCCAATATCGACAACCTGGAAACGCAAGACAATCGCCGACTCATGCCGCGCACCTGTTTTTCGATAGAACCCGGCATCTACCTTCCGGGAGAATTCGGAATAAGGAGTGAGCTCGATGTGTATGTCTCGGATCGAGAGGCCGTGGTATATGGCTTACCACTTCAGACCGAGATCGTGCCTCTTCTCTAGCATCCGGTACATCTGCGCGTTCCACTTCCTTGACACTGTCTCTTTACAGCAGCTAGATTAAACTCAAATCCTTCTGGTTTACAGGTTCTCCGTACGAGGCCACAGATGTTCGGAACCATGGGCTTCTCTGAGCTCATTGTCATCCTCATCATTATCTTGATCATTTTTGGCGCCGGCCGGCTGCCACAAATCGGGGAAGGCGTCGGTAAAGCCTTGAAAGGGTTTCGGAAAGAGGTCAACGACTCCCCCCAATCCACACCGAGTCAGACCCAACAGGAAACTGAACACCCACGATTAGTTGAAGCTCCTCCAATGGCAACAACTGGGGCACCCTCCGCTGTTCAGTCATCCTCCACCCTGACCAAAGCAAATGTCCCCTACGTTCCAGGGCCAGAGCTGACGCCTGGCACCACGGCTTCGTTGCTTTACAATACCGCCCCCCACACTCCGCAACCCTCGACCACTCCAGTTCCTACGTCTTCCGCAAGTCCTGTTCTTTCGATGGAAGAGCGGGCCGCATCTCCTCTTCCGGCAATTCGTGCCTCATACCCTCCGTTGCCGGCCACGTCCCGCGCGAAAGCCACCGCGAAACGCCCTTCAGCGATCGTCAATAAAGATGCTGTCGCCCGCGTACAGGCACAACAAGCTGCGCTCAAAGCGAAGGCACAAGCAGCTGCAGGAATGTCGCCCGACGATCTGCAACATCTAGGGGAAGGCCTTGGGGAAGTCGTACGAACGTTTCGGCAGGCGGTGACCGATGTCCGAAATAGCGTGGACCCGCAGGTGCAGACCATTCAGGCCGAAATTGATGCGGCCCAAAAAGAAATCCAGCAATCTATCGAAGCGGCGAAGGAACCGCTGCCAGTACAGGACGAGTCCCTAAAATCCTCGTGATCCTCATTTCGCAGTTCTCCATATTGTTGTCACATGCTTGCCGAACCAAATGGTTCCTCTGCACATCCCCATTGCTCATTTGCTTCTCTCTGACAGTTGGTTGCTACCAGGATAGCCCTTCACCGGATCGACAAACGGCAGTTGACCTCCTGATCACGTTGCTAGATGACCGCGATACGTTCGTTCGTCGTAACGCAGCGGAGGCTTTGGGGAAGATTGGAGATTTGAAATCGAAGCCGTTTCTTCTGGCAAAGCTCGATGATTCGGAACCAGCCGTGCGTGAAGCTGCCGCCCGGAGCTTGGGCTGGCTATCCGGATTGGACTCTGAAACACGTTTCAAATTGACAATGCTTCTGCAGGATGCCGATATGTCGGTACAGCGAGCCGCCGCGCAAGCCCTGAGTAGATTCTAGACGCTTGCACGATTCAGCGCCCATTTTGAATGGTAAAGATAGATCGATGGTGATTGAGTCGAAGAGAGGATCTAAATGGCTTCAGGATGGGTTTCGGTTTCGATTCAGAGCCTCGACCAGCCCGACCAGTTCTTCCTGGATCTTCTTATCCAACTCGATGAATTGAACACCCATCCCAGGAAACAGGAGGTATCGCTCAGGTTTGCTGCGGACCCAAGCGACCTTTGCTTTCGCTTTGAGTTTTTCCAAGGGTTTATCTGGAATGGCGAATTCAACCGTCAACTCAGTGCCTGGTTTCAAGGGAGCACCGCTTTCAATAAAGAGCCCGCCTCCACCGATGCCTCCTGTAAGACTATCGAACTGCTTTCCTTCTGGTGTCGTGTAACGAACCTTGAGGGCAAGAGGCGCACGCGGTTGGGTACGGCAATGGGCAAATCGAGCATCTTCACCGCTGATAAGCACACGCTCGATGACCGCACCCCATGACACAGCACCCAACAGGTGACCTGAGGCGTCGTGGATGTTGATCGTTTCTTGGTCAAAATCGATGACGAGAGACTTACCTTGATGACCTGCAGTGGAAACAACAGGGAGTTTCATAAACCCGATGCTCTTCCAATTACGCTACATGAGGGGTGAAGCTAGGCCGCTTGGCTCATGTTCTGGGTCATGTTCACTAATTCATGAATTCGATCCCGAATCTCTTCGGAAATTTCTGTGAATCGGATTCCCATTCCAGGGCTGAACGTATATTGATCGGCCTTGGGGCAAACCCACGCGACACTCCCTTTAGCTGGAAGCCATTCTTCGGACTTTTCCGGAAGGGAGAATTCCATGGCGAGCTTGGTCCCTACAGGAAGAGGAGATTGGCTTTCGATAAAGAGCCCGCCTCCCCCGATACCTCCTGCGCGACTTTCAAACCGCATCCCTTCAGGGGTGTTGTATCGCACCCGAAATGCCAGGGAGATGCGTGGCTCGGAGCGGATCTCTTTTTGAACAGAAACCTTGTGGTAGGCAAGAATCTGGTCGATGACAAAGTCCCACGATAATCCTCCGATTGCCTCCCCATTAACCCCCGACAAGACAACCATTTCACGAGTTGCATCAAGCTCAAGGATCTTGCCTTTATGGCGGAGACTTAAAGAAACGGGGTACTTCACAAACCCTCCATCCAGTGACTGCACACGTGGAAAGTATAGCGCAGCGATTCAGCTTGTCGAGATACCGATGAAGGTACTGTGGGGAGCGAAGCAAGAAGGCGTAGGTACAGGAGTATTGACCAACTAGACCGTTCAGAAAAGTCTGGACGGGCAACCACTCTATTTCTTTTTTCTTAGTCTTTACGCGGTCTTAGCGTCCTTGTCCTGTTCAAAGATACGAATCGGAGGATTTTTCCCCTGGATCGCATCCTCTGTAATTACTACCTCAATGATCTGTTTCTGGGAAGGGGCATCATACATGACGTCGAGCATCACCTCTTCCAAGATCGCCCGAAGCCCCCGGGCACCCGTCTTCTGGGAATACGCTTTTCGTGCAACAGCCCCCAGCGCCCCCTCCGTGAACCGCAGCTTGACCTTTTCAAACGACAGCAACTTTTCATACTGTTTCGTTAAGGCGTTGCGCGGCTCTGTCAGGATACGGATAAGGGCACGATCGTCAAGTTCTTCTAACGTAGCCACAACGGGCAACCGTCCGACAAATTCAGGAATCAGACCGAACTTCAAGAAATCTTCAGGTTGCACCTTGGCGAGCAAATCGCCCAAGCGAATGTCGCTCTTGCCACGAATTTCTGCTCCAAATCCCATCGCCTTTTGATTCAGACGCTGCTCGATGATTTGCTCCAGACCAACAAAGGCCCCACCACAGATAAACAGGATGTTGCTCGTGTTCACTTGAATGAACTCTTGATGCGGATGCTTTCTCCCTCCTTGCGGAGGGACATTCGCAATTGTGCCCTCAATCAACTTCAAGAGGGCTTGCTGCACACCTTCACCGGACACATCCCGAGTTATCGATGGGCTGTCACTCTTCCGGCTGATTTTATCGATTTCATCGATGTATACGATCCCACGCTCGGCCCGTTCAACATCGTAGTCCGAAGCTTGCAGGAGCTTCAGAATGATATTCTCGACATCTTCACCCACATAACCGGCCTCGGTAAGCGTCGTAGCATCGGCCAGAGTGAACGGGACGTCCAAATATTTGGCCAGAGTTTGGGCCAGGAGGGTTTTCCCTGTCCCGGTGGGACCCACCATCAGGATGTTGCCCTTCTGGAGTTCGATATCATCAACCTCTTTTTCCTTTGAAGAGATCCGCTTGTAGTGATTATGAACGGCCACGGACAAGATGCGCTTCGCACGCTCCTGTCCGATGACATACTGATCGAGGTGATGCTTAATTTCTGCTGGCTTCTTGAGCTTCGAGGAAATCTCTTCTTTAGCTTCTTCCCAGTCCTCGGCAATGATGTCATTGCAAAGATTGACGCACTCGTCGCAGATATAGACGGTTGGTCCGGCAATCAGTTTTCGCACTTCATCACGGCTCTTCCCACAGAAAGAACATCGTAAATGTCGGTCCATCTTTTCCTGCTTGGCCATGGATCCTCCCGTGTTACTTGCCTTTGGCCCCGTCCTTTGCTCCGTCGTGTGATTCCACTGCTTTCATAAATTTTGAAGGTCGTGTGATGACCTCGTCGATAAGCCCGTATCGCTTTGCTTCCTCACCGGACATGA
The DNA here is from genome assembly GCA_964485915.1 of uncultured Nitrospira sp. Taxonomy (GTDB): domain Bacteria; phylum Nitrospirota; class Nitrospiria; order Nitrospirales; family Nitrospiraceae; genus Nitrospira_D. The sequence continues at coordinate 4,518 of CAZAKX010000010.1, read as the reverse complement.
AGTAGTCTCGCTCAGTATCATGAGCAATCTTCTCGATAGGTTGTCCCGTGTGCTTGGCCATAATCTCATTGAGACGTTCACGAATCTTTAGTATTTCTCGAGCATGGATGTCGATCTCCGTTGCCTGACCCTGGAATCCACCTAACGGCTGATGGATCATCACTCGGGCATTCGGCAAAGCAAAGCGTTTGCCTTTTGTTCCGGCGGTCAAGAGGAGCGCACCCATACTCGCGGCCTGACCGAGGCAAATGGTGTTGATCGGAGGTTTCACATACTGCATCGTGTCATAGATGCCTAATCCGGCTGTCACACTGCCCCCGGGAGAATTGACATAGAGATTGATATCTTTCTCAGGATCTTCCGCTTCGAGAAAAAGCAGTTGCGCGATCACCAAGTTGGCAAACACATCGTCAATCGGGGCACCCAGGAAAATGATGCGATCCTTGAGGAGGCGTGAGTAGATATCATAGGCACGTTCGCCTCGATTGGTTTGTTCAACGACGATCGGGACCAACATATTCCTCAGTTCCTTTCTTCTAGAAGCCCCTGCCACGTGAGGCCAGGTGCGCGACGAACGGCCGAATTATCCTTGAATGACCGCTTGGCGGTAAACAACATCCAACGCTTTGTCGGCCAAGATCCGTGCTCGTAATTCATCGATGGCATCCTGGCCACCTGCCTGAATCATCTTTATGAGATCAGCCGTTGGAACCCTCAGTTCCGTGGCTAATCGAGTCACTTCGTTGTTCAGATCTTCCTGGCTGACTGACAAACCTTCCTCCTCGGCGATGGCTTCGAGTATCAATCCCGCCTTGACACGACGATGTGCTTCATCACGATGCTCCTCGCGAATCTTCCTCCGTTCTTCGTCATCAACTGCTGGGAGAGAACCGGTAACGTTACTCCGATGCCGTGATTGGAGTTTTTGACGAACAATCGTACTAAGCTCTCGCTCGACGAGTGCGTCGGGTAGGTCAAAATGATGGGTTTCGAGCAGGCGTTTGAGAAGTGTATCCTTGTAAGACTCTTCAATATCCTTCTTGAGAGCCTTCTCCATTTCACCGCGAAGCTTGTCTCGTAATTCTTGGAGTGATGCGTACGGTCCACAGTCCTTGGCAAACTCGTCGTCGAGCGCAGGAAGCTTCCTCTGCTTGACCCCCTTGACATCCAAGCGGAACCTGACGGCTTTTCCCGCCACTCGCTGGTCGGGATGGCTCACAGGATAGGTCTGAGGAATCTCTATAACATCCCCTTGCCGTCTTCCGATAAGGTGCCCATCAATATCGATCCCCAGCAAGGCTGCTTTTGACCCTACCCTATGGAGCTGACCTTCTTTCTTTGTCCCTTCCAGAGGGGTGCCATCTAAAAATCCTTCAAGGTCGACGATGGCATAGTCTCCTTCAGCTAACGCTGTACCCACTGGCGCAGCATCCAATTGAGCTTGTTGTTCGCGTAACACATCCAGGGCACGATCTACCTGTTCAACTGTAACGGTTCGCTTGTCGGCTGAAAGAGAAATGGGATTCGGCGCTTTATAGCTGCGAAGCTCGATTGTGGGCTTAATCTCGACAGTCGCGGTAAAGGTGAACGGAGAATCTTTTTTGATTTTGACTCGATCCAAGGGTGGGATTTCCACTACCACTGGGCTGATTCCTGCTTCCTTGATGGCTCGATCATAGAAATCAGGGACCAATTTTCGAATCACATCTTCTTCGACCGTTTTAGCATAACGCTTTTCTAGAATCGCCATGGGAGCTTTCCCTGGTCGAAATCCTGGAATCTGTACCTGTCGGTTGAGCTCGAGATACGCACGTGAAAATTGTTGGGTCACCTCGTCGGCCGGCACCTCGATTTTCAAGGCGCGTTTCATCGGTCCCAACTCTGTTACTTCCATCTTCATCGTCAAGATTCGGGCTCCTAGTCACGGGGATTGAAGTGATGGTGCGAGAGGGGGGACTTGAACCCCCACGGTCACCCACGAGATCCTAAGTCTCGCGCGTCTGCCAGTTCCGCCACTCTCGCAACGGTGGAGAACGTCCGCGGAGCTACCCCCTTAGTGAGACAGCAAAAATAGGCAATGTCGTATAGCTTTGTACCGTTGGACCCATGTAAGTGTCAACCCATACGACCGAGGGAACTTCATCCCACTGTTCTTCTAATGTGACACCTCGAAAGATGAGCCCATGACCAACAGGACTGCATGCCCTGTTCGCCTTGCTGGTCATGCACACGCATGCTAAGATGCTCCCCTTTGTACTTCTCGACGCGGAGAGGTGCGAGAGTGGACGAATCGACATGCTTGGAAAGCATGCGTCCCGGCAACGGGACCGTGGGTTCGAATCCCACCCTCTCCGCCATACTACACTTGGCATGTACCGCCCGCATCTTCTTTCCGGACCGTATTCGTGCGAGCGAACAGAGATCTTGAGTGTGGACTGAATTGGAGAGCCTCGTTTGAGAATAGGGGCTGGGCCCTGTGCAATAGAACCCTGTGAACCCCGCCAGGTCCGGAAGGAAGCAACGGTAAACAGTCAGTTCTGTGTGCCGCAGGATCACCTGGCCCCACTACCTCTTTTCAAAGATGTCGATAAATGAAATGGACAGGAGGTCTTCCCCGTGGATCTAGGCTCACACATCTCTGACACTCTGATATTGTCTCTCACCGGAAGGGGATAGGGACCGTTGGATTACCAAGTCTCTGCTCGGAAATATCGCCCCGGCACATTTGATGATGTGATCGGTCAGCCGCATGTCATCCAAACACTGATGAACGCGGTCTCGACGAAGCGAATCGCGCATGCCTATCTATTTTCAGGCACACGCGGCGTGGGGAAAACGACCGTGGCGCGAATCCTCGCGAAGGCACTCAACTGTGAACGCGGACCAACGAGTCGCCCGTGCGACAGGTGCGAGAATTGCCGCGAAATCGCTCAAGGAAGCTCGGTCGACGTCATCGAGATTGACGGCGCATCCAATACCAGCGTGGACGATGTCCGGGAGATTCGTGAGAACGTCAAGTTCACACCGTTTCGTGGTCAGTTTCGTGTCTATATCATCGACGAAGTTCACATGCTCTCCAACTCGGCGTTTAATGCCCTCTTAAAGACGCTTGAAGAACCGCCGGCGCATGTCGTCTTCGTTTTTGCGACTACGGAAATTCACAAGATCCCCGCGACGATTCTTTCGCGATGCCAGCATTATAATTTTCGGCGCATCGCCAGGACCGAAATCATCGAGCGGCTTCGGCATGTGGCGGCTCAAGATCAGTTGATACTCGAGGACCGAAGCTTCGTCGCGCTGGCTCGGGCCAGCGAAGGAAGCATGCGTGATGCCCTGAGCTTGCTCGATCAGGCCATTGCCTATGGCGGTAAGGCCATCCGCCACTCGGACCTGGAAGTACTCTTGGGAGCCGTACCTCAAGAGCTGGTGCAGGACCTCATCAGAGCTGTTTTGGCTCAAGATAGCCCAGCCGCTCTGGCCAGCCTGGCCCGTTTGCTTGACCAAGGACATGATTTGCGGGCATTTTGCGCGGAAGTGGTGGAACGCCTTCGCAATTTGCTTGTGGCAGCAGTCGTCTCTGGCACAACCGAGTTGCGCAGTTTGATTGAAACTGCGGAAGAAGATCTGAACCAGCTTTCAAGAGAAGCCAAATCGTTGACCCCTGAACAAATACAGGACCTATTGGCAATCTTCATTCAGGCTGAAGATTCACTCCGTTTCAGCTCTCACCCTCGTTTTGTGGTAGAAACTGCAGCCATCCGAGCCACACGATTATTACGCCACCGAGACGGTCACGCAGCCCAGCCTGTGCAAACCGCACCGTCTCCTTCAAACCAAAAGAATGCCAGTGACTCAGAAGCGCGTAAGACAATTCCACCAACTGCGGCTCCCCGTACTCGGCATGATGTACCTGTCGCTACAAAGCCAGCCTCTCAACCTAATTCCCCTTCCAGGCCTGCTCTTTCAGACCCCGTCCCCACACCTGAAACTGATGCGGCGACAGCGACCTCAGCGACCATGCCAACGACCCCTGTTGACCCACACCCGCCCTTACATTGGGAATCGATCCAAGAGGAGATCAATACTTCGTTTCCAAACATAGCACCATTCCTCGAGGCCGGTCGGTTTGTTGGAATGGACGGAGGCTTCGTCACTATCGGATTTCCGAAGCAGGCGACCCTGGCCAGAGCCAGACTGGAAAAGGAAGAAAATCTTCTGGTACTCGCACGGCTATGTGAACAGCATCTGGGGCATCCGGTCCGTATTCGCATCATCGAGCTGAACGAGGCTCATCCCCCAGGACCGACCATGGCCCAAATTCGAGCCGCTAAGGAACAAGAGCAACGAATGGTGTTGTTCGAACGTGCAAAAGCGAATCCAACGGTAAAACAGGCACTCGAGATCTTCGGCGCTGAGTTGGCCGAGGTTCGTCCCATAGCCCAACAGGAGGCAAGCGAATGAAAAATCCTTTCGGCAACATGAACAACATCCTCAAGCAAGCCCAAGCCATGCAGGAGC
>CAZAKX010000009.1:29013-45188 GCA_964485915.1 uncultured Nitrospira sp. | reverse complement strand
GAACTTCGCCACCTTTGGGCCGACGACGACTTGGCAATACCCTTGGAGTGGATTCCGCGCAAAGTACTCCTGATGATAGGACTCCGCCTCGTACCATCTCGTGGCCGGCACGACTTGCGTGACGATGGGTGTATCGTACAATTGTTCGTCGGATAAAGTTTTGATCACGGCTTCTGCTGTATGGCGCTGTACCGGAGTGCAGTAGAAGATCGCGGAACGGTATTGGGTGCCTCTGTCGTTTCCCTGTCGATTGAGCGTCGTGGGGTCATGAATGACAAAAAAAATCTCCAGGAGCTCTTTGTAGGAAATCACCGTTGGATCAAAGGTGATCCGCACGGCCTCGGCATGCTCGGTCTGTCCTCCACATACCGCCTCGTATGTGGGATTGTCTACGATGCCACCGGTGTAACCGGATTCGACTGAGTCCACACCGCTGACCTGGTCATAGACCGCTTCGAGACACCAAAAGCAGCCACCTGCAAGAATGGCGACTTCTTTCTCAGCTGTGGTCCTTGGTAACTCCTCTCCCATCGTACGATGTGCCGAGTAAACAGTAGGTTTGTTTCACCGAACAGAGCCCACTACTCGTCTTCTTCCTCCTCAATGTCTTCAATCCCTTCGTAACTCATTTCTGGGAACGACGCCGACGCCTTTTCACAGGCGGTCTCCACCATCTCTTCCGCATCTTCTGCAGAATCAGCATCGACTAAGAATTTCACGGTAATTGCGTACCTCTGTTCCACCCCCTGACTCCTTTCTCTGTTGCCTCTTCACACATCTGAGCTTGAGTGATCACCGAGACCGTACTTTGAGACAGTTGTGGTAGCCGTGTCAACCTTGTTCGAAGCAACATCGGGGATCATCGAGAACAAGACGAAGGGGAAGGTTCCTTCAGAATCAAAAAACTTTAGGCGACCTAGTTGAGAGAGAAGAACTTGCAGAGGATGGAGGTTGAGAAAGCGCTACTCGTCCCCTTCGAGATCGGAGAGCACGGTCTTGAGCTTTGCAAACTCTTCTGGAGTAATGCGGGAAAAAGCGATCCCAAAGCTATTACCATCGATCCAGCGCACGGTAGCTTCGTCAATTCGCAGCGGCCAATCCAAGCCAGGAACGTGGAGCCTGCATTCAAACTTTGATCCTGGCTCGACCTTCATATCACTTTCGATCTTACAACCTCCGGCAGAAATATCCAGAGTTCGCCCCTGCCCCTCCTGCTTGTGCCCAGAAAAGGTACTGCGAAATTGCGTTGTGAATCTTGGTTGGATCCGTCGCTCATCCGACTGAGGCTTGGCCGGAATCTCCTTGGCAGGTTCTGGTCTGAAAAGAGAACTGAGTTTTTTCAAGGACAAACTCCTTGCCTAGCCCGATTACCTACACCGAAAATCTGTTTCCCCGCATAGCCCCTCCTATCGGGTTGAGAGGAGCATATGATCCCGACGATTTTGCTGGTAACAGGACTCATCTCGATCGAAGCAGAAGGGACGCTCTTTGCCGTACGACACGATGATGACCTGTTTGGAATTCACCCCAACTTCCGTAAGGTACTTGCGAGCGGCCTTGGCGCGTTTATCGCCCAACACCATATTGTAATCACTGGTGCCTCGTTCGTCGCAATGTCCTTCAATTTTCAACACTGTTCCCGGATGATCCTTCAGGTACGCGGCGTCGTGATTGAGCGCTTCCATCCCCTCGTCGGACAAAGTCCATTGGTCATAACCAAAGAAGACGTCATGTAGGCCCGCGTCCACTGCAGCCTTCTCTTCCTTTGTGAGCTCAGCTCGCTGGCGAGGACCAGTCCCTGATGGATTCAGAGCTGTGGCATATCCGTCCTGCGCAAGACGTTCTTCAGAGGGATTACGGGAAAACCCACTCAAGTCTCCGCTTGAACTGCCGCCTGAAATATGTGGCAACTTCGAACTCGCGTTCCCTGATCCGCTTTCACTGTCAGACTGGACCCATTTCTTGTTACACCCTTGAGTCGAGAGCACGATTACGGCTATGGCCATCACAACTCCAGACGTTGCGATCACTCTGTTCATAACTCTTTCCTCCATATGTCATCCAGTTTGAGTGACTCAGCGATTCGGAGCAGCGATGCAGCGAAGGGCACGGCCGACGCTCACCATTTCTCTCTCCGAATAAAATATAGCACTGATGTCGTAACCTGTTGCTTCAACAGGATGTTACCGGATCACTGGAAGGATGCCTAATGATTTTGATTTTTTGGCGTGGCGACAGAGAAAGGAAAACCCGATCACACAGCAGCCAGAAAAGGACTCAAGGAGAAATTGCAATGCTCGATGTTGAGAAGGAAGCCAGTCAAACGCGTTGCAAGTCTAGGCTACGAAACACGCCCTGGCTCAGCGATACCCTTTTCGCTCAGCCCAACGAACCGGTCGCAGCACGGTTCCTAGACCAGCGAGTGCACAGATCATCAAGAGCATGGCTAGCGCGATTGCAAGGAAAAATGCGGCTCGTACGTCGTGCAAAACGGGGATCATGGTACCACCCTCCTCTTGCTCGATTGATCAGCTGCGCCATCCGCATTCACAGACCCAGGGGCTCATCGGATCAGCCTTCTGAAGTGCTCGCCCGCAACAAGGACATTGCCTGGTCCAGACAGATCGCCCCTCCTGCGTACAGTATACATCTCCAGACTGTGCTTGGTTTCTATATCGGAAGAACCACCGCACGGGATTACCTCTTTCAGACTTGGTTCGTAGCCTAGACGAATCTGCTTTAGTGGGATACCCAGATTACGTGCGAGCTTATTCGCACCACCGCAATGTTAAGACATTGTAAACACATGATAATTTATCACTTTGATCTCTGGTGCGCCCGGCAGGAATTGAACCTGCGACCTACGGGTTCGAAGTCACAGCCAATCGATTGTGATTCACCGGAAACCGCGACAAATCAGGACATTACACAGGCAGAAGAATGAAAATCAAGGCAAACTATCCGCAACCCTGCAACCTCGGCGCAACCAACCTCAAGAGACATTTCCCGTTGTAATTCCATGGCCACTTCGGGAATACATCAACATGATAATTCCTCAGATCGTTCGACGAGTAGTAAGGATTTGCAACGAGCGTATGGCAAACCGGCGGGCGCTCACTGAGGAGCCTTTGGTAGGACTCGGTTGCTCCCGGTTTGAAATGGACTCCTTGAACGGCCGCGAGAAGGTCGTTGAGAGGAACGGGCCGTTCTCACTGATATGCTAACGGATCGTCGCTTTGACTTTGCCGCAGCGCAGCAACTGACAACTGTTACTATTCCTTGAATTGATGATCACGGTAGGCTGCCAATGTGGAAGCAAGGGAGGTTTTCAACTCCAGCCGCTTGGGTTTGCCAGTAGAGGTGTAGGGGACTTCTTGTCCAAAGAGAAAGACCTTGGGACATTTCGAGAACGGGAGCCGTCGACGGCAGTGAGCGAGTAATTCGGCTTCCGTGGGCGGAGCGACTCCGTCTCGTAGCACCACGTAGGCGGCAATCTCCTCCCCATAGTAACGATGCTCGAACGGAACAGCCATTGCAAATCGTACGAGAGGATGATTCCTCAACACCTCGTCGATTTCCAGCGGAGCAATATTGACACCGCCTCGAATAATCAATTCCTTCAGGCGACCCGAAATGAAGAAAAATAGTCGCCCCTGCTTATCCCGGACATAGAACCCCTCGTCTCCGGAACGGAACCAGCCCCATTGAAAGGCCGCATCGTTGGCGTCGTCCCGCTTGAAGTAGCCGGCGCACACGATCCCACCCCGAATGCAAATTTCTCCCCTCGCCATTTGCGGCAACAGTTGCCCATCTCCGTCTAGAATTGCCATTTGGTTATGTCGCAGGGGAACTCCGACAGAGGGGAAGTCGTAGTCTCTGATCCAGTGACGATGCTCGTCGTGCGAGAGTTCATTCGGCAAAAAACAGGAATAACAGGTTGTTTCGGACAAGCCATAGCCGTGGTGAATCGGAAAGCCGAACCGGGATTCGAACCGCATCGCAGTGTCTTTGAGTAGAGGACCTGCACCGCAGATGAATCCGCCAAATCCATCTAGCCTGTAGGCAGCCACATCTTCGTTCGCGTCGAGGAGAAATTCGAGCAGGGTTGGGACGACACTGACACAGGTTACCCGTTCTTCGTGTAGCCTCCGCCAGAATGTGGCGCTCTTAAATTTGCGATTCAAAACGATGCTGCCCTTGCAATAAAACGGTGTCATCAGGGTAACGACCATCCCATTGACATGATGAATCGGAAGCACGCACATCAATCGGTCGTCTGTCCCAAACTGATGCCAGTCGGTGATCGCGTCGGCATCAAGGAGCAAATTTTCCACGGTGAGGACCACCCCTTTAGGTGGACCAGTGGTCCCCGATGTATAGACGATGAGCGCTTCATCATCCAGACCAGGTGTGTGAGATGCCTGACCCATGGAAGAGGGGGACGCCCCTATTTTGGCTTTTTTCGTCCTATGCTTCGGGCCTTCGACGAAGCCTTCATCATTCAGCGTAATCACATAACGTAGGGCCGGAAGTTCTCGTTGAAAGCCCTTCACTTCTTCTCTGAGATTGTGCCAACAACAGACGGCTGACGCTTCGGAATGCTCCAGGATATAGCGTGTCTTATCCGTGGACTCTTCGATGTTGATGGGGACAATCGTGACACCCAATATCCACGCCGCGAAGTACAGCACAACGGTGGCGTCATGATTGAAGAGAATCGTCGCTAGACGGTCCCCTCGACGAATCCCTACCTGATCGTGGAGGAAAGCTGCGGCCAGTTGAACGACCGTCCCGAATTCTGCGTAGCTGTAGGTGTAGCGGATAGCACGATCATCGTCGCAATAGGTCAAAAACGTCTGGTTGACCAAGGCGCGATCATAGACACGGGACTTGAAGAAGTCCGCGAACGAGTTCCATGGAAGCGGAGGGCAGAGCCCTTCGACTTTCCGTGCCTGCGTGATGTGGTCAGGTACGGCGATCAAGGGGGACATATTCTCTCCGTGACGGCCCGGTATAGAGGGCGCGGGGTCTCATCAACCGGTTATGGTCCTGTTGTTCGATGACATGAGCACACCATCCGGTAATGCGCGAGCAGACGAACAACGGCGTGTAAAGAGCACGAGGAATCCCCATCAAGAGATAGGCGACCGCCGTATAGAAATCCAGGTTGGGATGGAGGCCTTTCTCCTGCTGCATAACATGGTCGACGGCCGTCGCAATTTCGTACCACCGGTGATCGCCGCAGATCCGGCTCAACGATTCGGCGTGCTGTTGAATGATGACTGAACGAGCATCACCTTTCTTGAGCACGCGGTGACCGAACCCCATGATACGCCGTTTCTTCTCGAGGGCCTCTCGTACCCATATTTCGGCCCGTTCACGGCTGCCGATATCGAGAAACATTTCGGCCACAGCTTCGTTGGCCCCGCCATGGAGCGATCCCTTCAACGCCCCGATTGCCGAGGTAATGGCCGAATACAGATCCGTCATCGTCGAGGCCGTGACCCGGGCGGCAAACGTGGATGCATTGAATTCGTGTTCGGCATACAGCGTGAGAGAGATGTCTAGGACGCGAGCCATGGCTTTCGCTTGATCATCCCCCCTCCGGTCGGTAAGGAGATAGAGGAGGTTTTCCGCAAAGCTCAGATCCTCTCGCGGTCGAAGCCGGGGTTTGCCGTTCACAAGCCGATACGCGGTCACGATTATCAGTGGGATTTGTGCCAGCAGTCGGACCGACTTCCGAACATTCGCATCGTGCGAGTGATCGGCTGCATCCGGATCAACCATGCCCAGCAATGAAACACCCGTTCGGAGAATGTCCATTGGGTGCGAGCCGGAGGGCACTTCGCCGAGGAATATTTCAAGGGGACGGGGAAGGACGGCGTTTTCGATGAGTCGTACTGAGAAGTCCGTCAACTCTTTCTGATTCGGCAGATGACCGAACAGCAGGAGATGGGCGACTTCTTCAAACGTGCTGTGCTCCGCCAAATCACGGATCGGATAACCCCGATAGAGGAGGCCGGCTTCTACTTCATCTACGAGACAGAGAGCAGATTCTCCGGCGATCACTCCCTCTAGACCAGGGCTATAGGGAGAACGGTCTTTCGTATCTGTCGCGAGAGGCTCATTTATTACCATGCTCATTGGTCCTCCCTTCCCGGTGCTCACCAGAATCCTGGTACCGGAGCAGATCATACAGTTCTCGTCGCGTCATCAGGTGATGGAGCCGGTCCTTCTGAGAGCCGAACCGCTTCAGTTCAGCCAGCAGCCTATCGATGGCTTGCAAGGCCGTCCGCAACCCCGTCACAGGAAAGAGCACCCCGCGATACCCCAATATCTCAAATTCCGCGACACTCAACAGAGGCGTTTTCCCAAACTCCGTCATATTGGCGATCAACGGAACGGTGACTCCCCTCTTCTGGATTTCGAGGGCGAAGGTTCGAAACTCTTCGGCTGACTCCAGAGCCTCAGGAAAGAGCGCATCTGCACCGGCCTCAGTATAAGCCGCAGCACGTTGAACGGCTGCCTCCAGCCCCTCCACGCTACGGGCATCCGTGCGGGCTATGATCATGAAATCGCGGTCTCTTTTGGCCTGGACAGCTGCCTCGATTTTGGCTGCCATGTCGCCCACAGGCACCAAACGTTTCCCGGAAAGATGGCCGCACTTCTTGGCCGTTTCTTGATCTTCGATCTGTATGCCGGCAAGATCACTCTCCTCGAACACCCTCACTGCTTCAGCGACAGACGGCGGCCCGCCATATCCTGTATCGGCATCGACGATGGTCGGGATCGATACCGACCGGGCAATCCTTCCCGCCTCTGTTGCCATATCACTGAGCGTCAGAAGGCCGATGTCCGGCACTCCACGGCAAGCAGAGACTGCGGCACCTGAGACATACACGATTTCGTAGCTGGCCCGTTCGATCTGCATCGCGATCAGCGCGTTGAACGCACCAGGAATGGCGAGGGTGCGTGTGGCCAACAATTCGCGCAAGTGAGATGTCTTTGTCTGTGTTTTTGAGTGCTTGTCCATGTTCCCCGTCTCTGGCCCTTGCACTCAGATCCTCAAGAGCGGCATGAGGGCGCTAATGTCCTTGACCCAATCAAGGTTCCACACAAATTCGATAAGCCGGTCGATGCGAGTTCGATTTAGTCGCCCAGCGGCTAACCGACGAAACTTTGCTTCTAGATCCCGATCCGACATTGGATTGCCTGGATGTCCTACCGGCACATCGACCTGACTTATATAGGTTCTTCCCGCTTCCGTCTTGACCGTGATCCTGGTTGGCATGGTCTTAGGGTAGCGTCCCACAAATTCTGGCTGCTGCACGACACGGATCTTCTTCATCAAATCTCGCACGGCTGGATCTTGCAATCGTTTCGGACCGAATGACTGGAGCGTCATGCAGCCGTCGAGCAATGCCGACGCGACGCAATAAGGGAAACTATGGTCAGCCGTTTCCCTTGTCGTCGGCTGCCATTTTTCAGGATCGCGTCCGATGATTTCGATCGCCACGTCATAACTCCCGATCTCAACATCCGTCACACGATCGATGACACAAGCCCCTTCGGCCTCAATCAGTTCATTGCGAAGTGCCACGGCCGCCTCGACCGCAGTCTGCGCGTGATACTCAACCGGATAATGCTTGATATAGGTGTCCAGGATCTTGAATCGAGAGGACTGGTTCTCGCCCAAGGCGGGTGCCTGTCGCTCTTCTGCGGCGAATGGCGCCAGCTCCAGTGGTCCTGAAACCAGTTTCATGAAGCCCTTTTCACCTTCGAAGATGGGCGATGGCCCAGTCATACCAAGCTGTGCCAGCATGGCGGCAAATACGCCGTTGCGTGCGGCATTTGAGAACGCGCAGGCTTTCCACATAGACAAATCCCCGACCCGCGTCTGCCGCAGCGCCGTATTCGCGATGCCGGCCAGATTGATGGCTTGTACCGTTTGCACCTTGGAGAGCTTCATAAGCTTGGTGGCACCGAGGGCAGAAGAAAAGGAGCCGTAGGTCACATGGTCCCAACCGCGTGGACGAAGCGCTGCGGCATCGCAGAACCGGCACTGAATTTCATAGGCAAGCGCAATGGCTTCAATCACCTGCTTGCCCGAAGCATGGATGGCCTCGCCGACTGCGGCTATGGCCGGAATATTATCGGAAGGGTGTGCCGGTTCCTTGGAAAGATAGGTGTCGTTGAAATCGAGATACCGGACCAGCCCACCGTTGGCGAAAGAGGCGAGGTCGGGAAGCGTCTTGTGAGTAGTACTCCACAGCGTGGCACCCTGCGGCACCTTGACGATTTGAGCAATCAGGCGGGCGACCCGGCAGGGCGGTGCATTCCATGCCCCGAGTGCGCAGCCAAGGCTGTCGAGCACGCGCCGTTTGACTTCGTGCACAACCGCATCCGGTAAATCGCCGTAGCGCAGAGACCGGCAATATCGAGCGAGGCGATCGGCAAGCATCGGCTGCCCCTTTCCGATCGAAGCCATCCCTTTATCCCTCACGTTTGACACCTCAGGTATTCATGCCTCTGTTTCGGCCAATTTCGGCTGCCGCTTTTCCAAAAATGCCTGCACGGCTTCTTGCTTGTCAGGAGTGACACATAATCTGCCGAATAATTCCGCCTCCCTGGCCAAGCCCTCCGACAGAGGGATGTCGATTCCTCCCCTGATCGCGTGAAGCGCTGCTTCGACGGCAGTTTTCCCATGCATAATAATCGAAGCCGCGATGGCTTCAACCTGTGTGATCAATTCATGCTGCGGTACCACTCGACTCAGTAAACCGATTCGTAGCGCTTCCTCAGCGGATAGGCTTTCACCCGTCAAGATCATCTCGGCTGCTTTGGAAGGCCCAACGATTCGTGGCAATCGTTGAGTTCCTCCGAAGCCGGGAATGAGACCGAGTTTGATTTCCGGCAACGCCAGCATGACGCCTGCGGCCGCCACCCGAATGTGGCAGGCTAGAGCGAGTTCGAGACCACCGCCGACACAAGTTCCATTGATCGCGGCAAGAACCGGTTTATCTGATCGCTCAATGCGGTTAAGAAGCGACTGCCCATGAACAGCAAACTCCGAACCACCATGCACTGTATTGAGATGGGCCAGTTCGTTGATGTCAGCTCCTGCGCAGAAAAATCGTCCCGTCCCCGTCACAATCACCACTCGGACGTACTCGTCTTCCTCCAACTCGTTCAAGACAAGGTCGAGCTCCTTGAGCACGGAAAGATTCAGCACGTTAGCCGGCGGATTATGGAGTGTGATCCGTGCGACATGGTGAGAAATCGTCAACAATTGATGTTGCATAAGTCCTCCATACCAAGCTTTGCTAGAGCCGGCGGCTATGGAGCGCAGCTCACTTTATTGTCGCCGCCGGAGGACACCCTCGTCATTCTCTTTATTGCTATCCTTATCCCCTTGGAGACCCTGTTGAGGCGTTTACGGCAACATGCTGAACAGAACGGGACGGTTGATGCGCCGCAATCGCGCCAGCGAGCTCCAGAATTCCCTCGCCTGTCGTAGCCACAATACGCAGGACATTCGGACACCACTCTCGCAAATCCCGCAAGGTGTTATCCGCACCTGGAAGATCCCCTTTGTTGACGACAACGATGTGGGCAACTTCCAATAACCCAGCCTTCATGGCTTGAACTTCGTCACCCAAACCAGGTGCGACCACCGCCACCACAGTGCGCGCGAGATTGACGATGTCTACTTCATTCTGGCCGACTCCAATGGTTTCAATCAGGATCACCTCGTATCTCGCAGCTCCCAATACCAGCGCCGCGTCGGCAGTCGCCTGGGCAAGCCCTCCATGATGTCCACGAGTGGCCATGCTCCTGATATAGACCCCATGATCCAGCACATGCTCCTGCATTCTGATGCGGTCACCCAGCAGCGCCCCGCCTGTGATAGGGCTACTGATATCAACCGCCAGAACGCCGACCTTTAGACCGCTCCGCCGATAGAGACTCACTAAGCGGTCAACAACCGTACTTTTTCCAGCTCCGGGATATCCCGTCACCCCAATCACTGTCGCTCTTTCCGACGAGCTGATTAGGAGACGTAGCACCGTTCTGTCTTCTAGGTGGTTCTCCAACAAAGTAATCAGGCGTGATACGGCTCGGACGTTTCCAGCTCTAACCTGCTCGACCAAGGCCGCCGTGCCGTGGACCTCATGCTGGGACAGGTGCGGGCCGGGAGACTTCATGCCACACCCTCGTACGCGGTTTGTTCTATCTGTACATACGACAGGCGCGACGAAAGCGGGCGGTTCAGAACCTTGCCGATCTCGCCCGCTGCCGCAATGACCTTCCGCTCATCCACAGTAAGCAAGGCACCGGATGCTTTCAGCGCGTAGACCACATCTTCGGTGGCGACATTTCCCGATGCCCCAGGCGCGTAAGGACACCCTCCGATTCCCCCGGCAGCCGTGTCAAACGCCTCGATGCGGTACTCTGTCCAGGCAGTCAGGACGTTGGCCACAGCCATGCCGCAGGTGTCGTGGAAGTGAAGCGAGAGGCGACTCCGATCCATGCGCGGCACGATTTCATCCAATAGCCTCCGGATGTCCCGAGGAGCAGCCTTTCCAACGGTGTCTCCGAGAGAAATTTCGTCGACTCCGAGGTCAAGTAACTGCCGCATCACATCCAGAACTTGCGACGGCTGGATGGCACCCTCAAAGGGACAATGGGTCACGGTCGAAACATACCCACGCAGGGTCATGCCATCCCGTTTCGCACCGAACGCTACCGGCCTAAACCGGTCGATCGACTCGCGAATTGTACAGTTGATATTCCGCCGTGTGAACGTTTCAGAGGCCGCCGTAAAGATCGCAATCTTGGTGACCGCCGCCGCCCTTGCCCGTTCCAATCCTCGTTCGTTTGGTACCAGCGCCGAATAGATGATGCCGGGCCGACGCTCGATTCTCCGGAACACTTCGTCGGAATCCGCCAGTTGTGGAATGGCGCGGGGCGACACGAACGATCCCGCTTCGATCTCCGCCACGCCGGTCCTGGACAGAGCGTTCACAAGCGACACCTTGGCCTCTGTCGAGACGATGTCCGATTCATTCTGCAGCCCGTCCCGTGGACCGACTTCAATGATCCGTATCGGCCTTGAAGTTGTGCTATGCCCTCCGCTCAGCGACATCGTGCAGTTCCCCTTGTGAGGATTTCTTGTCCTGGTTCTCTGACAGTGCCGTCCATACAGGGGAGCGCCTTTCAAGAAAAGCCAGGAATCCTTCTTGTGCCTCGGCCGAAAGACGGGCACGGGCATTGGCTTCGATACAGATATTCCATCGCTCATCGTCGGAAACCGTGCGAAGTCCTCGGAACAGGGCTTTGGTATCCCGTGCCGCCTGCGGCGCAAGGCTTAGGACCGCATGAACCAACTCAGCGGTGCGGGAGTCGAGCTTGTCCATCTCGACCACGTCGTGAACGAGGTTGTACTGTTTCGCGGCAGAGGCTGAAAATACTTCGCCGGTTAAGCAAAACCTTCTCAGAAAGGAATCTCCGATCTTCCGAAGCAGGAGCGGCGCAATCACTGCCGGCACCATCCCCAAGCGAACCTCACTGAGGGCAAAGGTCGCGCTCTCGGCCGCAACAACGATGTCGCAGGCTGCAACCAATCCGACTCCACCTCCGAAGGCGGCACCTTGGATTCGCCCGATCACCGGGCAAGGACATTCATCGATGGTCCGGAACATCATCGCGAGCTGTTCGGCATCCTTCCGCGCCTGAGAGACCGACACCGTGCCGCCCGATCCCAACCAATTGATGTCTGCCCCGGCGCAAAAGATCGAGCCGCTACCGGTCAAGACGATTGCCCGCACCGAATGGTCTTGTCCCAATGTCTCGAAGGCCTTACAGATCTCCTCCACCATGGGCCCATCGAACGCGTTCCGCCGATCGGGACGGTTCAAGGTCACACGTGCGTAACCTTTATTCGACTCAACGAGGATCGACGTAGACTTCTTCATCGGCGCCTCACATGCGGAAGACCGGTGGGTGCGACACAGAGACCGGCATCCTCATTGCAACGTCCAAACACAGACCGAGAATCTTCCTCGTCTCCACCGGGTCGATAATCCCATCATCCCAGAGCCGAGCCGTACTGAAATAGGGACTGCTTTCCCCCTCATACTGAGCCCGTATGGAGTCCGTGATCCTCCGCTGCTCGTCGCTGGACAAGGCAGCCTTGTCACGGGTCCGCTGCTGCTGTTTCACCGTCAAGAGAACCTCCGCCGCCTGTTGAGCTCCCATCACTGAGGTCCGAGCGTTGGGCCAGAGGAAGAGAAAGCGTGGAGCATAGGCTCGTCCGCACATCGCGTAATTGCCGGCACCATGAGAGGCACCCATAATGATCGTGAACTTCGGGACCTCGGCGGTCGCCACCGCTTGCACCATCTTGGCGCCGTCCTTAATGATTCCCCGAGCCTCATATTCCCTACCGACCATGAAGCCCGTGATGTTTTGGAGAAACACGAGCGGCAGCCGCCGCTGGGCACAGAGCTGGACGAAATGTGCGCCCTTCAGCGCGGCTTCGGAGAACAGCACACCATTGTTTGCGATGATGCCGACCTGATGCCCCATCCAGCGAGCAAAGCCGCAGATCAGCGTCCGGCCGTACCGGGCCTTAAACTCATGAAAGCGGCTGCCGTCCACCAATCGGGCAATCACTTCACGAGCGTCGAAGGTCTGCCGTGGATTGCTCGGAATGAGTCCATACAATTCGCCAACCGGATAATGCGGCTCCTCGATCGCCGTTGGTCTGCGGAGGATCGGCCGTCGAGGCAGGGTCTCGACGATTGACCGGCAGATCTCCAGCGCCTCGTGGTCATCGCTTGCGAGGTGATCGCTCACGCCTGAAAACCTGGTATGGAGATCGGCACCACCAAGTTCTTCGGCGGTGACCTCTTCGCCGGTTGCCGCTTTGACCAGTGGGGGCCCGGCAAGATAAATAGTTCCGGTCCCTTTGACGATCACATTCTCATCACACATAGCCGGCACATAGGCACCTCCCGCAGTGCACATGCCCATGACCACGGCGATTTGAGGAATACCAAGGGCGGACAAGCGCGCCTGGTTATAGAAGATCCGCCCAAAGTGCTCTTTGTCGGCGAAGACATCGGCTTGCATCGGCAGGAACACACCGCCTGAATCCACGAGATAGATAGAGGGCAATCGATTTTCCAGGGCGATCTCTTGCGCCCGAAGATGTTTCTTGATCGTCATGGGAAAATAGGTCCCACCCTTGACCGTCGCGTCGTTGGCAGCGATGACACAAGGCCGTCCTGACACATAACCGATGCCGGTGATCAGACCGGCAGCCGAGATCTGGTCGTCATACATGCCGGACGCAGCCAGGGGACTGAGTTCCAGCCAATGGGCGCCCGGATCGAGCAACTTTGTGATCCGCTCACGGACCATCAGTTTGCCCCGTTGTTGATGTAGCGCGACGGCTTCCGGCGGCCCTCCGGCTCGAGCGAGGGCAAGATGCTTCTGGAGGTCGGCCACCAGGCCCTCATAGTGCACACGATTCGCCGTGAATTCGTTGGACGTGGCAACCACCGAAGTCGTCAACATACGCATGGTGCCTCACCCCTGTGGTTTGAGCCCTTTGACAAACGTCACGATCTCCTGGATCGGCACACCAGGCCTGAACAGAGCCTTCATACCGTCAGCCGTGAGCATCGTGACATCTTCATCCGGAATAATTCCCCCGCCGAACAAAGCAATATCTTCAGCATCCTGTTCTTTGAGAAGTTCGAGGATGCGTCGAAACAATGTATTGTGGGCACCAGAAAGGATGCTTAAGCCTATCGCATCGACATCTTCTTGGATCGCCGTGCTAACGACTTGTTCAGGTGTCTGGTGCAACCCGGTATAGATGACTTCCATTCCGGCGTCTCGCAGTGCACGTGCGATGAGTTTCACACCTCGGTCATGACCATCGAGGCCGACTTTGCCGATTAGAATCCGCAGGGGCGCGCTCGCTACTGCCATGCTGATACCTCCCGAAGAGAATACTTGCCTTCTTGATCCCGCCGAACGTAACCCGCTTGGACCGATGGATCGTGCTCAAAGAGAAGGAGCCACTGCTCTTCGAATGCCTGATTCATCACCCATCGTTTTGTCTCGAGTGTCTGGATGGGGGAAAGATCGTAGCCCATGATGTAAGGAAGCGGCAGATGCGATATCGTCGGAATCAGGTCCCCGAGGAAAAAGGCGACCTGCCCTTCCGATTGGATCTTGACACTCTGATGACAGCGGGTATGGCCGGCAGTGACGACCGCGGTGATACCTGGAACCACTTCTGTGTCACCGTGGAGGAATTCCCACTGATCGATCTGTGCGATCGGTGTAAAGTTATCCTGCCGGTAGCTGGCTTTCGTCCGTTCATTGGCATGAGCGGCGTCTTCAAACTCGCCATGCTGAATGAAATACTTGGCATTGGGAAAGGTGGGTACGATGGATCCGTTCTCTTGCATCGTGTTCCCGCCGGCATGGTCAAAATGCAGGTGAGTGTTGATGACCAGGTGAATATCGTCTCGACTGAGGCCTAGATGTTTCAATGACTCCAGTAACGTCGGCGTTCGCTCGATGGCGAACATGCGTTGAAACTTCGCGTCTTCCTTTGGCCCCAGTCCAGTGTCCACCAGGATGTTTTTGCCATTCGCTCGGATCAACAGGGCCGTGAGGCTGAGTGGGATTCGGTTGAACTCATCGGAGGGACAACATTTCTCCCACAGAGCCTTCGGGACCACTCCGAACATCGCCCCGCCGTCCAGTCGAAATCGGCCGTCACTGACGGGGTAAATTTCAAATGATCCGAGTTTCATCTAGACACCAACGTCAACGGTCATTAGTCAATGGGCATCGGTCGAGAACCGAGATCCTAATCATTGACCCTTGACCAATGACATCTGTTCTCACAGGACAACCGGCTCCCTGTAAGTTCCGAACACTTCTTTCAAGGCCGTGCAGATTTCACCTAACGTCGCCTTCGCTTTCACTGCTTCGATGAGATATGGCATCACGTTCTCACCGCACGAAGCTGCTTCCTGCAGCGCCTCGACGGTGCCGGCCATCTTGAATGAATCGCGACATTTGCGCAGGTCCGAAAGACGTGCCACTTGTTCACGCTCGACTTCCTGCCCTATTTTGAGAATAGGGATCGGATGTTCCTCCGATTCCACGTACTCGTTGACGCCGACGACGATCCGTTCTTTCCGCTCCAACTCGCGTTGGTACTGTTGCGAGGCGTCGAGGATTTCACGCTGCGGGAATCCCCGCTCGATCGCTCTGACCATGCCGCCCATGTCGTCCAACTGCCGAAAGTAATCCAGCGCCGCCTCTTCGAGGCGATTCGTGAGGGTTTCGACAAAATAGGAGCCACCGAGAGGATCGACGCTGTTGGTGACTCCGCTCTCCTGCGCAATGATCTGCTGCGTGCGGAGCGCCAGTTTCACCGAGCCCTCAGTCGGCAGCGCGAGTGTTTCATCCATCGAGTTGGTATGTAGGGACTGGGTGCAGCCCAAGACGGCCGCAAGGGCCTGAATCGTCGTCCGGACCACGTTGTTCAGGGGCTGTTGTGCCGCGAGCGAGCAGCCGGCGGTCTGCGCGTGGCAGCGGAGCTGCATCGAGCGCGGATCGTTGGGTCGATACCGATCCGTCATTTCACGGGCCCACAGTCGGCGGGCTGCGCGGAACTTGGCGATCTCTTCGAAGAAGTCGTTGTGGGCATTGAAAAAGAACGAGAGCTGTGGAGCAAACCGGTCTACAGAAAGACCGGCTTTGACCGCCGCCTCCACATAGGTCAGGCCGTCGTACAGGGTAAAGGCCAATTCCTGCACCGCGGTCGAACCGGCTTCCCGGATGTGATACCCGCTGATACTGACCGGATGCCATTTGGGCACATGCTCGGCGCAGTAGGCGATGGTATCGGTGATCAGACGGAGCGAAGGTTCCGGCGGAAAGAGCCACTCTTTCTGAGCGATATATTCTTTGAGAATATCGTTCTGCAACGTGCCGTTTAATCGTTCAGGACGGATACCGCGCTTTTCCGCAACCGCGAGGTACATCGCGAAGATCGCGGCGGCCGGACCGTTGATCGTCATCGACGTGGTGACCTGATCAAGCGGAATGCCCTCGAAGAGCCGCTCCATATCGTCGAGCGA
>CAZAKX010000009.1:0-28913 GCA_964485915.1 uncultured Nitrospira sp. | reverse complement strand
TAGAACCCGCGGCCGCTCTTCCGCCCCAGCCACCCCGCTTCGACGTATCGGCGGAGTAACGGACATGGGCGAAATTTTGGATCACCCAAGTCTTGATACAGGACATCGCAGATGGCCAGCACCGTATCCAAGCCGATGCGGTCGGCAAGGGCCAATGGTCCCACGGGATGATGAGCGCCTATCGTCATCGCCTGATCAATGTCCTCGGCAGACGCCACGCCTTCCTCCAATGCGAACACAGCTTCATTGATCATGGGAATCAGGACTCGGTTGACGATGAATCCCGGCACATCTTTAGCCAAGACCGGTGTTTTCCCCAAACGCTTTGCCAAGTCGAGCACGAGTTGTGTCGTTCGTTCCGATGTTTCCAATCCACGCACGACTTCCACCAGCTTCATCACGGGTGCAGGATTCATGAAATGCAAGCCGATGACGCGGTCCGGCCGGCCGGAGGCGGCGCCCAATTTCGTGATTGAAATGGACGAGGTGTTACTCGCGAGCACCACCTGTGGTACGCAGATTCGATTCAATTGGGCGAAAAGTTCCTGCTTCACGGCGAAATCTTCCGGAACCGCTTCGATGACCATCTGCACATCTCGCAAGCGGTCAAGCTGCCCCAGCGGACGGACGAGCGCCAATACCTCTCCGGCTTGATGATCGGTAAGACTGCCTCGTTCAACGGCGCGTTGCAATCCGACGCGGATCTTGGAAACGGCCTCCGTTAACGGCGGCTCGGCGACGTCTACGAGCAGGACTTCGTAACCGACGGTCGCACAGACCTGGCTGATACCCCGACCCATCTGGCCGGCTCCCACAATCCCGATTGTCTTGATATCGTCGAGCTTCATCGTCTCTCGTAAAACGTGAAACAGAACAAGAAGTCCAGTTCCGGATTTACGCTTTACTTTTCACGTCTCACATTTCACGACCGTTCCACAATCATTGCCAACGCCTCTCCTCCACCGATGCAGAGACCGGCTAATCCCCGCCTCGCTCCACGCGCGGCCATGGCATGGACCAGCGTCGTGAGGATGCGCGCCCCTGTTGCTCCGATGGGGTGGCCGAGCGCAACCGCCCCGCCGTTCACATTGACCTTCTTCTCGTCGAGCCCCAATTCCCGGTTGACCGCGAGCGACACGGCCGAAAACGCTTCGTTGATTTCGAACAAATCGATGTCCCCGATCGTGAGACCTGTTTTCTTGAGCACCAATTTGATCGCCTCGATCGGCGCAATCGTAAACCATTCCGGTGCCAGCGCTGCTCCGGCGTAGTCGACAATACGCGCCATGGGCGTAAGCTCGAGGCGTGCAGCTTCCTCTTCTGCCATGACGACCAACGCTGCTGCGCCGTCATTACAAGAAGGGGAATTGCCCACGGTCAGAACGCCGTCGTCCTGGAATACCGGCTTCAGCTCACGCATTTTGGTCAGATCGACACGATTCGGCTCCTCGTCTTCCGTGACTGTTAGCGTGGAACCTTTGCGTTGCGGCACCTCGATAGGGACAATTTCTTGTTTAAAGATTCCAGTGTCTATGGCCTGACGCGCGCGCCGATAACTCTCGAGTGCGAAGTCATCCAGTTCGCTTCTCGTCAACCGATACTTGGTGGCACACAGTTCACCCCCGTGACCCATGTGAAAATTATTGTAGACGTCCCACAGTCCGTCTTTGACGAGACTGTCGACCAATTCTGCATGTCCCAGCCGATAGCCCTGTCGTGCTTTCTCCAACAAATATGGCGCGCGGGTCATGTTTTCCATCCCGCCTGCTACGACGATGGTCGCCTCTCCAAGTCCAATGGCCTGTGCCGCCATGATTGCCGTCTGGATACTGGATCCGCAAACCTTGTTGACGGTCGTCGCCCCGATCGAGTGCGGGATTCCAGCTCCGATCGAGGCCTGCCTGGCTGGCGCTTGTCCCAAACCGGCACTGAGGACACAGCCCATATAGACCTGGTCCACGCGTTCCGGTGGCAGATGGACCCGCTTCAGTGCTTCGGCGATGACGAGGCTGCCTAATTTCGTCGCCGGCACCTGGCTGAACGCACCGTTGAAACTGCCCATCGGCGTCCGCACCGCGCTGACGATGACGGCACGTGATGTCCGGTTCACAGGATCTGCTCCCAATGGCTTTGTTCGAGATAGTGTTTCATCTTGGCCATGAATCGATCCGCCGTCGCCCCATCGATAACCCGGTGGTCGAACGACAAACTGAGGTAGCTCATTGGCCAAATGGCGATCGCATCGTCGATGACGACGGCTCGTTTCTGAATGGCGCCGATGCCCAGAATGGCGATTTGCGGTTGATGGATGATGGGGGTACTGAACAGGCTGCCGAACCCACCATGGTTTGTGATCGTGAATGTTCCGCCTTGAACCTCTTCCGGATTCAACTTCTTGGACCTGGCTCGTTCGGCAAGATCCGCGATTTCTTTCGCCAGCTGGGTCAGTCCTTTTCGATCGGCATGCCGAACCACCGGCACCAAGAGTCCGTCCTCGAGCGCCGTAGCGATGCCGATGTGGATATCTTTCTTGATGACGATGCCCTGCTCACCCCATGACGAATTGACGATCGAGACATCTCGAATGGCTCTGGTTGTGGCACGGACGACAAACGGCAGATACGTAAGGTTTCGGCCCTCCCGGAATTTGGCGATGCTCGAAAAATCAGCTTCAAAAAAGGTGGTGACATGGGCTGAGGTCTGCTTGCTTTTGACCATGCGGTCCGCGATGGTTCTACGCATCTGCGTGAAGGTCAGAAGCTCTGCGCCCATGGAAGGCTCACTGCCAGTCGCTGCAGCTTCGGCCTGAGCTCTGCTCTGTGCAATACAGTCGAGGACATCCTTTTTGGTCACTCGACCGCCAACCCCGGTTCCTGTCACGTTCGAAAGGTCGATTCCATGTTCCTTCGCCATCTGCCGAACGGCTGGAGAATGATGTTGTTCGCCTGTCGGAGCCGGTTCCATAGGGCGGAGGACCACCCCGCCGACTCGACTGATGACTTCCGAAGGTGGCGCGCTCTCGATGCGCGCCAGTAAGGCTCCGACAGGGACGGTCTCCCCCTCATGAACGATGATCTCATTCACCGAGCCTGTGGCAGGCGAGGGAATTTCCAAGGTGACTTTCTCCGTTTCCACTTCCAAGAGCGACTCGTCTTTTTGAATGGTCCCTCCGACAGGGACAAGCCACTTCACGACCGTCCCTTCGGCAATGCTCTCTCCGAGCTGGGGCATGATAATCTCGGTAGCCATGCTGCCTCGTCAGACGTAAAAGGTGAAACGTGAACCTCCCAGGTATGAAACGGTCATGAAGATGAATCGGATTTCATCATCTAACGTTTTACTTTTCACTTTTCACACCTTTTAATACGCTGCTAATTTCCGTGCCGCGGTAATAATGTCGCCGGTCTTGGGGAGGAAAAACTCCTCCAGCGGCGTGCTGAACGGCACCGGCGTGTCCGGCGGCGCAACACGAAGAATCGGCCCGTCCAAGCAGTCGAAACAGTCTTCCGCGAGCCGCGCGGCGATCTCGGCCCCGATGCCGCCGGTTTTGTTATCCTCATGCAGAAGAATGACTTTGCTGGTTTTGCGCACAGACGAATAAATCGTCTCCTTGTCGAGCGGGATCAACGTACGTAAGTCGACCACTTCCAGATCGATCCCTTCGTTCGCCAATGTCTGGGCGGCTTCGAGCGCCAGATGCACCATGGCGCCGTAGGTGATGACCGAGATATCGTTGCCAACCCGCTTCACATCGGCCTTTCCAAGTGTGACAACAAAGTCTTCTTGAGGTAAGAGAGATTTAATGCGTCGGTAGAGAAATTTGTGCTCAAAGTAGATCACCGGGTTGGGGTCCCGAATCGCCGCCTTGAGGAGCCCCTTGGCGTCGTACGGTGTGGACGGGGCGACCAACTTGAGTCCCGGGGAATGAAAAAACCAGCCTTCGGGACATTCAGAATGGAACGGCCCGCCGTGAACGCCGCCGCCGAACGGTGCGCGGATAACCATGGGCACTGCGGCTCCCCACCGATAATGATTCTTGGCCGCTACCTCGGTGATCTGGTCGAAGGCACAGGAAATGAAATCCGCGAACTGCATCTCCACGACCGGACGCAACCCCATCATGGCTGCGCCGATCGCCGCGCCGACGATTCCGGACTCGGCAAGCGGCGTATCCAGCACCCGCCACTCCCCGTATTTTGGGAGAAAGCCTTCGGTGATCTTGAAGGCGCCGCCGTACGTCCCGATATCTTCGCCCATCAAGAACACCCGCTCATCTCGAGCCATTTCCTCGTCCAAGGCTTGTGAAATCGCCTCCAGGCAAGTAACTTCCTGCTGGTTCTGCATCGTGTCAGTCGCCATGGAATCGCTCCTTCCGAAGTCTCGCGTCGTCAACTAATAGCTGCCGGCGCTCTCCGCATAGACTCCCTCCAACACTTCCGGCCCTTCTGGCAGAGGGCTCTGCTCAGCAAATTCCAGACCGGCCTCGACTTCTTTCTTTGCTCGTTCGGCGACTTCTTGGAAATACGCCTCCTCTCCATACTCGAGCTGTTTGACCAGCTGCTCGGCTTTGAGGATCGGATCTTTCTTCTTCCACTCCTCCAGCAGCTCACGCGGAACGTACTTGGCCGGGTCATGTTCGGAATGGCCGTGCATCCGCATCGTCTTGAACTCGAGAAAGGTTGGCCCTTCCCCTGCACGGGCCCTCGCAACCGCATGTTTTGCCGCCAGATAGACTTCGGTCACATCGTTGCCGTCCACGATTTCACCGGGCATACCATATGCCTTTGCGCGATCAACGACATTTGAAATCGCCATCTGGAGACGGAGCGGCGTCGAGTAGGCGTATTGGTTGTTGTTACAGAAAAAGACGACGGGGAGTTTCCGCACCGCAGCAAAGTTCATCGCCTCATGGAAATCGCCCCGGCTGGTTCCTCCATCCCCCGTTCCCGCGAACGCGACGCGAGATTCCCCTCGTATCTTGAACGTCAGCGCCGCACCGGCCGCCACCGGCAGATTGTCCGCGAGATGGCTGACAAATCCGAACACTCCTCGCTTAAGGTCTCCCATGTGAACGTTGCCGTCTTTCCCTTTGCTCGGGCCGGTCCGCTTTCCAAGATACTGGGCGAGAATCTCGCCGGTTGTGAAACCTCGGATGAGGAAGGCGCCTAGGTCTCGGTGAAAGGGAGCGATGACATCGTCGCGCTCCAACGCAGAGGCATACCCGACGGCGATCGCCTCCATTCCGTGGCTGGTATAGACTCCGCCGACGATACGTCCCTGTCGGTAGAGCGCCGTGATGCGGTCCTCCACTACCCTGGTGAGGCGGAGGTAGTAGTACATCTGGAGCAAGTCGTCTCGCTTGATCTCTTTGGCTACGGCAGCAACATCCATGACAACCTCCACGTCGATGGCTCACAAAGCGGGCATGTCCTTCCAAGACAGCAAGGGCTTGTGTGCTCTGCACAAAGGACAGTGCACTGGCTCCCATTGCGGCATATCGAGATCCGTCGTGTAGTAGAAGGGATGCCGTTCGATTAATTCGTTCACCAATGGGAACTGACCGCTGTCACGGCGGGCGAAGACCATCATCCCTGCTAACACACCTCCATTATCAGTGATGACTTTGCTCAGTTTGCTGACACAGTTGCCACGCGTCGTGACATCGTTGAGCGCTATAAAGCGCTCGCCGGCTTTGATCGTGCCGACCTTGATGTCCGTCCCGATTCGTCCTGTCTCGCAACTATATGGCGTCAGTGCCACGCGCAATCCCATCGTGTCGTGAAGGGCGCCCGCGATTTCTTGTGTGAGCAACTCCGCTGCCGAGCTGGTCGCCACGAGCCCTCTTATTGGATGGTGTTGAAATGTCCGCCTTATCCAATCCGCCATATCGCCAGCCACCTGTCGGATTAAGTCCGGAAAATGCGCGATGGATTCGAAGCGTAAATACGCCGCCGTGTGGTGACCTGACACCACCTCCACATGGGTATCGAAGAAAACGGATCGGGAGGCCCGCAAAATATGCAGAACCTTTTTCTCCGTCAGATTGGTGTGCAGACCGGCGCGGATTATGGTTCTCAGTTGTGTATCGACCGCTGATCCTTCATAGAGCACGCGATGTCGATCCACCACTTCTGCGAGAGCCTGCTCAACCGTACTGACCAGCATCTTCTCCTCCTTGAGTTGCTCCTACGACCCGAGTCCTGAGAACCCCAATCGGCTGGATCTCCAACTCCACCACATCGTCCGGTTTCAAGTAGCGGTCCAGCTCGAGTCCACAGCCCCCTCCTACTGTTCCTGAACCGAAGACATCTCCCGGATAGATCGTTTCGCCTCGCGACACGTGCGCGATCATCTGAGTAAAAGACCAATGGATCGTCCCAAATCGTCCCCGCGACCACTCTTCTCCATTCACCCTCGCAATCATCGTCAATGCACCGATGTCTGCAATCTCGTCGGGAGTCACGAGACATGGACCCAGCGCCGTTGCGAAATCCTTGCCCTTCGCCGGCCCCAGCCGGCAGGCCATTTCTTGGAACTGAATATCGCGCGCGCTGAAGTCGTTCATGATCGTGTAACCGGCAATGTAGTCTCCAGCCCCCCGTTCACTGATGTCTCGACCTCGGCGTCCAATCACGCAGGCAAGTTCCAGCTCATAGTCCAACTTCGTCGTATCCAACGGCCACGATAGAGTCTCGTCCGGTCCGATGATCGTGCGATGGTTGCCCTTGTAGTAGACGGGAGCCTTGTACCACTCCGGTGGAATCGGCTGTCCCCGCTTCTTTGATGTTGCGGTGATATGGTCTTCAAACGCGATAAAATCTCGCAGCGAAGATGGATTAGGCAGCGGAGCCAAAAGCTGAACATCGGTGACCGAATACAGGATCGTCTCACCGGATGGCCCTTCCACTGATAAGGACAGTGTGGTCACATAATCTTTCGCACGGCGGGCTGCTGCGAGCGTGGAATCCCCCCCTTCGAGGAACTCCAACATCGTCGGCGGAACCTGTGCATTAGCCAGGCGTTGTGGTTGTGTTTCCTGTTGATCTGCCAACCAGCGCACATAGGCCATGTTCAAGTCCACGACCTGCTGACCGTGCATCGCTCCGACCCTGGTGAAGGTACCGACAGGAGTTCTGACTCGAAAGCTGACGAGTTTCATGGACGACTCCAACTCAGTGCGTAGTCCTTGATCTCCACCGTTTCCATCTCCGGTTGGACCGTGAAGGGAGCCTTGGACTCGACCATCACCGCCACTTCGCTGGTGTACGTCTTCGTTTGGCTAGCTTGGACTGCCTGTGGTTGTGGCCCATGGTGAATACCCTGCGGATGTAACGTGAGCATCCCCGGTCGAATACCTGAACGGCTGAAAAACTTTCCGTCGTGATAAAAGAGCACTTCATCGTAGTCGGTATTTCGATGGTAAAAGGGGACCCGTAAGGCCTCGGGGTCGCTTTCTAACGGCCTCGGAACAAACGTGGAGATCAGGCACCCGCCGGCTTGAAACGTTTGATGGACACTCGGCGGCAAATGATAGCGTGGGCTGACGACCGGCCGAAAATCCCGCACATTCAGCTTCGCGACCCAGAGGTCGCCTTTCCATCCGACCACATCCATGGGATAGAAGGGATAGACCACTCTCGTCCACTCGCCTTGATGCTTAATATGCACTTCCCATGTTCGTCCGGCCGTTCCTACTGGTTCAACCGGTTCTAGTTCAGGGGCGAACAGCACGCCTTTATCAAAGAGCGCATGTTGTCCTAGCGCTCCTCGATCCGGCACCGTCATTGGAACGGGCGTCTCGACAATGAGGAAGAATGAAGGCCCCGAATCGACGTGAGTTCGGTAGGTCGTACATTTGGGTATTACTACGTAATCACCCGGCTCGTAGGGCAGAACACCATAATCGGTCTCAAATCTCCCTCTTCCCTGATGCACAAAATACACCTCTTCTCCGTCCCCGTTGCGCACAAAATGAGGCATCGTCTCCCGTTGCCAAGACATGTAGAGGCTAACATCCTGGCTTTGCAGCACACACACTGATTGTGTGGTGATGGACAATAGGGTTTCTGAAATTTGTGTGCAGGCGAACGCCCGTGGTCTCAGTTTCCCTTCAATATTGATCCACGCGGTCGGTGGATGCGCTCGGTAGAGGTGGGACACCAACCCAACAAAGCCGTTCCGTCCATGTTCTTCCTCATAAAGCCCCTCCGGGATCCTGACATGGGCTTGATTGGGAACTTTGCCTCTTTTCTTGAGGTACATGGCCGGCCCCCAACAAGGTTGGACGGACAGCTTACGACGCCTTTTTCTGTGACTTCTTTTGCTTGTGCCTTGGCATTGAGGGTGAATCGTAATCGACGATCGTCCGGTCAACGCCGGTGATTTGGTCTCGTTCGATATCCTTGTACAGTGACTCCACCGTGCTTCGGACAAACGTCTTCGCCGCTTCGTCCCCCTGTTGACGTTGGATCAACTCGATAAACAGTCCACTCTTCGGGAAGAGGGGATAGGTGAAGCGTTGCTTGAGCGGCCCGAACCCGTCCCTCCCCTCTTTCACCGGTCCGCTAAACTTCACACCATGGGCTTCCCATTCTCGACAGGCGTCCTCGATATTGTCGACTTCGAGGGCAACGTGCTGCACACCCTGTCCGTACTTTTCTATGAATTCGTTGATCTGGGATTTACCCGTCTTGTCTCGACCCTGCATGAGAGCAACCTTGGCGGTCCCACGCTGCACGACGACGGTGTCCATTGACGAAATATCGCTCCCCACGTCTCTCGCCGACCAGATCACTTCGAAGCCTAGTATTTTGGCGAACAGAAATTCTGCCGCCTCCAGATTGTCAACACAGAGAGTGACGTGATCAAAACCCGCCATCTGGTTCATGGCGCCTCCCTGTACTCTATCTAGCCAACCGCAATAAATCCCATAATCATTCTAGTTAATTATTATATGATTGCACTATACTATTATCTCATTAACATTTCAATGCTCTATTTATAACAGCATAAATTGATTATATTCTGCGCGTTTCATAACTAGTTTACGGCCTCATATCTCTATCTATTGCTTTACCGATATAAAAATATTATCATTTATCATGTGATCAGGAGGTGCCCATGACGTTCTATCAAGAAATGAGACAGCTCGTTCTAAGACATGGGGCTATTAACAATCCTTACCTGAGTCGTTGGCGATCCGGAGACCTCTCCGATACAGAGCTCATGGAATTTGCGATCGAATTTTATAACTTCGCGCGCTTTTTCCCCAAGATTCTGGTGTCCCAACTCGTGAATACAGAGGACGAACAGATCGCCGACGAGCTGACCAAAGTGCTGTATTCCGAACTGGGCGATGGAACGACGCGACGCCGCCACGAACTCCTCTATCGGGACTTTTTGCGATCCCTCGGAATTGATGTTCACGACGCCATGACCCGTCCGATGATTCCTTCAACCCGGGCTTATATTGAAGGGATGGAACAGCTCTACGGCGGCGGTAACCATGCGAAGGCCTTGGGCGCCTCATTCGGCCTTGAGAACATGGCCATCACGATGTGGGATCATCTCATCCCCGGGCTGATGCATCTCAAAACCACACGATACCCGCACATGGACCTGACGTATTTCACGTTTCACCGGGAACTAGAGCAGGGCCATGAGGAGGCCATGAAACAAGCCGTGCAGGCCATGAACGGTAGCCCTGACCTTGAGAGGCTCGCGGCACGGCAAGCGCAAGATTTTCAGCAAGGTATGACGGCGGTACTAGACTACCTGGAGGGATTTTGGATGGGACTCGAACATCGACGACCAGCCACTGTCGGACAGGCGGCACAGAACGAAGCGCGAACGATGGT
Organism: uncultured Nitrospira sp.; assembly: GCA_964485915.1. Taxonomy (GTDB): domain Bacteria; phylum Nitrospirota; class Nitrospiria; order Nitrospirales; family Nitrospiraceae; genus Nitrospira_D. The sequence goes on along the minus strand of CAZAKX010000009.1, from coordinate 19,056 downwards.
CGCCTAACAACACGGATGGCAGGCGTCTGAACATCGATTCGAGTCGGGATGCACGGAGGAGCATATGAAACGGCCTTGGATCAGCCAGTATGCTGCCGGAGTTCCCGTGAGTGTCAATTACCCTGAATGGACCGTGCCGGACCTTCTACTTCACTCAGCCGCACGAGCGCCGGACTCACCAGCGCTGCTCTTCTATGGCGCTCGCATCTCCTATCGTGACCTCGATGATTTGACGACGCGTCTGGCAGCCGCCCTGCGGCGGCTCGGTGTGCGGCAAGGCGATCGAGTCGCATTGATGCTCCCCAACATCCCACAGGCAGTCATCGCGTACTACGGCGCTCTGAAGGCCGGAGGCATTGTCGTTCCCACCAATCCTCTCTACGTTGAACGGGAGCTCCAGATCCAAGTGATAGATTCCGGCAGCGACACCATCGTAGCCCTTGACCTGTTCTACCCCCGCATCCAGGCGGTCCAGACCGCAACGTCGCTTCCTAAGCGCATCATCATCACCAGTATTCGAGATTTCCTCCCTCCGTTAAAGAAATTCCTCTATCCCCTCAAGGCTCGGCTGGCTAAGCGATGGATTTCTGCTCCGACCGGACCATCGATCTACAACCTCCTCGAGCTGATCAACGAGACTCCCGAAGCGAATGGGGGTCAGGATTTCGGTTTGCCGAGAGTCCAGCCGGATGACGTCGCCCAGCTTCAATACACAGGTGGGACCACCGGCATACCGAAAGGCGTGATGTTGACCCACCGAAACGTGGTCGTGAACACACTTCAAGGGCGTGCCTGGGATCCTCATTTTCAAGACGGCCGAGAGCTCTTCCTGGGAACGATCCCCTTCTTCCACTGTTACGGCCAAAGCACCTGCCAAAATTTGGCCATCGCGACTGGTTGTCCGATCATCCTCCTTCCGCGTTTTCATCCCGACGAGGTGGTGAAAACGATCCATAAATATCACGCTACCGTTTTCTCGGGAGTGCCGATGATGTTCGCAAAGATCACCGAGTTCCCGCATGTCCAGCGCTACGATCTCCGTTCTCTGCGAGTCTGCCTAAGCGGTGCAAGCCCGCTGCCGGCAGACGTGCAGGAGCGGTTTGAGCGGACGACCGGTGTGAGAATCGCAGAAGGCTATGGACTGAGTGAGGCAGGACCGACCACGCATTGCAATCCTCTGGAGGGCACTCACCCACCAGGAACGATGGGCCTCCCATTCCCAGATACTGACGCGCGTGTGGTCGACGCAGACACAGGGCTTCATGACGTTCCCGACGGTGAACCAGGCGAATTGATCGTGAAAGGCCCACAGGTCATGCGCGGATACTGGAACAAAGAAGAGGACACACAGGCGGTCTTACGCGACGGTTGGCTGTTCACCGGCGACCTCGTACGCAGGAACGACGAGGGCTACTTCTTCTTCGTCGATCGCAAGAAAGACATCATCAAATCCCGAGGGGAAACCGTCTACCCGCGAGAGGTGGAAGAAGTGTTGCTTCAACACAAGGCGGTCTCTGAGGCAGCCGTCGTTGGAGTGGCAGATCATCTCTACGGAGAACTCGTGAAGGCGTACATCGTGACGAAACCCGGATTGTTCGTCACAGAAGAGGAATTAATCCGCCACTGTGCCAAATGGCTGGCACTGTACAAGATTCCGGCAGCCGTTGAATTCCGGCAGGAGTTGCCGCGCACAATCATCGGCAAGATTCTACGGCGAACGATGCGCGACGAGGCCGTCCGTACGAAGAAAGCCGAAGCGGCTCAACATCAGACGGTGTGAAAGAGGCTCCCATGAAAGATCTCGTAATCGTGGGCGGCGTCCGGACTCCGATCGGAAATTACGGCGGAGCCTTGAAGGACGTGCCGGCGCAGAAACTTGGGGAACTGGTGGTACGCGGGGTCATTGCGAAAACCGGCATCGATCCGACTGTGATCGATGAAGTGATCTTTGGCTGTGTAGGGCAGCCAAGCGATGCCTATAACATCGCCCGCGTCATTGCCCTCCAATCTGGCCTCCCTATCCAAACTCCAGCCTATACAGTTCAACGCAATTGCTCATCAGGCCTCCAGCCGTTCGTGAATGCTTACCAGAACCTCCAAAGCCAGGATGCCGATGTGCAAATCGTGGGCGGCGTCGAGAATATGAGCCGTGCACCCTATCTCTCGCGGGATATGCGCTGGGGCAAGCGGCTGCGGCACGCTGAATTCATCGACAGTATCTGGGAAGGATTGACGGACCCGGTCTGTGGGCAGCTTATGGGCCGGACCGCTGAGACGTTGGCAGAGGAGTTTGGAATCAGTCGAGCGGAACAGGACCGGTTTGCGGTGGACAGTCATCGCCGCGCGTTTAAAGCCATAAGGGAAGACCGGCTGAAAGAGGAGCTCGTGCCCGTCACCGTGTCCAAGTCGGTGGCAGGACGCGAGGTTCCACCGCTCGTGGTGACACAAGATGAAGGCCCAAACATCGGCCTGACCGAGCCCCAACTCGCTCTTTACCCATCCCTCTTCAAGGAAGGAGGAACTGTCACAGCTGGAAACAGTTGCCCGCTCAACGACGGAGCTGCCGCTGCAATCGTGATGTCGGCGGAGCGAGCGCGGGACCTTGGCCTGCGTCCACTCGGCCGTGTGAAAAGCTACGCCTTCGTGGGTGTGGACCCTGCCCGTATGGGCATCGGGCCGGTAGAGGCACTTCCGGCGGCGCTCAAGCGGGCGGGTATCCAGTTGGCGGACCTCGACCTGATCGAGGTGAACGAGGCATTCGCCGCTCAGTACCTGGCCGTCGAACGGCAGTTGAGCCTCAAACGGGAGCTCGTCAACGTCAATGGTGGTGCCATTGCGTTGGGCCACCCGGTAGGGATGACCGGCACTCGGCTCGTCATCACGATGCTCTATGAAATGCGCCGGCGCGGCACGGCGCTGGGCGCCGTGACGATGTGCGTGGGCGGCGGACAAGGAGCGGCAATGGTGGTGGAACAGATATGAACCGCACCCTCGTTAAAGGAGCCAGCCATGTACATCTATAAAGTCGGGGTCGTCGGGGCGGGCACCATGGGGTCACAAATCGCGGAAGTGGTGAGTTATGCCGGAGTGCCGGTCGTACTGGCCGATGTGAATCCGGGGTTGGCGCAACGGGGTATTGAAGCTGTGCGCGCGATCTATCAGGCACGGGTAGACAGGGGGAAGATGAGCGCGGAGCAACTTGAGGAGAAGATGCTGCTCGTCACCCCATCGTCAGGCATGGAGGGACTTAAGGACGTCGATCTGGTGATCGAGGCGGTATCCGAGGATGCGAAACTCAAGGCACAAGTCTTTCACGAGTTGGATCAGTTCTGTCCTAGAAGTACTATCTTGGCAAGCAACACGTCGGCGCTGTCGATTTCTGCACTCGGAGCAGCGACGAAACGCCCGGACAAGGTGCTCGGTGTCCATTTCTTCAACCCGGCCTATGTCATGCGGCTCGTAGAGGTCGTGCCGGGGTTGGCCACCGCCACACAAACCGTCGACGATGCGGTGAGCTTCGTGGAAGGCATTGGAAAGCTGCCGATTGCCGTGAAGGAGTGCGCCGGATTCCTGGTCAATCGCCTGTTAATGGCCTATGTGAACGAAGCCGTTCGTGCCTTGCAAGAAGGAGCCGCCACACGACAAGAAATCGATCAGGCGATGGTGGCCTTCGGCATGCCGGTCGGCCCTCTCGCCCTGCTCGATACGGTGGGTCTTGATATCTCGTTTGAGGTTGCGCGCGTTCTGTACCGCAGCTACGGGCCTCGCATGACGCCGGCCCCCCTGCTTGAAGCTATGCTCAAGGCCGGCCGTACGGGAGCCAAATCCGGCCACGGGTTCTATGACTACGCCGGCGGAGAAGAAGGAGGCCGAGATCAGGGACTGGAACACCTCCTCCAAGAGTTCACGTCGGATCCCGAGCACGGTGCGACGCGATGGAGTCGATCGCGGCTCCTCCTGGCAATGACGAACGAGGCCGTCACAGCATTGCAAGAAGGAGTCGCCTCAGCTGGCGACATCGATCTGGCGATGGTGGCAGGAATCGGCTACCCCAAAGACAAAGAAGGACCGCTACATTTCGCAGATCGACTTGGGATCGATCAGGTCCTGCACGAGCTGGAAGACTTCGCTCAGACGCTCGGGCCGCGCTTCTGGCCGGCACCGATGCTGCGCCGAATGGTGGATGCCGGATTTACAGGGCAGGGTGCTGGGAGAGGGTTTTTCACATACTGATGGTTACACTGCCGAAAGGAGAAACGTCATGACAACACTGACGGCAGCCATGCACAGTTGTCAGATTGAAGAGGGCGTCGCACTGGTGACCCTTAATCACCCGCCCGTCAACGCCCTCACACCTGAAATGCTGACCGAGCTGGACGGCACATTCGACTTACTCGCCATGGATGAGGCCGTGAAGATTGTCGTGCTCACCGGTGCCGGTCGATTTTTCGTCGCAGGGGCGGATATCCACGTGCTGGCCTCCATCCCCTCTTCAGCCGACGGCGAAGCGATAGCGCGTCACGGACAGACAATTTTAAACAACATTGAAAATATTGAAAAACCCGTCATTGCGGCGATCAACGGGGCCTGTTTGGGAGGCGGTTTGGAATTGGCCATGTGCTGCCACATCCGCATAGCAGCAGAAGACGCCAGACTCGGCTTGCCGGAAATCAACCTCGGCATCATGCCGGGATTCGGCGGCACGCAGCGCCTTTGTCGTTTGATCGGCCAATCCAAGGCTATGGAATTAATCCTGACGGGCGAGCCTATCTCTGCTCGAGAAGCCATGAGTCTGGGTTTAGTGTCGCAGGTTGTGTCCGCTGACAGCCTGTTGCGACAAGCCCAAGGACTGGCAAGAAAGATGACAGGAAAAAGTCAGCCAGCGCTCCGTGCGTCGTTTCGAGCGATTCGACAGGGTACCAAGCTAGACCTTTCCGACGGCCTGGCTCTGGAAGCCCGTCTGTTCGGTGCTCTGTGCGATACCGATGATCGGAAAGAGGGAGTGGCGGCCTTCTTGGAGAAACGACAGCCTCAGTTTAGGAATCGGTAGTCCATAAGGCGCTACGGGGAGAAGTTATGGAGACGCGGCGTTCGACCAAATTAGCCTTGGCCCTAACCGGAGGAGGATTCACTGGATACCTCTTCGAAGTCGGTGCCATGACAGCGTTGGACGATCTCCTCGCAGAACCCTTCACCAGCAATGATTTCGACCTGTATGTCGGCGTGAGTGCTGGATCGGCGGTCGCTGCCTTGCTCGCGCAAGGGGTCAAGCCCAAAGAAATCTTTGAGACGAATTTGTCAGGAACGCGTCCGTATTACTTTGAACACCGCGATATTTTTAGCCCAGCCATCGGAGAAGGTGTCAAGACGTTCTGGCGGGCGACCAAGCAACTGGTCCCGTTGTTGAAACTGTATGTGCGCAACTATCAGGAGATCACGCTCATCGATCTGCTGGATAAGGCTCAGGATTCACTCCCCAGCGGCATCTACCGATTGGAGCCATTTGCCAAATACCTGGAGAAAACGTTCAAGGCCAAGGGGCTGGGGCTTCGGTTTGTTGACCTTCGAAGGGATCTCTATATCCCGGCTATTGATTTGGAATCCGGGGACGGCGTGATCTTCGGTGAAGCAGGCTGGCGGGATATCTCCATTGCCCAAGCAATCACCGCATCCTCGGCCGCCCCGATCTATTTCTGTCCCGTCCGCATCAATGGCCGCGATTATATCGATGCGGGCATCGGGCGATTGATGTTCTTTGACCTGGCTGTCGCGAAACAGGTGGATTTCATGGTCCTGATCAATCCGATGGTTCGCATGCCGTTGCCCTGTGCGGCATGGCGCGAATCAGCTGCCGCTCCACGTATTTGTCATCTCCGGGATAAGGGGTTCTTAACGATCAGCGAGCACGCCGGCCGCATCAATCTCGACGCCCGTATGTCGCAAGCGCTGGCCATGTTCCGGAAGGACTATCCCAATAAAGAACTGCTGATGATAACGCCGGCTCCCTATGACGCCCTCCTGGTCGAACGGAGTTTTCTGAGCTATCAAGATCGAGTGCACCTCTTGCGAGCCGGATATCTGTCGGTGGTAACACTAGCGCGCGATCGCTACGATGATCTGCGAGCCCAGTTTGCGCGCCATGGGATCACATTTGGGCATGCTCAATTTGAGGAGCGAGTCACAGCACGCTTGTCTCAGCTCGACCAGGTGATATCTTCGTCCGCTCGACCAAAGCGACCGTCTAAAGACGTCTCCATGGGAATCGGACATTCCAGTGCTGCCTTGCCCCAAGGGAAGTAGCAGGAGGAACAGGATGACGATGGGAGAAAAGAAACCACTCTTCAAGGGATCGCTCGCAGTAGCCGAAGCCTCGCGGGACCGGACTCCCTATTCAGGTTTTCTGTCGGGCCTGTTCGAAGGGATCGTGCGCCGCGATCTCTTCCGATCACAATCGATCCCACCGGCCTCCGAAGCGGCCAAGGATTTCCTGGACCATCTGCGCCTCCTGCTGATCGAGAGAGTGGACCCGGAGATCATCGACCGAGAAGGAGAGCTCGGCGAAGATGTGTTGACGGCTCTCAAAAACATCGGTGCGTTCGGTTTAAAAATTCCCACCACCTACGGAGGACTCGGATTCACCCAGTCAGAGTATCACCGCGTGGCGACCCTACTTGGAAGCCATGATGCCGCGACCACTGTGCTGATTTCGGCGCATAACTCCATTGGAGCGGCGGAACCGGTCAAGCTTGTCGGGAACAGCGAACAGAAACAGCGATTGTTACCGCGCCTGGCGCAAGGCGACATTTCAGGTTTTGCGCTGACGGAAAAGGAAGCCGGCTGCGATATTTGGGATCTCCGAACCTATGCCATCCCAGTGCACGAGCACGGTAGCCTGGTTGGCTATCGATTGACCGGAGACAAATTATATACGACGAACGCGCCTCGCCAAGATAACGAGTTCTTGGCGTCGCTCCTGGTGGTGATTGCTCAAATTGTGAACAAACCTCACGACGTCACTCGCCCCAAGTCAGACCGGCAATTTGGGGCCTTTGTCGTCGACACCCGTACACCTGGGTGCCGTTGTACCAGACTCCATTATATGGGCGTGCGAGGCATCTACAACGGCGCCGTACAGTTTGACAAGGTCTTCGTCCCGGTAGCTGACCGGTTGGGAGAAGAGGGAGAGGGGTTGCGACGCGCATTGGAAAGTCTGACCGTGGGTCGGCTCACCCTACCCGCCGCCTGCTTGGGAAGTCTGAAGCAATGTTTATGGCTGGCACGGAGCCGAGCTCAAGAGCGCGTGCAGTACGATCGCCCGATCGGCGAACATACGGATATCGGGGCGAAGATCGTGCGTATGGCCTCGCGCGTCTTGGCGCTGGAAGCGTTGGTCACGATCACAGGCGTCTGGGTCGATACCAAAGTTGATGTGCGGCTTGAGTCAGCCGCCGCTAAAATTCTCGCCACCGAATGGCTGCTCGACTCGGTAGTCGATCTCTTCCGCATTTATGGCGGTCGCGGGTTCGAAACGGCCGAATCGCTCCGGCTCCATGGGGACCAACCGGTGCCGATTGAGCGCATGGTCCGCGATGCGCTCATCAATGTTATCTGGGAAGGGACAAACGGCATCTTGACCCTCTGGATCGGGCGTGAAGGGTTGGCCGAGTATGTCTCCCACGGAAAGGTCTTCTTGGAGTTGCAGATCGGCGAGATGGTGCGGGCCTTGCCATTCTTCGCCAAAGTCGCGGGCCGTTCCCTCAACCAGTTCCCCCGCTTCGCTCGATGGCCGGCCTCCAGCGCACCCGAATCGAGATGGGAGCGGTTTGTCACAGAGAAGTCTCGAGATCTTGCACAGAAGTCGCTCTGGGCCTTGGCCTGTCACCATCAAGGACTGGTGCGCAAGCAACTCTTGATGACACATCTGGTCAAAGCCGGGATGCAACTCTTTGCGGTGGAAGCGCTATCGTGGTACGCATCACAGCAGGTCGTCCAGGATCAGCCGTTGAGGGCTGAGCTTCTGGAGCACTTCGGCTCACAAGTGAAAGAAGCGTTCGATCCGACGCCCTTGCTTTCTCTGAAGCAGCCGTTGTGGCAAGACGACTCGCGCGTGTTCCATCTGGCGCAGGATATTCTGGCCGGTAAGGCAGAGTGGTTGGAGGAAGGGATTCTTGCCTGGCACCCGGAGCAGGGTCGGGAGGACCAGCTTGTGTCCATGGGAGAACGGTTGACAGGATTGTCCACGAAGCTCTGAGCGAAAGGAATAGGGAAGGGTCAACAATGATGAGGCCAGCATGACGGACATTGCAGAATACTTTGAAGCGGTCAAGAGCCGGTATGGCTTGAGCAGCGATTACGCATTGGCAAAGAAACTTGGGATTGCCCAGCCGGAAGCCAACCTCATGCGACGCGGGCTCAAGATCCCCAAGCCGGAAGTCTGCATCAGGATTGCCAAATTACTCGACAAGAATCCAGTGGAGCTCTTGCTGGTCGCACAGAAAGACAAGGCCCCTCGGCAGGCCAAGGAATACTGGACCCTAGCGCTGACGGCGGTCGACGTGATGCTCCACGTCCCCAAGAATCCTAAATACATTCCCCGCAAGGTGGAAGCCATCGGGAAAGAGCTGCGCGAACTTGAAACGCAGACCTTGACGTACCAAGGAGCCGAGGCGAATGCAGAAGCGGTCCGACTGGTTCAAACAGCTGAGCATTCGATCGACGCATTGATGGAGCGATGGAACATATGGAAAAAAGGCGAGGCCCTCTACCCGAATTATCTCTTGGCAAACCAGGAGGCCGTGAAACGTGGCGTGATCATCCGTCGTCTGTTGGTTCTGACACGAGAGCAAATGGAGCAGGAATCGGCCGTGACTGATGCCATTCAGGTCATGGACGATCAACAGCGAGTCGGGATCAAGATCTTCTATGCGTTTCGCGAGGAACTGGAGCGCGCCTCTGCATTTCAACGTTTTGAAAAGGACTACAAGCGTCAAGGCGCGGCCCGGGACTTGAACGCCGCGATGTTTGACCAGGAAATTCTCATTTTTTCCCAATCCTATGGTCAGGTGCAGCTTGGCGTTGTTGGAACGCCCACACCGATCACCATGATCAATCAATTGCAGATCACCTGGAAACCGGAGCTTCTGCGCGATCTGGACCCCGCGCCACTTTTTGATATGACTCGGTACGTGTTCGACTATTCTAGTCCTCAGGCTTTTAAGACAGAACTGAGGCGCTTTACGAGATCTGTCACATGAAATTCCCATCCGAACCGTTCAAGATCAAAGTCGTGGAACCTATACGCCGAACGACGCGTGAGGAGCGAGATCGGTTGTTACACAAGGCCGGCTACAATCTTTTTCAGATCCCCGCCGAGAGCGTCTACGTTGATCTGCTCACCGATAGCGGCACGTCAGCCATGAGCGACCGACAGTGGGCAGGACTGATGTTAGGGGATGAGTCTTACGCGGGCAGTAGGAACTACTACCACCTGGAAGAAACCGTCCGGTCGATCTTTGGCTACAAGCATGTCATCCCGACGCACCAGGGGCGTATGGCCGAGAATCTTCTCTTCTCAACGGTCGTCAAGCCTGGTATGTGCGTCCCCAACAACATTCATTTCGACACGACGAGAGCCAACGTCGAGCATCAACGCGCTGAGGCGCTTGACCTCGTGATCAAGGAAGCCTATGACCCGCACTGCGAGTTGCCCTTCAAGGGGAATATGGACCTCTATCGGCTCGAGGAAACCATTCATCGTGTAGGCCGCGACAATATTCCGCTGGTGATGATGACCATCACCAACAACAGCGGCGGAGGCCAACCGGTGTCGATGGAGAATATCCGCCAAACCCGACTGCTGCTCAACCGATATGGTATTCCGTTGTTCTTCGACGCCTGCCGGTTCGCGGAAAACTGCTTTTTCATCAAGGAACGGGAGCCAGGCTATGCAAACGCACCCCTGCTGACGATCGCGCGGGAACTGTTCAGTCACGGCGACGGCTGCACTATGTCGGCCAAGAAGGACGGTCTCGTGAACATCGGTGGGTTCTTGAGCCTCAACGATGACCGTTGGGCGCAAGATATTACGAATATGCTCATACTCGTCGAGGGCTTTCCAACCTATGGAGGGCTCGCGGGACGCGATCTCGAAGCCATGGTGAGGGGCCTTGAAGAGGTGCTAGACGAAGACTATCTGCGGTTCCGTATCAGCCAGGTTCGATATCTTGGTGAACTCCTTGACCAATCCGGAGTCCCGATTCTCAAGCCCAGCGGCGGCCACGCGATCTACCTCAATGCGAAGGAATTCCTCCCCCACATCCCGCAGTTTGAATTTCCAGGACAGGCATTGGCGGTCGCGCTGTACCGGGATTACGGCATCCGTGGGGTCGAAATCGGTACGCTTATGTTCGGGAAAAACGATCCTGTCACGGGTCGACCGATTCACCCCGAGCTGGAGATGGTCCGACTGGCCGTTCCTCGACGTGTCTATACCAATATGCAGATTACGTATGTCGCAGAATCGATCATTGAACTGTACCAAAGACGCGAGCTGATTCGCGGCCTCGCCTTGACCTATGAGGCACCGATGCTTCGCCACTTCACGGCGCAATTTTCAGAGCTCCAAGAATCGCTACGGCTGTACCCCCTAACAGCCTAAAGGAGCCCCATGACCACCCTGTTCAAAGGGTTTGAGCGGATCGAAGAGGCCCGAGAGCGGCTAACCGGCCAGAGTTTTATGGTGGGGCTATTTGCCGGAAGGCCAAATTTTTCACTCCTGCTCATGCCGGAAGAGTCACCGGAAGAGAAGGCTGCCTGGGAAGCATTCCGCCCACGCCTGGAAACCTTTCTCACGACGTATGTCGATCCCGATGAAATCGAACGGACCGCAAGAATCCCAGACTCCGTCCTGAAAGGACTCTTCGCACTCGGCGCCTTCGGCATGAAGATCCCCCGACAGTACGGAGGGCTCGGGTTCTCGTACACGAACTATGGTCGTGCCCTCATGCTCATGGCGTGCTGGAGCAACGCGTTGGCTCTCACCGTCGCCGTGCCGCAATCGATCGGCATCGCGATGCCGATACTCATGTTCGGCAACGAGGAGCAGCGACGCACGTACCTCCCCCTTGTTGCGCGGGAGGCTGTGTCGGCCTTCGCCCTCACGGAACCGATCACCGGGTCTGACGCCGCAAACATTGCGACGGAGGCTATCTTAGATTCCACCGGGACGATGTTTGTCGTAAACGGCGAAAAACTGTGGTGCACGAACGGCCCCATCGCCCGCTACGTGACGTTGATCGCACGGGTACCGGCCAAACGGACACAACAGAATGGGCAGACCACGTGGAAACCGGTTCCCAACAGCGAAGGAGCAGATGAGCAGGTGCACACCGCCTTCATCCTCGATATGCAGACATCTGGCGTTCAAGTTCGACAGCACTGCCAGTTCGAGGGCTGCCGGGGCATCGAGAATGCCCACATGACGTTCACGGATGTTCACATCCCAACTGGCAATGTCATCGGTGAAGTAGGTCGAGGGCTCAAGTATGCGTTAACCATCCTCAACGTAGGTCGGGCAGTCAGCATCCCAGCTATTTGCTTGGGCATGGCTAAACAAGCTTGGCAACCCACGCTCGATCGTGCCAATCAGCGACTCACCTTCCAGAAACCTCTGGGCACCAGACAAACGCAACGCATGAGGCTAGGCCGCATGGCTTCGAATCTCTTCGCCATGGAGGCTCTCGCACTTACGGCTTGGCGAATGGCAGATCAGCACACGTTTGATGTCCGGATCGAGGCTGCCCTCGCCAAACTCTTCTGCTCCGAGAAGACTATTCAGTTCTTAAAAGACGCACAAATCATCTTCGGAGGGATGGGGTACGAAACAGCCCATTCTAAGTGGCTTCGTGGAGAGCCAGCGTTCGGCATTGAACAGCTGGTCCGCGACGCGGAGATGTACCGAATCGGAGAAGGGGCCACTGATATCCTTCGACCGTTCGTCGCCCGCGAGGGTCTCAATATGCATCTCGAACGGGCCGGGCATCTCTTTGACGAGCGAACGTCGTGGGCCCATCGATTCACCGAGTTACGACAACTCCTGAAATTCTATGCACCCTGGTATACGAGCCAATGGGTAGGCCACCCATTACCGCCTCGTTCAGAGTTGCAACATCCAAGGGTCCGCTCCAAACTACTCTTCGTGGAACGAACGAGTCGTCGGCTCGCACGGACGATTTTCTACGCCATGCTCCTTCATCGGAAAACGCTTCAAGACGATCAAGGTCGGCAAAACCGGATCGAGATGATCGGCGAAGATCTTCTGGTGATCGCCGCGACGGCGCTCTATGCCGAAGCACAGGAGCGAACCGCCGGTCGTTCGGAAGTTTGGGATTTTACAGAAGAAACCTTTCTCGAAGCCAAACAGCGGGTCGAACACAATATCCGAGGACTCATCCGCAATCAAGACGTAGGTGTGGCGGCGATTGGAGAAAAAGCGCTCGGCGGTGGGTATCCCTCACTCTCTCGTGGGATCATCCGACGCAATCTTCAAGACTACTCACGCCAGGAGAGTACGTTGAAGGTGGAGGAAGTGAATGTGCATGAAGTCGTGTGACAGCTTTACCAGTGAATACCTCAAGACTTCGGAGAGCCTCTCGCCAAGGCAGAACCTATGCGCGCCTGGTTGATGGACTCCTACCAGGGGATTGAAAAGTTACGGCTCGGCGAGGTGCCCGACCCTCATCCTGAGCCCGCAGATGTGCTGATGAAAGTGAGGTATGCCGCGCTTAATCCGGCTGATGCATTTTTGGCGCAAGGACTCTATCCGGCCAAACCCACCCTGCCACACATCCTTGGGCGCGATGGTGTGGGAGATGTCGAACTCGTGGGATCGCTTGTGGGGAATATCCGCGTGGGTGACACCGTCGGGATTCTGCGCTGCGAGATCGGAGTGGATATGCCGGGAACTCTGGCAGAGAAAGTGGTCGTACCCGCTGCAAGTCTCGTTCACATCCCTACCGATTGGTCTCTCGAAGAAATGGCCGGCGCTCCTCTAGTCTTCTTGACGGCGTGGCAGGCTTTGACACAGTGGAGTGATCCACCGGGACCTCCAGCAAAACGATCGGTCCTCCTCGTAACGGGAGCATCAGGGGGAGTCGGCCTCGCATCAGTGTTGCTCGGGAAATCGATGGATCTGATCGTCGTGGCCTTGTCCCGCGACGCGGAGAAGAGAACCAAACTGACGGCACTCGGAGCTGATTTCGTATTTGATCCAGAGGATAGCAACCTGGTGAAATCTATATCCACTGCGATCAGTCCGAGGAAAGTGGATTTGGCTCTCGACTGCGTGGGCGGCAAACTATTACCCCACATCATCGCGGCTCTCGGCCATGCTGGGCGGGTCAGCATCATCGGCAGAAGTGGGGGCACGGTATCAGAGTTCAATACAGCGACCTTGCTGTTCCACCGCATTCGCATAGGCGGGGTTTCGGTTGGGGACTATACAGTTCCAGCGGCGCGGGCTGCTTGGCGGGAGATTGTGATTCGGCTTGAGACCATCGGACACCGCCCACAGGTGGACAGCATCGTTCCGTTCGAAGAGGTCAAAAAGGGATTCGCACGATTGGCACAGGGTCCGATGGGGAAAGTGTTGGTATGCGTGGCGGCCGCTCAACTTTCGGCACCTGCGCTCGCTCGGAACCTCCCTTGTTGATTTTGAAGTAGGTTCTAGACGTGCAAACGGCAGTAGAACGAACGAGGCAAACGGGTCGTGCAAAGCAACCTTTAGCAAGGAGGGATGAGCTATGCGCTATGCCAGCGTCATAGGTGGAGTTATCGCCGCGCTCGTCTTCGCTGCGACAGCGAGTGCCGGGTCGTTTGAGGACAAGGCGCAAGTGACGGTTGGGGGAGCCGAATACATGCTGAACGGCTATATTGTCAAGATCGAAAAGGAAGCCTACTGGATCAGGAAGGCGTCTGGTGAGGTGATTCGCGTCGGAGTTACGGAAGGGACTCACCTGATCTGCCCGACTCGTCCCGCCGGCAAGGAAGCGAAGGTCGAATCGAAGCCTAGGAGTGGCTTCCAGATCGGAGACTGTCCGTTCATTGTTGGCGACACCGTGAAGATCGAGGTTTCGGATATCGGCTGGGCCAGCCTCGTACGATATGCCCCGCCTCCGGAATCGCCCACGGCGCAATTGGGTCTGCCCCAAGGCTGGGAAGGTGATATTCCTCAGGGAGCGCTGGCGTTCAAGACTGGACCGGCCTACCCGGTCGAGACCAAGGACGGCAAACATGTGGGTCATTTCGCAGGGACACTCACCGACACCCTGTTGGGGACAACATACGGCCTCGTCGTCCATGCGGACGACTACTTCATGCTTCCTGTGCCCATGATTCACTTCAAAGAGGAATGGCCACAGCCCAACAAGCCCAAAATGGTGCTGCTTGTCACGAAGGAGCGTTTCGAGCAGATGCACTCGCCCACTTACTCGACCGCCGGTATGATTTCGGTCACAGAGGTGCGTGAATTCTGGGCCAAAGTGAAACCTCCGGAGTCGGTGGCTTCGAAGGATGTCGACGTCGAGATCCGGATCGACGGGAAAGCCTTCGAGATCGCGAAAGGCGGGAGAAGCGGGGGCTTTGACCTGGTGGCAGGGATGCCGGCTATCATCCGGCTCCGCAACAGGGACAACGTGGCCCACGAATTCGTCTCCACACTGTTTCGCGATGTTCCGTTCCGCATCTCGGGCAATGCCACAATGCTCAAAGCAGGGAGAGCCTCCGGTGTCCGGTTGGATCCAGGACAGGATGTGACCCTTGAGTTCACGGCTCCGATCCCGGTAGCGGATGCCTACGGCGCTACGGACAGCACCTACGATATCTTCTACTGCAACGTTCACGGCAAAGAGCACGGGGAGAAAATGCGTGGTGAAGTGATGGTCATCGAAACGAGAGGAGAAATCGGCGGCGGATGATGAAGGATCGAGTCTCCGACGGGAGGAGCCGGTACCATGCAGTAGCTCAGACAACCCAGAGACGGGATCGTCACCACGGAGTGCGTTCGTGAAACAAAAAGGAAGAGGCGAAAACATGCCGTCACGATGGTCATTGACGGCGTTCATTCTCCCGCTCGCGCTAGGGCTCTGGAGTGGCGGAACAAGTTCAGCCGAGGAGCTGCTGTATGACCCCGATGTGGTCCTGGTGATGAAGGACAAGGGCTTTCACGTGATCAAAGGGGCACAATCAGAGAACCCTCTCCCAAATCCAGCCTTCTCGCTCCCGGTCGGGAGAGACCTCGTCGTCCTGCTCCGTAATGAGGACGAGGTGGCGCATGAGTTCGTCTCGCCGTTGCTCCTGAAGGTGGATGACCTTCAGCTCTCAGGCCGGGCGACCCTCGTCTATACCCTCACCGCCGTCGGGGTACGGGTTGAGCCGAGAGACAGCGTGTTGCTCCGCTTTGACATTCCTGATGCCGGCTTTGATCAATTTCACTTCTGGTGCAATATCCACGGGAAATTGCTCGATGATCCCATGCGAGGGGAGATCTTTATCGTGCATGCGAAACCATCACCCCGGTAACCGGACTTCGGGACTGGCGAGGGCCTATGGGCAACTAGGAAGTCAGGAGACGCGACGGAGAGGGGCGGTGATGGAGGCAATGGCCCCGATGACGATGTGTTCAATTGAAGCAGGTTCTGCCTTAGAGCGCTCATGAAGAGGTGTCCCATGATCGAGGAAACAGCGGGACGGATCCTTGGCGGACTCTGTGCCATCATGCTCGCCGGTGGCACAGTGGATGTCGCGCGAGCAGGAGAGACAGCGGGAGTCCCCCCAAAAGTGGTGGCAGAATACATTCATGCGATCGTTCAGGCCGATCGGACTATCTATTCTACCCACGTCGTTGAACAGCTGCAGGATCGCAAGGTCACTGGGGCGGCAGAAGATTGGAAGGAGAAGGGAGCGTTACCTCTTCCGGCTCAAATGCTCCAGATGGCTGGTCAAGAGATTCAGGGGCTCGGCCTCGGACTTCGTATCCGGTTGGTCAGCCTGGGGCCGATTTACGCCAAGAACAGGCCCGCGGATCAGTTCGAACAAGCGGGCCTGGAAGCGGTGGCAAAGAATCCCCGGAAGCCCTATACAGGAATCATTACAGAAGGGGACAGACATTTCTTCAAGGCGATATTTGCGGACCGGGCCGTCTCCATGGCCTGTGTCGCGTGCCATAACAGTCATCCTCTCAGCGCAAAGCGGGACTATAAGCTCCATGATGTGATGGGAGGGATTATCATTTCGTTTCCGGTCCCATGAGGCCATGTTGTCTCTGCGATCCGCACAGACTCATTATCGCGCGCATTCTTGTAGCGGGGATGTCGATAGGACTTAAGGGATCGTGTGGTGATTCTGGACATTGTCGGGATACGGCTTATGAGGTATCGGATGTGAGAGTCCGATGGGATCACTGTCCGAGGAGATCGTGGAGCAGCCCCGCACCGACGAGCCCACCGGGTTATTGATGCTCTCGCTCTTGGTCATGGCACGCTGCCACATCCGGGCGCTCAGTCCTGCTTAGCCGAAGAATAGGGCACCCTTCCTTGACCTTGTGCTCAATAGAGGTTTAGGCTCAAAAGGAGCGAAGAGGTGCGTGATGAGACTAATAGTTGCCAGTCTCCTCCTCCCCTTCACCGTTGACGCCAGGTATCGTGGCACGTTCAACGCCAACCAATTTGATCTCAATTCCCTCGGAAATCCATTCAGGCCTGGCAGTTTTTTCTCATTGAAAAGCCTTGTGAACGAACAGGGTCGTTGCAGAAGCTCGGCCGGTGTTCAGTCTACCGCGATCGCTCCCTGTTCTCCTGGTTATCCAGTATTTTTTGAACGACAAGGTCGGTCTAGGACTACCCTAGGAATACCTCAGCGTGATCCCAAGTTGGTGAACAATTCAAAAAGGAGGGAATGTTACCAAAAAGGAGGGAATGTTATGTCTGGAAGACATTTCATATACTGCGCGTCCGCTTGCCTGCTGTTCCTGTTACTCGGATCACTGGCAGTTGCCCACGAGGCGGATCTCAGCGGGCCACACAGCCACCAGGATCTACCAGGCACAATCTCGAAGATCGAATCGGGGCTGATGTACATCAAAATACAAGGGTCTTCAGGAGAGAAATTGCGGCCGCGACCGGTCAGTGTCAAGAAGGCGGAACGCATGGGACTGCACCAAGCCAAGGTGGGGGACAAAGTGATCGTGACGTTGGATGAATCGAATGTGCTCCTGGACATTCACGATCCAAGCCGTCCTGTCCACGGTCATCGCATTTTGGTCGGGAACCTCGCCTATGCGGATCCGGTCTGGGAGGTCGTCGAGATTTTTACGAGTGAGGGGTTGGAGTCGTTTTCGGTCGACCCTTTAACGAGTAGCAAACTTGGTGCGCTTCAAGAAGGAGCCTTGGTAAGAGCAGAATTAGACGAGGCGAATGTGTTGATTGATATCCATCCGTACCACCGGTAATGCGAGCATTCAGGTGTTTCACTCGTCAAGTACAACAGGCAATCGAACACACACGGGTTCTGATCATCGCGGCACCATCGCGAGATCAACAGTTGGTACAATAAGGTGTCCCGTGCGTGCGTTTCTTTACCCTCATCTACTTGAGATAACATGTGGTGAGGGTTGGGCGTCGATTCTCAAGTCCCCTTCGAACATGCTGGGTCATAAAGATCCTCGGGTTCGTTATCGTAGCAAGGGCCAACAAGGGAGCGCCGATCATGACAAGAGGTGTCTGGGTGGTGCTCGCGATGACAATGCTAGTCGTGACGGGAAATGTGGCAATGCTGTGGTACGTCCTGCAATCAGGTTTTAGTGCGAAGGAACAACCCATGGAGCTCGAGGTTGTGTTCGCGCGTCAGCTCAGGCACCTGGCAATGCCCGAAGCCCAGAAGAAGATGAGAAACCCCGTTCCCACATCAGATGAGGTTCTTGCAGAAGCGCGGATTCACTTTGCGGACCACTGCGCGAACTGCCACGGGAATGACGGAAGGGGCTCTACCTTGATTGGACAGAACTTCTATCCAAGAACACCTGATCTGAGTCAGATAGAGACGCAGTCCTTCTCCGACGGCGAATTGTTCTTTATCATCCATAATGGCATTCGATTTACCGGAATGCCCGCATG
The DNA here is from genome assembly GCA_964485915.1 of uncultured Nitrospira sp. Lineage (GTDB taxonomy): Bacteria > Nitrospirota > Nitrospiria > Nitrospirales > Nitrospiraceae > Nitrospira_D. The sequence continues at coordinate 889 of CAZAKX010000009.1, read as the reverse complement.
GGGGAAAGGGCGTCCCGAGCCAGATCTCGATAGTTGGAAGCTGGTGCATTTTATTCGTCATCTCCCAAGCATTACGAGCGAGGAACTGGCGGAAATGGAGAAGTATAACCCCGTGAGTCAAGTGGCCCGTGAAGAGCAGGAACGAATCGACCAGTTTCTCCAAGGTGAAGAGCTTCATCCACCGTCTCCTGCTGGACATCATTAACTGAGGCACAATGTTGACCAACATAGTGAAACGAATAGGCAGACTGATCCTGCTGATGACCGCAACCTTACCCGGGATAACTGCTGCACATGGGGAAGGGATGCATGTTTTTGGCACGGTCGCCTCCATCGACAATGCTGAGATTCAGGTTCTGACGATCGAAGGGAAAACAGTCTCAATACACACAGTCGCCGAGACGAAATATCGAAATAGAGGAAGGAGCGGAGGAGGGGACGTGCCCAAGATAGGCGACCGAGTTGCCGTAGATGTCACAGAGAAAGATGGCAAATTGATGGCCACTGAAGTCCAATTCTCCTCCTTTGTGAAACAACAGCAGCCACGAACGGATGATGTCCGACGACAGGTGCGCTGATCTTCCCCTCCTTAACTTGTCACAGCCCTCTGTGAGCGTCGGTGATGCTCTGCTTGAATTGAGGTATAGGGGACTTCTTTTCCAAAGCGGATAACCTTGGGACATTTCGAGAACGGAAGTCGTTGACGGCAGTGAGCGAGTAATTCGGCTTCTGTGGGTGAAGAGATACCGTCTCGCGGCACCACATAGGTCGCAATTTCCTCCCCATAGTAACGATGTTCGAACGGAACAGCCATGGCAAATCATACGAGAGAATGATTCCTTAATACCTCAAGGAGCTGTTGATTGGAGCGGGTCAGCGCGGCGAGTTC
>CAZAKX010000008.1:36812-45191 GCA_964485915.1 uncultured Nitrospira sp. | reverse complement strand
GATCTCGCCCACCGGCTTCCTCGGGTTGTTCAAGTCAATTTCGTGGATCTCTCCTTGTATGATCCTACTAAGAAAGTCATGCGTCTACATACGATTCAGGCCAATGTGCCGGCGGACCTCGTGGGAGGGCATGAAGTCCCGATCGAAGACTGCCCTGCTGGGTTGGTCTGGCAGCAACAACAGCCTCTCCTCGTGCCGAAGTTGACGGAGGAGCGCCGGTGGCCGAAGGTCATCGGCCACATGCAGGAAGATGGCACGGAGTCGTTTTGTTTTGTACCCCTCACCACGTCGAGGAGTCAGTTGGGTGCGATGGGGTTCATGAGCTTGCAGCAGGACGCCTATAGCGACGCGGACATCCAGTTTTTGCAGCAAGTTGCCCAGCAAGTGGCTGTCGCGGTCGAAAATGCGCTGGCGTTTCAGGAGATTGCCGAACTCAAGGATAAACTCGCAAAAGAAAAACTCTATCTCGAAGAAGAGATCCGAACTGAGCACGGGTTTGAAGATATCATCGGCGAGAGCAATCCCTTGATGAATGTGCTGAAACAAGTCGAAGTGGTGGCTCCGACCGATTCGACGGTCCTGATCCAAGGAGAGACCGGCACCGGCAAGGAACTCATCGCCAGGGCCATCCATCGACTGAGCGGCCGGAGCGAGCGCACGTTCATCAAGCTGAACTGTGCGGCCATTCCGACCGGATTATTGGAGAGCGAGCTTTTCGGACATGAACGAGGCGCCTTCACGGGCGCGATTTCGCAGAAAGCTGGACGATTTGAGTTGGCTGATAAGGGGACAATTTTTCTCGACGAAGTGGGTGAAATCCCCTTGGAGCTACAGTCCAAGCTGCTTCGTGTCCTGCAAGAACAGGAATTTGAGCGGCTGGGCAGCACCAAAACCATTCGGGTCAACGTGCGCTTGATCGCTGCGACGAATCAAGATCTCAAAGGTTTGGTAGAGGCCAAGCAGTTCCGGAGTGATTTGTACTATCGGCTGAATGTTTTTCCGGTTACCTTGCCGCCTTTGCGTGAGCGACCAGAAGACATTCCAATCCTTGTCCGCTATTTCACCCAGCATTATGCCATCCGCATGAAGAAGAACATTCAATCCGTGCCTGCCAAGACCCTTGAGGTGTTGTCACGCTATGCCTGGCCGGGCAATATTCGGGAACTGGAGAATCTTGTGGAGCGGTCTGTTATCCTCACGCAGGGAACTGATTTGCAAGTCCCGATGAGTGAACTCCAAGTACATGACCGCCCTGCCCCAACCGCACTCTCAACGCTCGAAGAGGCCGAGCGCGAGCAGATCTTGCGTGCCCTGCAAGAAGCCAAATGGGTGGTCGGGGGAGCCTCGGGTGCCGCCGCTCGGCTCGGGGTGAAGCGTACCACCCTTCAATCCAAGATGCAGAAATTCGGCATTACCCGCCCTGAGTAGTACCTGGACTTCAACGGCATTCTTGGCGTGGCTGAGCCGGCAAGAATGTTGGCTGGAAAACGGAGTCTATATTTCTGCGCATGCACGATTCACGATTCGGCCTCAGAGACTGCATTGCTAACCCCGCGGATTGGATGCGGAGCGCCGAATATTTGCCTAATAACCTAGAAGAAAATTGACGCAAAACACTAAATACTATAAAACGTAATAACCTAGAAATAGGACAACGGCAAAACCTCGTATCAGGCATGCCATCCAATGGTCACGCCAGCCGATAAGCTTGCCGCTTCACTGGCTGTGTTGAAGAAGCTTCAGGAGGCGGGCCGAGTAGCGCTTCAGGCCCGGGACATGACCCGCACACACCGGGAGCGGTTGCTGAAAGCCGGGTTCATCCGGGAAGTGATGAAGGGCTGGTATATCCCGTGCCGCCCGGATGAGCCACCAGGGGAAAGTACTTCCTGGTACGCCTCGTTCTGGGCGTTTTGCGCGTCCTATCTGGAATCCCGTTTCGCGAGTCACTGGTGCGTTGGTCCTGAGCAATCCATCAGCCTGCATACAGGCAACAGAGCTGTGCCGCGGCAATTGCTCGTCCGGTCCACACGCGGAAACAACAAGCCGACCGAGCTGATTCACGATACGTCGATTTTTGACGTTCGCCTGGAATTGCCGCCCGCCGCCGATCGGGACGTGAAAGAGGGCGTGCGGCTCTACCAATTGCCCGCTGCGTTGCTGAGTTGTTCGCAAGTGCATTTTGCTGCGCGCCCCGCCGAAATGCGCGCGGCGCTGGCCATGGTCCAAGACGCGTCCGGCCTGCTTAGCCGTTTGCTGGAAGGCGGGCATAGCACCATCGCCGGACGGCTGGCGGGAGCGTTTCGCAATATCGGGCGTGAGAGGATCGCGGATGACATCATCGGCGCGATGCAGGCCGCCGGATATACGGTGAACGAGAGCGACCCCTTCGAGGATCAGCCGCTTATCACATTCGGCGCGCGGGAGATTTCTCCCCATGTCAACCGTCTTCGACTGGACTGGGCGCGCATGCGCGAAGATGTGCGCCGCATATTTCCGAAGGCCCAGGGGCGCCCTGCGAATGCCACTGCGTATCTCAAACAGGTGGAGGAAATTTACGTCAACGACGCCTATAACTCATTGTCCATCGAAGGCTATAAGGTCAGTGCGGCGCTCGTCGAAAAGGTCCGCACCGGCCGCTGGAATCCCGACACCGATCAGGAAGACCATGACCAGCGCAGCGCACTGGCCGCGCGCGGGTATTGGCAGGCGTTCCAGGCGCTCAAGCAGAGCATCAAACAAGTCCTGCGCGGCGAAAACGCCGGGCGCATTGCGGATCGCGATCACGCTACCTGGTATCGTGAATTGTTTAGTCCCAGCGTGACGGCGGGCATTCTACGCGCCGCTGATCTGGCCGGATATCGCAGCGGCCCGGTCTGTATCCGGCGCTCCAGGCATACGCCGCCGAACGTCGAGGCCGTGCGCGACCTCATGCCCGCGTTCTTCGAATTGTTGCAGCAGGAGGATGAGGTCTCAGTTCGTGTCGTCCTTGGACATTTCATGTTCGTCTACATTCATCCGTACCCCGACGGAAACGGGCGCATGGGCCGATTCCTGATGAATCTCATGCTCGCCTCCGGCGGCTATCCGTGGACCATCATCCCGTTGGCGCGCAGGGCCGAGTACATGGCCGGACTTGAATGCGCCAGTGTCGAGGGCGATATCATGCCGTTCGCAAAATTCCTTGTCGGGCTGCTGAGACCCAGCGCGAAACAATAGGCATGATGGAAATGAAAAAGGGATGGCATGGTGTATGACCAGGCGGACTTTGCCGACATCTGCTAGGAACCATGTGAACTGACCGGCGAAGAGATTCAGTATTCCTGCGGCATGCACGATTCAAGATCCGACCCCAGCGACAACTCGTGTGGCGACCTCAGGCCGCGAGTTCTTGATTAAGATTCGTACACATCGCGTCTGTGTCCCACTGTCAGGACCAAAATGACCAGTTCCTTCTTCCTGATCTTGTACAGAATCCGCCAGTCTCCAACACGATAGGACCAGCGATCACTCAACAGGCCTGTGAGATGCTTCCCGAGTTCCGGATTTTCAGAAAGTCTGACGATCGCCTTTCCGACACGATCCTTGACGGTCTTATCCAGCTTGTCAATACGACGCGCAGCTTCTTCCGTGTAGAGAACGCGATACGTCACTTAAACACGTCCTCATGCTCAACCAAACGTTGAGCCCGTTCATCCTCCTCTGCTTTCAGAAGGGAGAGCATCAGCTTCTTGTCGGCAAGAATCTCCAGTGTCTCAAGTTCCTCAGGAGACAAGAGAACGGCTGAGGCCGCTCCATTCCGAGTGATGATGACTCGCCCTCGTTTCTTCTTGCGGAGTGACGCAACCATCTCAGGCAAGTGAGCCCTCACATAGGATACGGATGCAATCTTTGTCATGGCGGCACCTCCTCCACCACTAGTGTACTGAATTATGTACATGCTGTCGAGCTGGTTGTCCTAACTTTGAAAATTTAACCCGGACAAAAATCTCGGAGGCAAAGGATCAAAGGATGGAGTGCATGGGGTTAGGGAAGATCCTGGGCAAGACGGCAACCGATGCCTGTAAGTGGGTCGTTGGGGGAGAGCCGCTGGTGCCGCTGCTCGGTTAGGCGTGAAACGTACCACGCTCCAATCCAAGATGCAGAAAGTCGGCATTACCTGTTCTGAGTAGAGCTTGCGCTTCAAGGACATTATTGGTATGGCTGGGCCAGCAAGAATCATGACTGACAAATCGGAGTCTGTATTCCTGCGACATGCAGGAGTCAAGGTCTGAACCAAGCGACCGACCTTGAATAGATACTGGAATGCTGTGAGAGGAAGATATGCTCAAGACTGATTGAGTGCTAAAGGCGGAATTTCAGATTGAGGCCATACGAATGGCTGCCCAAGAGGAATTGCATGCTATTGATCGTGACTTTACTCATTGGCAGAAGGATGATGCCAGGCGAGCCGTGATAATGAGGCTCAGCTCCATGCTTTTCGTGCCAGTGGTCAGCCTTTATACGATGCGTGTTCACATGGCCGATCCTATGTGGTGGGAACAATATGGGCAGGGCTCTGGCAATCTACTTGCCGAGTATGGTCGCACAAGCTTCGATAAAGGGATCAGAGGCAAACTCATTCTGGACTTGGTGGCAAATTTAGAGCATTCGTTTGGCCTGATCTTGAGGCAGTTCGATGCAGGCAACAAAGCCTCAAAATTTGGGCCTATCTGTGAAAGCCTGTTTAGGCTAAAAAATCCATATCTAAGCTCTATTCCAGCCGAATGGGAAACTACGTTTAAATTACTTAGGTTGATACGTAATACCGTTCACACGTCCTGGGCCTATTGGCCTGACAATGGAAAGGCTGAAACTGTTGTTTTCCAAGGTAGGACTTTTCTATTTGTTATTGGAAGAACGCTGGATTTTATCAGTTGGGACTTGCTTGTAGATCTCTGCCAAAGTGTTCTCACTATCGCTACTGCTGTAGTACGAGACGCAAACGTTGTGCGTCTTGCTAGGGTAAAAGACTTTGGAGTGGAGGAAGCACGACAACCAGTGCATGTGAAGCAACCTTCGCCGGGAAGTTAGGGTCGGATCTTGTATCGTGCATGTCTAGAACGACTCAATTTTTGACCTGATCCCTCGAAACTCAGTTGACAGGTTACCTTAAGTCGGTTTGGTCCTCTTGTAAGCTCCCCCGTAAACTGAGACTGTCATAAGGACAACTTGCTGGCCATGATCACCATAGATGAATGATTTGACAGTCTTGCATGGAAACTGGTAGTACGTAAATAGTTTCTAGAGTATCCATACGTCTCGTATGTCGACTCATAAGCCAAGACAGCAAGAAGCATCGGTCGATCAGGCTACCGTTCGAAGGGTGGTTGTTGTGGCACGCCGCCAATTCCTTGCCCACGGATTTCGCTCCGTGAGCATGGATGACCTGGCTGCTGAATTGGGCATGAGCAAGAAGACCCTCTACGCCTATTTCCCAAGCAAGGTTGCACTTGTTGAGGCCGTGTTAACGGACAAATTCAGAGAGGTTGAGGCGGATCTCGGACAGTTAGCGAAAGGTCAAGCTGCCGATGTCGAGGTCGCGCTCCACCAGTTCCTCGATTGCCTGCAACGACACACGGCAGAAATTCAGCCTGCGTTTGTGCGAGACATCGGACGTGAGACACCGGAGCTGTTTCAGTTGATCGAGCAGAGGCGCCGTGAGCTGATCCGACGCTACTTCGGTGGGCTATTCGAAGACGGCAAAAAAGCCGGTGTGATTCGGAGTGACATTCCAACCCACCTCATCATCGAGATCTTGCTTGGGGCCGTTCAGACCATCATGAATCCACCCAAATTAATGGAGCTGGGGCTCACGCTGGAGAACGGATATTCGTCGATCATTCGCATCATTTTGGAAGGCTCGCTTGTCGCCAAACCGAAAGCGGTGAACTGATGGGCATGTGCAGAGTGGCCTCCGGGCAGATTCTCGCTATCGCATTTATGGTGGCGGTGGCTGGTGTTTTGAGTGGATGCGATCGGCCTCCCTCTGACGATGTGGTTCAGGGCTATGTCGAAGGAGAGTATGTCTATGTGGCTTCCCCATATGGCGGGGCATTGACCATCCTATCGGTGCGGCGTGGAACGCAGGTCGGCGCCGGTGATCCTCTGTTCGCACTGGAACAGACATCGGAGAAAGCGGCAAGAGATGAAGCAGAACGGAAGTTGAGCCAAGCGTGGGCGAATCTCGAAGATAGGAAAAAGGGTAGACGACCCTCTGAAATTGCCTCTCTCCGGGCTCAGCTTCAACAAGCGCAAGCGGCGCTGCAACTCTCGATGCGTGAAGTGGCTCGCCAAGAAGGGCTCGCGACGGTACCCGGTGCGGCGGTGGAGCTCGAGGTGGATCGGGCCCGGTCGACCCGAGACCAACATCAGCAGCGAGTCGCCCAGCTTGAGGCGGATTTGAATACGGCTCTCTTGGGCTCCCGCACGGATCAAGTCGTGGCAGCAGAAGCGGAGGTTCGAGCCAAGGAAGCAGCCCTGGCCAAGGCCGAGTGGGACCTCGCGCAAAAGCGTCAGGTCGCACCGAAGGCCGGTTTCGTATTCGACACCCTGTATCGGGAAGGTGAATGGGTACCGGCAGGCCGCCCAGTCGTCGTGCTATTGCCGCCTGACCACATTAAGGTGCGAGCCTTTGTGTCTGAAACGAGACTTGGGGCGATCAAGCTCGGTGACCTTGTTCAAGTAACGGTCGATGGGATATCGGGTTCGATCTCGGGAAAGGTCAGCTACATTTCTCCGAAAGCGGAATATACACCACCGGTGCTCTATAACCAGGGCAGTCGTGACAAGCTGGTGTTCATGGTTGAATTGCTGTTCGACCAGGCTGCGACGCTCAATTTACATCCTGGCCAACCGGTGGATGTACGATTTGGAGTGGCCCCATGACGTTTGATCGGACCGAACAGGATTTGGTCATCGATGTGCGTGGGATGACGAAACGATTCGGCTCACGGACCGTGGTCGACCAGATTGCGTTACAAGTACGTCGTGGAGAGATCTATGGGTTTCTCGGCCCGAACGGCAGCGGCAAGACCACTTTTATTCGAATGCTGTGTGGACTCTTGCGGCCTGATGCAGGCAGCGGGACCTGTTTGGGTTATGACGTCATCCGCCAGAGCGAAGCGATCAAAGCCTCCGTCGGCTATATGACGCAGCGCTTCAGTTTCTATGAGGATTTGAGCATCGCGGAGAATCTAGACTTCGTTGCGCGCATGTTCGGGGTCCCTGATCGACGCGCCGCGGTGGCGCAAAGTCTCGAACGGCTGGGGCTCGCAGGTCGGCGGGAACAGCTGGCTGGTCAACTCTCAGGCGGATGGAAACAACGACTTGCGCTGGCGGCCTGCTTGATCCATCAGCCGCGACTGCTGCTGCTCGATGAGCCAACGGCTGGCGTCGATCCCAAAGCCAGACGGGAATTCTGGGAACAGATCCACGAGTTGGCTGCTGATGGACTGACATTTCTGATTACCACCCATTACATGGATGAAGCCGAGCGGTGCCATCGACTTGCCTACATTTCCTACGGCAAGCTGCTCGCCAATGGGACTGTCTCGGATGTGATTCAGCAAGCGCAGCTCACGACGTGGTCGGTCAGCGGCCCCAACCTCCATCAATTGGCGGTGGAACTCCGTCGACAGCCTGCGGTTCAACAGGCGGTTGCGTTTGGAGATCGGCTCCATGTCAGTGGCGCCGATCCGGTGACACTCGAAGCCGCGGTGGCCGCATTTCGCACCAGTCCCTATGAGTGGCATAGGGTCGACACAGGACTTGAAGATGTGTTCATCCATCTGATGGAGCACTCGTCGGATCACGTCGCATCATGAGAACTCATTCGCCATTTTCACTATCCCGTTTCTGGGCGATCGTCGTGAAGGAATTCGTTCAGATGCGCCGTGATCGTGTGACCTTTGGGATGATGATCGGTGTGCCGTTGATCCAACTTGTCCTGTTTGGCTTCGCCATCAACGCCGATCCAAAACATCTACCGACCGTGGTGCTGCTGGGCGACTACGGTGCCCAGGGTCGAACGCTCTTGCAAGCGATTCGCAATAGCAACTACTTCGAGTTTGTTCAGGAGGTCGCGACTGAGCAGGAAGCTGAGGAGGTATTGGCACGAGGCGAAGCCCAGTTCGTCATCAACATTCCTCCGAACTTCTCGCGCGACGTGCTCCGGGGCGAACGCCCAGCCATCCTCGTCGAAGCCGATGCGACCGATCCCGCTGCGACGAGCAATGCCATCGGCTCGTTACGTGTGCTCGTGACGACGGCACTGCAACAAGATTTGAAGGGATCCTTGGCCTATGTGGCGCGTGGCGATGATCCAATCGAGTTGCGCGTGCA
>CAZAKX010000008.1:0-36712 GCA_964485915.1 uncultured Nitrospira sp. | reverse complement strand
AGGGATCCTTGGCCTATGTGGCGCGTGGCGATGATCCAATCGAGTTGCGCGTGCACGCTCGTTATAACCCGGAAGCCATCACGCAATATAACATCGTGCCTGGACTGATGGGCGTGGTGCTGACCATGACAATGGTGATGATCACCGGTCTCGCCATCACTCGTGAGCGGGAACGCGGGACGATGGAAAATCTCCTCTCGATGCCGACCAGGCCGTTTGAAGTCATGATCGGCAAGGTGTTGCCCTACATCCTGGTCGGGTACATCCAGGTCATCCTCATCCTCCTGGCGGCGCATTTCCTGTTCGGCGTGCCGGTGTACGGCAATGTTCCTCTGCTATTTCTGTCGGCACTGATCTTTATCGTGGCTAACCTGGCGATGGGGATCACGTTTTCCACCTTGGCGCAGAACCAATTGCAAGCTATGCAGCTCTCGTTCTTTTTCTTTTTGCCCTCCCTTCTGTTGTCAGGCTTTATGTTTCCGTTTCGTGGCATGCCGCAATGGGCGCAGTCGATCGGCGAGGTGCTGCCCCTCACGCACTTTCTGCGGATTGTGCGGGGGATCATGCTGAAGGGCAATGGGGTAGAGGAGGTGGCGCTCCAGCTCTGGCCGATCGCCCTGTTCGCGGTTGTGGTGTTGGTGGTTGGGGGCAAGCGGTATCGCCAGACACTGGATTAACATGGGGCATCGCTCTGTGCAGCGATCCAATCCATCAATTCGATCCTCTGCAGCCCAGTCGGTGAAAGTGTTGAGCTGCACTGTGCCGCTCCTTCGGCAGCGTGCCGTGGGATCGGCAGATTACCTTGAAATCCTTCGGTCTGATCGTCTCCTCCGGCCAAGTATCTTCAGAATGATTCCCACTACTTGGATAGTGTCAGCCTTTCAAGTTGCTATCGGCATACATGTTGCGCATCCCAATACATGAGCCCTTAAACAAGGGAGGTTGATCGTGGCAACCACAGGATTATCCCATAAGAAGTTGAAAGTCCGGGAAAACCTTGCCGGCTTGATCCGTTGTTCCAGATGCATGGGACTGACGGTGGTGGAAGGGGTGTTCGATTCGATTGCCGGTGGAGGCCAGGTCGATTCTTTGGTCAGGCGTTGTGTGCAATGTGGGGAGGTTGTCGATCCGGTTATTCACCAGAATCGGCGGTTGCGGCTCGGAACTGACTTAGGCCGAACCTGCGAGGGAAGACCGCTGTGAGCGTGAGTTCATGTTGAAGATCACCCCTCAGCGAGATGCGGCGCGGTCGAGCGTTTCCCTCGTCGTCGAGGGTCGCCTAGCCGGTCCCTGGGTACAGGAGCTCAATGCCTATTGCCGTAAGATGTCCGAGGACCACGAATGTTGTACGGTGATCGACTTGACCAATGTGACGTTTATTGATGCTGACGGTAAGGCGCTGTTGACCAGTTTGTGGCGACAGGGGGCGGAGCTGCGGGCGACCGGCTGTTTGACGAAGTCTGTCGTTGAAGAGATCGCAAGGCTGGATAGATGTGATCCCTCGAAGAAGAATTGTGACAAGCGTACATTGAGAGTGACGGAAGATAAATCTTGAACGGTGGGTGTTCGTGGTTGCCGGAATGGCGCGAAGTCTTGTCTGTCTTGGACTTGCTGCAGCCCGAGCGACCTGAGTAGAATAGTATGTTTGTCTTCCTGAGGAATCGTAAGTGAGAATTACATAATAAGGTAGGTGGCATGCTAAAGGATCATCAGTCGGTGCAATCCCTCGCGGTGTGCCTTGCCTTAGCGGGGCTTGGATTATCGGCTGCCTGCAAACAGGAGGCCGGTTCGATGCCTGCGGAGGAAGTGCCGCAGGTGGAAGTTGTGACGGTGCAAACACAAACCGTACCTGACGAACCGGAATTTATCGGTCAAGCCGAAGCGTCCCGTCCCGTGGAAATTCGGTCGCAAGTCACGGGAATTTTGAAAGCCGTTCTCTATCCGGAAGGACGCGATGTGAAGAAAGGCGATCGGTTGTATCAGATCGATCCCATTCCGTTTAAGGCAGCGGCGGCGAGTGCGAAAGCCAAGATCGCACAGGCGGAGGCCCGCGTTGTTCAAGCCAAGCAGAATCTCGCACGGGTCAAGCCGTTGCTTGCGGAACAAGCGGTCAGCCAGAAGGACGTCGACGATGCGATTGCCGAAGAGCTGTCGGCCAACGCCGCAATGCAAGGCGCGCAGGCCGACCTCATCAAAGCCCAATTTGATCTGGACAATACGCTCATCACGGCGCCCATCACGGGGATCATTGAGCGCAGCCGTTATTATGAGGGGCGGTTGGTGTCTGCTCAGACCGATTTGCTGACCACGATTCATCGGGTTGATCCCATGTACGTTGTTGTGAGCGTACCCGAGACGTTCATTCTGAAACGGCGTCGCGACATCGAAGCCCGGAGAATTGCTCATCCGGGAGACTATCAATTGCGCGCGTCGTTGACATTGATGGACGGCACATCGTTTCCGCAAGAAGGTCAGTTGGATTTGCTCGAGCCGGGCTTGCGAAGCGAGACAGGGGCACGAGTTCAACGCATCACGGTCCCGAATCCAACGCGATCATTGCTGCCCGGTCAATTTGTCAAAGTTCGATTCACCGGCGATACCAAAACCGATGCGGTTCTCATTCCTCAACGATCGGTGTTGCAAGGTCCTCAGGGACCCTTTGTCTTCGTGGTGAATCAGGATGAGAAGGTAGAAATTCGAGACGTGGCGGCGGCTGATTGGAAAGGGGATCAGTGGCTCATCGATCGAGGTTTGAAAACCGGCGATCGCGTGGTTGTCAACGGGCTGATGAAGATCGCACCGGGAGCTCCGGTTAAGGCAGTCCCCTGGGTTGCTACGCCGGCGGACCCTGCCCCTGCCGTATCTCATTAGGGATCAATTGTGATTTCGAATGTCTTTATTGACCGGCCGATTCTTGCGTCGGTCGTCTCGATTGTGGTGGTCGTGATGGGGCTGCTTGCCATGCAGTTCCTCCCGATCGCGCAGTTTCCTGAAATCACCCCACCGGTTGTCCAGATCGACGCCGACTACCCCGGCGCCAGTGCCGAAGTGGCGGCCGAAGCGGTCGCTCGGCCCATCGAGGTCATGCTGCCGGGCGTCGATAATCTTCTGTATTACGAATCGACCAGCAGTAACGACGGACATGTCACAATCAAATTGACGTTCGAGATCGGCACCAATCCCGACATCGCACAAGTCCAGACTCAGAACCGAGAAAAACTCGCCGAGCCTCAACTTCCCCCCGAAGTCATCCGCCAGGGAATTTCCGTCAAGAAGATGTCTCCCGATCTTGTGTTGGTCGTTGCGCTGAAGTCGACCGATCCTCGGCACGACGCGGTCTTTCTCTCCAACTACGCCACGCTTCGGATCATCGATGATTTGAAACGAGTCAAAGGTGTGGGCGATGCGCTGGTATTCGGGCAGCAAACCTACAGCATGCGGATCATCCTCAACCCGCTACAGATGGCCAAGTTGGACCTGACCCCGAGCGATATCACGACGATCATCCGCGAGCAGAACCGTGACTACCCCGCCGGGACGATTGGGCGGGAACCGGCTCCAAAGGGGACCGAGCTCACGATCCCGATCATCACGAAGGGGCGTCTGACAGAAGTCAAAGAGTTCGAGGAGCTGATCGTCCGCGCTCTCCCGGATGGCTCCACGGTTCGGCTCAAAGATGTGGCGCGCATTGAATTGGGCGCCCAGGCCTATGGCCTCGAAGGTCGATGGAACAGCAAACCGACGACGTTCATCCTCACCTTCTTGTCTCCCGGCGCGAATGCGCTCGATACCGTGCGCCGCACGCGCGCGCAGATGGATGAACTCGCCAAGAATTTTCCCGCCAGCGTGTCCTATGACACCCCCTATGACACGACACGGTTCATCGAGATCTCAATCAAGGAAGTCGTGAAGACTCTGGGGGAAGCGATGGTGTTGGTGGTGCTCGTGGTGTACCTGTTCCTGCAGACTTGGCGAGCGACCATCATCCCGACGGTTGCCGTGCCTGTCTCTTTGATCGGGACCTTCATCGGTCTCTATGCCCTCGGTTTCTCCATCAATACGATCACCCTGTTTGGGATGGTATTGGCGATCGGGATTGTCGTGGACGACGCGATTGTCGTGGTTGAGAACGTTGAACGACATATGCGCGAAGACCGACTGTCCTCGAAGGAAGCGGCTAAACGGGCGATGAGCGAAGTGACGGAGCCGATCATTGCGATTGTGTTGGTCCTCGTCTCTGTGTTTGCCCCCGTCGGTTTTATCGGCGGCATCACGGGAGCGCTCTATAAGCAATTTGCCGCGACGATTGCGATCTCAGTGACCGTGTCCGGGTTTGTCGCACTGACCCTGAGCCCTGCCCTCTGCGGTGTCGTGCTCACACCGCATCATGGGAAGCGGAGCGGGTTCTGGGAACTCTTCGATCGCGTTTTCGGTCGGACGCAGCAGGGCTATACGCGCACGACTGCCGCGCTTATTACAAGGCCGATTCGTGTCCTGGCGGTCTTTGCGCTGCTTCTTGTCGTGTGCGTCGGTCTCTTCCAAACGTTGCCGAAGAGTTTCCTGCCGGAGGAAGATCAAGGCTATTTCATCGTCATCGCTCAATTACCGGACGGAGCGTCGAAACAGCGGACGGTCGCGGTGCTCGAACGGGTCGAGCGGTTTTTTCAGGCGATTCCCGCGGTCCATTCGACCGATGCCTTGACCGGACAGAATTTTGTGTTTGGCACGAGAGGGCCGAACTCCGCAACGATGTTTGTCCCGCTGGTTTTATGGGATGAACGGCCGGAGCCGCAGTATCATGCGAAGGCGTTGGTCGGTGCGGCCTATGCGGAGTTTGCCAAAATTCCAGAGGCCCTGCTCTTGGCATTTAATGCGCCATCAATTCGTGGAGTGGGTGCCGTCGGCGGTTTCTCGGCGCAGATCCAAGATCCGAGCAGCGGCGACTTCAAGAAATTCGCCATGGTGGCGCAGCAATTCGTCGAACGGGCGCAAAAAGAGCCCGCGATCGGTCGTGTCGGGACGAATTTTCGTGTCTCCTCACCGAGGCTCTATGCCAACGTGAATCGGGAACGGGCGAAGGCGTTGGGCATCCCGATCTCGGACATCTTCGACACCCTTCAGGCATACTTCGGCAACTTCTATATTAACGACTTCGTCAAGTTCGGTCGGGTGTATCACGTGCAGACGGAAGCCGATGCCGAGTATCGGTCGACGCCCCAGGATCTTTCAAAAATCTATGTGCGGACCCAGAGTGCTCGGGGCGTCAATATGATCCCGCTCGATACGGTGGTGACGGCTGAATATCAAAGCGGGCCGGATCCCGTGAACCATTTCAATGGGTACAACACGGCGCTCCTCTTGGGTGCGGCGGCGCCTGGCTTCAGCTCAGGCCAAGCGCTTGAAGCGTTGGAGCGAGTGGCGAAGGAAGTGCTCGTCCCGCAGGGGTACGCGATTGATTGGAGCAACATTTCCTTTCAAGAGCGGCGGGTGGGCGGACAATCCGGTCAGGTCTTTGTGATTGGATTATTGATGGTCTTCCTGGTGTTGGCGGCGCAGTTTGAAAGTTGGGTGGTGCCCTTTGCCGTGATTCTCGCCGTTCCGTTTGCGGTCTTCGGGGCGTTAATTGCCGTCTGGCTACGAGGGTTCGAGAATGATATCTATTTCCAGATCGGCCTCGTGACATTGATCGGTCTCTCAGCGAAGAATGCTATTCTGATCGTGGAGTTTGCCAACACTCGGTATGAAGCCGGCCGTCCCTTGATCGAAGCGGCGGTCGAAGCCGCTCGCTTACGGTTCCGCCCGATCATTATGACGTCGATGGCCTTTATCTTCGGCATGGTTCCGTTGGTCATCGCAAGTGGGGCAGGAGCGGCAAGTCGGCAGTCGATCGGCACCGGTGTCATGGGTGGCATGTTTGCGGCCACCTTTTTAGCGATTTTCTTCGTGCCGCTGTTTTTTGTGTTGCTGAAAAAACTGACTGGGCGTAAGGAACAACCAGCGGCGAGCGGGGCTCAGCCCGCCATGTCGAACCTTTCTGTGGAGGATAAGTCCTAACGTGCGCGTTGTCTTTATCATCGGGCTCTCATTGCTGCTCCTGTCTTGTGCCATGGGCCCGGACTACAAGCGGCCGCAGACCGACGTGGAAGATCGCTTTCGTATGGCGGAGGGAGAGTCCGATCTGCCGGCATTAGCGAATTTGCCCTGGTGGGAGCTGCTACGGGATGAGCAGTTGCAGCAGTTGATTCGGTTGGCCCTCGAGGAAAATAAGGATCTACAGCGCGCCGTCGCGACCGTCGATGAATTTCGAGCCAGGGCCCTGATCGCCCAAACCGACTATTTGCCGCAGATCACGACGGCCGTGAACGCGCCGGCCGGTCGCAGCGCCGTGTTCTTGTTTCCCGGCTTTGCCAGTCCATTCAACTATTATGCGTTAGGCAATCTGTCATGGGAGGTGGATTTGTGGGGGCGCGTCCGACGAACCCATGAAGCGGCACGTGCGGATCTGTTGTCCAGAGAAGAAAACCGACGTGCTGTGACGATTCAGTTGGTCAGCGCAGTGGCTGAAGCCTATTTCAATCTTCTTCAATTCGATCTCCAACTCGACATCGCGGAACGCACGCTCCAGTCGTGGGAAGAGTCGGTCAGAATTGCTCAAGCGCGGTTGCGCCAAGGGATGACGTCGAAGCTGGATGCGGATCAATTTGAAGCGGAACGTGCCAATGCCGCAGCACGCACGGCGGAACTCCATCGGCAGATGGTACAAGCCGAGAATCACTTGAGCATCTTGCTGGGTCGCAAGCCGTTTGCTATTGCGCGTGGGCGTTCCTTGGACAAGCAAATCACCGCTCCCGATGTTCCCGCCGGTTTGCCCTCTGAGCTGTTGCAGCGACGGCCTGATCTGCTGGTCGCGGAGCAACAGTTAGCGGCGGTCACCGCCCGTATAGGGGCCGCGAAGGCCGAACGATTCCCTAGAATCACGTTGACCGGATTGGCCGGCCTGGCTCATCCCGAATTATCCTTGATCTTCACCGAACCGTCCTCCTTCGGCGTGTTCGGTGCCGGCCTCGCCGCGCCGCTGTTGAACGCCCAAATCCTGGGCTTTCAACAAGAAGCGGTGGAAGCTCAGAGCAAACAAGCCTTGGCACAGTACCAGCAATCGGTGTTGACGGCGTTTCGCGAAGTCGAGGACGCGCTCATCGCCGTTCGGACGGCGCGCCTCCAGAGCGACTCTCAGCAGCAACAGGTCATGGCGCTCCAATCGGCGCTGAAACTAGCGGAGCTTCGCTATAAGGGTGGTCTGGCCAACTATCTTGATGTCCTGGTGGCACGACGCAGTCTGTTCGACGCGGAGCTGGCATTGGCCAGTACACGGCGGTTCCAGCTGGCGTCGGTCGTTCAACTCTACAAAGCATTGGGAGGTGGCTGGTCGCCGGAGATACCACCAGCCGAAGTCAGCAAGAAAGGGTAAGGACTATGGAAAAACAAGCCCAGACGGAGTTTCCTATCCATGACTTACTTGCTCGTCGATGGAGTCCTCGCGCGTTTGACGAACGGCTGGTGGAGGCCGATTTACTGCGGACGCTTTTCGAGGCAGCTCGCTGGGCGCCATCATCGAGCAATGAGCAGCCTTGGCGTTTTATTGTGGCGACAAAAGACCACGAAACAGAGTGGAATCGACTGTTTGACTGTCTGGCCGAAGGAAACCAAACATGGGCGATCCGGGCGTCGGTGATGATCCTGTCGGTTGCCAACATGAATTTTGAGGACGATGGGAAGCCGAACCGGCATGCGTTTCACGATACCGGACTCGCGACGGAGAATCTCGTTCTCCAAGCGACGGCGAGTGGATTGGTCGCCCATCAAATGGCGGGTTTTGATATCGAGAAGGCGCGAGCCGATCTCCTCATCCCATCGGGCTATGAGCCGGTGGCGATGATTGCGATCGGGTATCCAGGGGAGGCTGCCAACCTTCCAGAACGGCTGCGAGAGCGTGAGTTACGGCCACGGAGTCGTCGGCCGATCGGAGAATGGACATTTAGGGGCCAGTGGGGAACCCGAATTCCCTAGCTCGGTGATGGTCTAAGAAGAGGAGTTGAGCCAATGAAGTCGTTGAGCGGGAAAGTGGCGATTGTGACCGGGGCTTCGAGTGGAATCGGTCGAGCCATTGCCGAACGAATCGCGGAAGAAGGCGCCATTGTGGTGGTGAACTATTCGAAAAGCTCCGACAAAGCCCAGCAGGTGGTCGTGGGAATCCAAGCGAAAGGCGGCAAGGGCTTGGCGGTGCAAGCCGATATGAGTCGCGTGGCGGAGGCGCGCCGTCTGGTGACCGATACGGTGAAGCAATTCAACCGGCTGGATATGCTGGTCAACAATGCGGGTCGGTTCATGCCAAAATCGCTTGAGGAGACCACGGAAGAGGACTTTGATGGTGTGATTGCCTTAAATGCCAAGGGGCCATACTTCGCCATGCAAGAGGCGGCCAAAGTGTTGAAAGACGGCGGGCGAATCGTGAATATCTCGACCGGAGGGACACATCTGAGTTTTCCGGGAGCCACCGCCTATCTCGGGAGCAAGGCGGCGCTCGAGCAATATACCAAGGGGCTGGCACAGGAACTGGCTCCCAAGGGAATCACGGTGAATACCGTCTCGCCGGGTTTCACTGAAACAGGGATGATGACGGACGAGTATCGGCAGATCGGCATCCAGCTGTCGCCGATGAAGCGGCTTGGAGTACCCAAGGATATTGCCGATGTCGTGGCCTTCGTCGTGAGCGAGGATGCGCGGTGGCTGACGGGGCAGACGATCCAAGTCGGAGGCGGTATCGTCATGTAGTTCGTTCGAGTGATCGAGCGAATCTCGCTAAACCGATGCACGACGGACGCTCTGATCCCATGGACCATCTGGCGACGGTGGATCCGGTCATGCGTCGGTTGATCGAGCAGATCGGCCCGTTCTCTCTGAAGCCGAAAGTACGCCGATCGCCGTTTGAATCCCTCGCCCGAGCCATCGCCTACCAACAACTCCATGACAAAGCGGCTGAAAGCATCCTCAAACGGTTCATTGCGCTCTTCCCTGGGCGGCGATTCCCACGTCCTGACGAACTCTTGACCATGAGTATTCGATCGATCAGGACAGCGGGCTTTTCGCGACCAAAAAGCATGGCACTTCGGGACTTGGCAATCAAAACGCTTGACGGTACGGTTCCAACAAGCCGTATTATCAACACATTGGATGACGAGGCGATCATTGAACGACTGACCGAGGTGCGTGGCATTGGGCGCTGGACGGTCGAGATGTTGCTGATCTTTCAGTTGGGTCGCCCGGATGTGCTCCCAGTGGATGACTTCGGAGTACGGAACGGATTTCGAATTGCTTATGGACACCGTGCGATGCCGACACCAAAGCTGGTGTTACGATACGGACAGCGATGGCGCCCCTATCGGACTGTTGCGTCCTGGTATCTGTGGCGGGCAGCGGATCGAAACAAGCAAGCCATGAAGGTGTTTTAGTGGCTGATCGAACGAAGCGTCTCGATTCCAACGTGTCGGGGAATTTCTACGTGGATGCCACCTGTATCAACTGTGACACCTGCCGGCAACTGGCGCCGTTGAGCTTTGAAGAAATCGGAGACTACTCCGCTGTCAGCAATCAGCCGGTGGATGAGCAGCAGACTCATCAGGCCTACCAGGCGTTGCTGGCGTGCCCCGTGGGCTCGATCGGCGCAGAGCATCAGGACAAGTCACAGCTGCACAAAGCGATGGAAAGCTTCCCGCTTCATCTTGAAGGAGACGTGAGTTATTGTGGCTTCAATTCCGAGAAATCATTCGGTGCGAACAGTTTCTTCATCGAACACCCGGATGGCAATTGGTTGATCGACTCGCCGCGCTATATCAAACATCTGGTCGAGGCCTTTGAGCAGCGGGGCGGTATTGCCAATATTTTTCTCACGCACGAAGACGACGTGGCCGATGCGGACAAATATGCCGCGCATTTTGGAGCGAAACGGATCATTCATCGGGAGGATGCAGCCGCCGTCCCGGGCGCAGAATGGATCGTCGATGGGGAAGAGACGATCCAGGTCGGTTCTCAGTTCCACGTCATCCCAGTCCCAGGCCACACCGCCGGCAGCATGGCCTTGCTCTATCGGGAGCGATTTCTCTTCACCGGCGATCACCTCTGGTGGGATCCCCACACCAAGTCGTTGGAAGCTCCGACCCGCCTGGTCTGGAAACGATGGACGCTGCTTGAGTCCATCCGGAAACTCCTCGACTACCGCTTCGAGTGGGTGCTGGCCGGACACGGAGATCGGGTGCAGTTCCCCTCAACCGACATGCAAGCGCACCTCCTGGCATTGGTGGAGCGTCGTGAACAGAGGAGTCGATAGCGGTAGAGATGTTGATGGGAATCGGCCACTGGATCGATCGTAACATTCTTTCTCTCGGCCGCGAGATGCGGTTCTCCTACCTGCCACCGCTCATGGTCTACGTGGCCTACGGTATCTCAGGACTCACCGGAATTGTCGGCACGTTTTTCGTCAAAGACTATCTCGGTCTCTCGGCCTCATTTCTGGGGGCGCTCGGATTCTGGGCCGGGATTCCTTGGGCCCTGAAGATGCCGATCGGTCATACGGTTGATCTTCTCTGGCGATGGAAGAGCTGGCTGGTCGGGTTAGGTGCGGGATTATTGACGATCAGTCTCGGCGTCATGGCCCTGTTGATCGGCGATCGCGAGGCGATGACGGCCATCTTGCCGGCGGAAGTTTGGTATGTCCTCAGTGTGCTGCTGGCTCCCATTGGGTATGTTATTCAAGATGCGGTGGCAGATGCCATGACGGTCGAGGCCGTCCCACGTGTCGATGATCAGGGCCGAACATTTGACGACCAGACGCGGAAACTGATGCACACCACGATGCAGACGCTCGGTCGCGTCGCAATAGTCGGTGGGGGTATCCTCGTGGCGCTGGTCAATGTCTATGTCTTCACGGGAACCGAGGGCCTGCCTCAGGCCGAGCTCGTTCGGCTCTACCAACGAATCTATCTCATGGCCATGGGGATTCCCGTCGTGTCGGTGTTGGGCGTCGGACTGGCCTGGTGGTTGAAGCGCCGGCAGAAACGGCGACTTGTTCAAGAGGGATTTTCGTTGGAACAGGCCCAAGAGATGGTGGACGTTCGGGATGCAGACGACGAGCCGACAACACCCAATTGGTGGATTCTCGGCGGAAGCATGGCCTTTGTGCTGTTCACACTAACGGTCGGATTAGGCGGATTTCCATACCGCGAGGAGATCGTATTCACCGGCTCCATGGCCATCGTGTTGTTCTTGATGTCGAGGCTCATGCGGGAACTCGAGCCGGACAAGAGGCTCATCTTAGTCGGCACAGCCGTGGTCGTCTTTTCGTTACGTGCGATTCCGGGAACCGGTCCTGGAGCAACCTGGTGGATGATCGACCAGCTCAAGTTCGATCAGCAGTTTCTGTCGGTCCTGTCCTTAATCGGCGGTGTCGTGGCCCTGCTGGGTATGTTCGTCTTTCGACGCTTTATGGCGGAACGCTCCATTACCTATGTCGTTGGATTCTTGACCATCGTCGGGACGATTCTCGCGGTACCGATTGCAGGGTTGTACTATGGATTGCACGAATGGACGGCGATGATGACCGGCGGAATCGTCGATGCGAGGTTCATTGCCTTGGTCGATACGGCGCTCGAATCGCCGCTTGTGCAGATCTCCATGATTCCGATGCTGGCCTGGATCGCCAACTCGGCTCCGACCAATCTGAAAGCGACCTTCTTTGCCGTGATGGCTTCGTTCACCAACTTAGCGCTCTCACTCGGCCAGCTCGGTACGAAGTATCTCAACGAGATCTACATCATCACACGGGAAGTCCGCGACCAAGCAACCGGCGCCATCCAAACCCCAGCCGACTATAGCCAGCTGGGAGAGCTTCTCATCACACAAATCCTCATCGGACTGGCGCTTCCCTTTACCGCCATCCTGTTTGCGAAGCTCACCAAGTTCAAGAGTGCATAGCAGACGCGCAGGAGTTTCCTAAAAGGAATCACCTATGAAAAGGAATAAGAAACTGGATGATCTGCTTGGTCCAATGGAACCAACTGCCAGTTTTCATGATGCAAGGATTCTCTCCGCGTTTATTGATTATGTACGGAGAACAGCAATGGTAGAATTCGAAATTTGTGTGGGTGATCCAGAAGCGTCTGACCTCAGTCTTCGCGAGCGATGCAGAAGGGGAAGACTGATTGTGTCTGGGCTGATGTTTTGATCTATCGAACATACAACGGCTGTTTCGTCTTTTGGCGATGGTCCTCCTTGGCTAACATCAGATGGATTGCTGGATGAGGCACCAACAAACGAGGGCAAGCAATTGGCTAAGAAGGTCGGCAATATTGATGTGATTGCCTGGTACTTATACTTCAGCGATCTTAACTCCTTTGGCTATTGCATTGCCCAAGATGCAAGATTCGATTGGCTGTAAAGGGTTCAGTGGAAATGCACAATTATAATTGTCAATATGCATGTGCTCCGCTCAACCGAATGGGGTTATGGGAACAGCCGCGGCGCAGCATTCGGATCGGGGTAGCGGAGCAATCCATCCACAACCGTGGCGAAGGATGTAAGCTGGTGTTGGTCTGCTTTCGTTTCCGACACGATGTGTCGAACCTCCCAGTCCCTCGTCAGTAAAGCGTCGGCGATCAAAGACCGATGGCATCGCCAGGGGACGGCCTCGGCGCACATGACGGCAGTCCTCAGCTCTCGGCTGTCAGCCATTAGCTCGTCAAGGGCCTTCCAAAATGCTTCGGATTGCATGTAATCGGCGTAGCCGCGAAAGCTCTCATTGCGCCAGCCGGTGTTGATGGAATCCTTCTTAGGTTTGCGCAAGCCACCGAGTTGCGGCATGTGTACGTACAGCAATCCTTTGTCCTTTAGGCTGCTTGAGAGGGTTTCTTGATTGAACTGAGGATTATGGCGGGAGCGAGGGATGGTACGCACATCGACGAGTTGCTGAATGCCATGAGCATTCAGCAGGGGAATGAACTCACCGATTGGTCTCGTCGAATGACCGATGGTCCAAAGTCCATTCGACACGGACGTTCATCTCTCGACTGCTTCTGTCGCCCATTGAGTCAACGCCTCTGCATCTTCAATCACATCCACGGGGACTTCGTAGAAGGATTTAAGCGTCTGCTTGGCATTAGGGCGAAACGGTTTCATCCCACGGTCCTTGTAGCGAGGTATTGTCACGGGTGTGACTTTGAAGTACAGGCGACCTTTATGAATAATACCGAAGAAGACGGTGCGGTGATAGAGCCCATACCCGCCGAACATGGCGCGGGCGGTTACTCCATGGAGATCGGCTAGTTGATCGAGAATGAAATCTTTGAAGCCGTCGTCCTTCGCCGACATGCCTCATCCGGGTTTGCGTCCGGCAACCATTCGCACGGCAATCGGCAAAGCGATGTCTGATCCCTTGCGGTACCGCCCAGCCGTCTGGAGGATGCGTTGTCTGGCTTCGGGTTGTTGTACAGGGCTTAACTTCGCCCACAGATTCTGAATCGGTGCGGCAATGTCCATGAGGCTGGAGAAGTAGTCCTCTTCAGCTGAAAATTGGACATCGCCAAGAAATTCTTGTTCAGAGATGTCGGCAAACCCAGCTTGCTGCAGCATGCCGGCAAGATCTCCTGGCTTTGCCAGGCGGAAAATACCCGGTGCCGAGGGGTCCGGTGGTGGGAGCTCGATGAATTGCTTGATGACGTCGATGGGGATCTTGAGGTAAGGATTTCGCTCCGGAGCAGACCAGACGGCCGCAGCAATCCAAGTATCAGGCTTCAGAACGCGGGCGATCTCGGCCACGGCTTTTGGAATCGCAGGCAGGAACATCAGGCAGAAGCGTGTCGTCACGGCGTCGAACGACTCGGCTTCGAACGGGAGGGTTGTGACATCACCCGTTTCGAAGGTCATATTGGAGAGCTTCAATGAACTCATTTTTCGTCTCGCAGCGTCGAGCATCTGCTCGGCCAGGTCGATCCCGATCACGCTGCCGCTCGCTCCCACTGTCTGCGCTGCGAGTAAGGCTGGATAGCCTGTGCCTGATCCAAGGTCCAACACGCGAAGGCCGGCACGTAACCTGGCATCGCCGACGAGCCGATGATTGAGGAACGCCATCTGTTCGTCGAAGAAGCGATCCCATTTCTCCCAGCCGCCAGCGACGCGGTTCCAGTCTTGGCGCTGGCCTTCGATGACTTGCTCAGGCGATAGTGATGCCACAACAGTTACCTCAAAGTGTGTAACGTCTCGCGTAGCTCCGTTAGTTCCGATACGAGGAGATCTAGGTGCTGATCTCGTTGGGGTTGATCGTCTTTGAACTTCCACAGTCGCTTAAAAATCGTCGTGAGTTCTTTATTGTGTGTGATGGCTAGGGCATAGCCTGGCCGTTCTCTCACGGATTTCTCAATGCAGCAGATGCTATCGTTGATCGCATGAAACTGATTATGGAGGTCGTCAAAAGCTTGATCGACGCCCTTGCCTCCCTTGGCGGCTTTTGCGGAAGCTTCGGCCATCCCGGTCAGATTAATGACCGTTTCGAGACCGGTTGCGCCCTTTGCTTTCTCGGTGAATTCCTTCGCATGGGGATAAAACAGATAACTGCAGCCGCTGGTGCTTAGCAGGAGAAGCGCTGCTACTGGGAGTATTGTCTTCCAACTCATATGCCCTCCTTGATCCTGTATTTCTGCCCTTGGTTTGCAGCGACGCAGGGGCCCTCCCCTCGTTGTCGGAGAGGAGTGGGCTCCTGCTGCATACTCAGAGGCTCACTAGACAGCGACTGTGACGGTCTTGACCGCCGCCTGAACTGCAGACACCATCTCCGGTGGGATCGTGTCCAACTTATGACATTGCTTGGCGTGAGTTGCCACGAGCTGCATCAGTTCTGTCTCCGTCTCCGCCCGCACTTGAAATCCACAGCCGCCTCCCGGTTGCACATCAAGACAGCCGAGCTGTTTGTACTGTTTGTCTGCCATGACTTCCTCCTCTGGTTGGGGTTGGGTTTGGAAAAGGTCAGTCTATCTCTTTGCAATGCCTACGGTTGTCAGGTTGGATCTTTGTGATTGACCGATGAAGGAGATCGTAGTGGATCAGTCCTGTGAGATCAACCCTCTTGTTGGGACAAGTGTATATGGGGCAGAGTCATGGATTAGGATAGATTAGTCTGGCGTGTCAGAGCTTGGAGGGATAACGGCTAGAAGGCACACCACCACCCCGGAGTTAATCTCAAGGCAAGGTCGAGAGGATATTCTTTACGCGCTCTGATCCATGGCACTTGGCCAAACTGACAACGAGATTGCAACAACCAGGTAGACGATACCCGCAACAATCGCCCCGAGGTTGATCTCGTACCATGCATTGATCCCAAGGAATAGCTCATTCAGAAGGAGTCCTAGCACCAGCATCACTATTCCAAGCCAATTCCAAAAACTCATACCCATGGTTTGTCTCCTTTCATTGATGGTCCGTGCCTTTTCGTCGATGTCCTCAACGTTGCGACCTAACAGCGTTGAAGCCGTGTGTCACATTCAGTTTTAACCCATCGAAAAATACGACGTAGAACGTCAAGCCGCTTGGGGACGCGACCCTCCCCAGAGCGAAAGTCCAAGAGCAATTCCGTAGTACGCTATAGCGACAATAACCAAGGAAAAGTTCATATTGTACCAGACGTTCAGAAAGACGAACTCATTGAGAAAGAGACCGATGAACAACATCAAAGCTCCGACCAAGTTGAACCAATGTAGTCCCATGATGACCCCCTTTCGATGCAGTTGTCAGTGAGAGTATACGTACTTAGTGGCTTCTTGAATGGCTGACTCCTGTATTATCACGAGCGAATTGTACGCCGCCTCTGTCATGAAAATCTACAGCCAACTAAGGGTAATGAACTGGATCTCATCTTGCTTCCATATGATCGGCCTGAGTTGTCTTCGATAGTCTCCTTATGTCCTTATGCACGCTCTCAAAACGAGATGCCTAGAATTATTGCCCACTTAGATATGGATGCGTTCTTCGCGGCGATTGAGGAACGTGACACTCCAGCGTTTCGGGGAGTCCCGCTTGTGGTCGGGGCAGATCCGCTTGGTGGCAAGGGGCGGGGTGTGGCCTCTACGTCGAACTATCTTGCACGGGCCTATGGGATTCACTCAGCGACCCCGATCTCCACGGCGTGGCGCTTGTCCGAAGCCGCACGTCATGCCGGCAAGCCGCCGGTGACCTTTGTGTCGGTCGATATGCCAAAGTACGCACGGGTGTCTGAGGAAGTAATGCAAATTGTGCGACAGTTCATTTCGAAAATCGAGCAAGCCAGCATCGATGAAGCCTACGGCGATCTAAGCTGGACAGAATCCTACGAAGAGGCGGAGCGCATCTGCCGCCATGTGCAAGAAGCGATCACATCGGAAGCTCGGTTGACTGCTTCAGTCGGCATTGGGCCGAATAAGCTGATCGCCAAGATTGCCTCAGGGTGGCAAAAGCCAAGCGGACTCACGGTGGTGCGCGAGGAGCAGGTGGAGGCTTTTCTAGCTCCATTGTCGATTCGGGTCATTCCTGGTATCGGTCCTAAAACGGAGGCCATGTTGAGGGAGAGAGGGATCAAGGTCGTCGACGATCTGAGAGGGTTGCCTGTGTGTCAGCTCGAACAGCTACTAGGGAAGCGTGGTGTGGCCCTTTACGATAAAGCTCGCGGGCGAGATGACTCTCCAGTTGAAGAATATTCAGAGCCAAAATCGATCGGTGAACAGGAAACCTTCGAGTCCGATACGCTTGATAGTCAGACGCTCTTTACTCAGCTCGATAGGCTTACTCGAGGTGTCATTCATCGTCTGACTCATGAAGGCTTTCAGGCTTTTCGGACTGTCGTGCTGACGATCCGGTTTGTGGACTTCGAAACTAAGTCGCGAGCCCATACCTTGACCGTACCAGCAAGTGATCCGGGTGTGTTGCAGCGTGAGGGATTAAAATTGCTTCTGCCGTTTCTTGATCGTCGAGAGAACCCACATCGAAAACAGATCCGCCTGCTTGGCCTTCGCGTGGAGAAGCTGAGCTAATTTGGCCCAACCATGGAGCCATTACTCAAATCGTCGGGTGGGATGGCGTTGAGATGTATTGGTGGGGTGGTAGGTGCCCGCAGGAACAATGCAGAAAAGGTCTGTTGCTGTGAAGGTTGATCATGCGAGCCTGTATGCTTTTTCATTCAAATCTCAATTGCATTTAAAATCAGAGGCATGCATATCGAATACATCGGAAGAGTGAATCAATGTTCCTTCGCTCGTCGAATCTGATCGGGTAGCCCTTTGGAGCAGAGGGAGCAGATTCCTCATGAATCCACGTGTATGTCTTGAGCGATCCGCGGGCATGGCGTTTGCTCATGAATCCTAACTGTTGGCGTCACTTTGTGGGGGGGGGCCATGGAAACAAGCATAGGAACTAGAGTGGTCAGTAGCGAAATCCGTCCAGACCGTATGGGAAATCTTGAGGCGAGGGTGCCTATGACTGGGATCCTTCAGCAGGATAAGGCTAAGGGCCCATTTCTTTCTCGCCGACGAGAAGCGCGCAGTAATGAGCAGAAGGTGTGTGGCTATGGTCTCTGTGAGTCAACCGGTGAAGAGTCTCTGAGTATCGAACAGGGTGAGGCATATTGCTTGAACCGAAGTGAGCATGGCGTTCTCATTCTTATAGGAAATCGGGTGCGAACCAGGCAACTGATCGAACTCCACGTTGCTGAAACCCGATGGGAACATTCCCTAAATTTGTACGAAGTGCAGTGGACTAAGGCGGTACCGGTTGAGTCTCATGGTCATCTCTTTCTGGCCGGCTGCCGTCTTGTCCTAGGAGCATCTCGATACTGGTCGTTCTAGGAGTATTCGTATGATCGACCAATGACCAGTCCCTCTCCTGCTGGACGGTACATATTTCTCACCTTCTAGCCGTCACCTGATAAACCCCTGAGGTTGTATCCTTTCTGGTAACACTGTTCTCGCTGAGCCCTGCGCATTATGAGTGGGATAGAGCTGGATGATCGCCACGATTCTCCTACGCCAGGAGGATGGATGCTTCAGGGTATTTTGACCTTCCCTTTCCGCATATTCTCCCAAGTGGCATCGTTGTCCCTCTTCTTCAAGAAACTCGATACAGATTGATTGCTGGCCCGGATAGCCGTATCCTGCCTGCGTGGTGCTCTGGTTCGTCATCCTCTATCTCATCCTGTCAGTCGGCATCGGGCTCTTCGCCGCAACCCGGGTACAGAACTCAAAAGACTTTGCCGTCGCGGGAAGAAGCTTGCCTCTCGCCGTAGTCACAGCAACGGTATTTGCAACCTGGTTCGGTGCTGAAGCCGTTCTGGGTATCTCAGCAACATTTGTCAAAGAAGGGTTGCACGGTGTGGTAGCCGATCCGTTCGGCTCCAGTATGTGTTTGATGCTCGCCGGACTCTTTTTTGCGCCACGACTGTATCGACTCAATATGCTGACGGTCGGCGATTATTATCGGTATCGCTATGATCAGACCATCGAAGTTCTGTGCACGCTCTGTATTGTTGCCTCCTACCTTGGGTGGGTCGCGGCCCAATTCAAAGTGCTCGGCCTAGTGCTCAATGTGGTGACCGAAGGCGGAGTCAGTCAGTCCGTGGGAATCGTGATCGGTGCAGTCATTGTCCTCACCTATACGACGTTCGGCGGCATGTTTTCTGTGGCGATTCTAGATTTTGTTCAGATCTCGGTGATCATGGGAGGATTGCTCTACATCGCATCGATTGTGGGGGAGATGGCCGGTGGGGTGCAAACGGTTATCTCACATGCGGCGGTGGCTGGTAAATTGGACTTGTTTCCGACCGCCTCCATCACAGCATGGATTCCGTTCGTCGGGGCTTGGATGACTATGATGCTCGGGTCTATCCCGCAGCAAGACGTATTTCAACGAATTACGTCCGCGAAGAACGAGCAGACTGCCGTGCGTGGTTCGTTGCTTGGTGCGGCGCTCTATTTTTCGTTCTGTTTTGTTCCGATGTTTCTCGCGTATGCCGCAACGCTGATCGATCCTGCCAAGTTCGGAGCGCTATTGGAGCAGGATTCACAGCTTATTCTCCCGACGCTGATCTTAGAACATACGCCACTCCCAGCACAGATCATCTTTTTCGGAGCTGTTCTGTCGGCCGTGATGAGTTGTTCAAGCGCCACCTTGCTCGCGCCATCGGTGGCGCTGAGCGAAAATGTCATTCGGCCAATGCTCTCACAAGTCAATGATGCGGAGTTCCTTCGCTTGATGCGCGTCGTCCTGCTCGTGTTTGCTTCAGTAGTATTAACCATTGCACTTTGGTCGGATGTGACAATCTATAAGCTGGTGGTGAACACGTATAAGGTGACTCTGGTGGCAGCATTTATTCCATTGGTCGCAGGACTCTATTGGAAGAGAGCCACGACGCAGGGTGCGCTCTATGCCATCATCGCTGGTCTGACGAGCTGGTTGGCATTGGAGCTGTTGAGCCAGCCAACCGACGTCTGGCCGCCGCAGCTTATTGGATTTCTAATGGCGGGAATCGGTATGGTAGTGGGTTCGCTATGGTCTTTACGGGCGCGTGAATCGAAGAAGACCAATGGAGGAATGTCTGGCGAGTAAGTGCCGTCCCAACTGGTTCTGGGCCAGTCTTACTCTGCTCCTCAGGTTCATCGTTTCGGGAGACTAGTGATCGAGAACGAAACGGACGGCCCGACGTACTTCTTCCGGTGTGAAGGGCTTCTGAATCACACGCCGGGCACCAAAGAGCTTCGCGACGTTGAGAAAGTTCTGATCACCGGTTGCACCAGTGATGGCAATGACCCTGGCGTCTAGGAACTCTTGTGTCAGAGCGAGGGTGACTTCCATCCCATCTCGCTCCGGCATCAAGATATCCGTGATGACAAGATCGGCGGGTGCGTCTCGATAGAGCCGCAGACCGCTCTCCCCGTGCTCAGTTTCACGAATCTGATGACCATCTTCCTCAAGAATCCGGCGTAACAAGGCCCGAATCGAGGCGTCATCATCGACGATCAAAATGGAAGCCATCTTTCCCTCGTTGGATCCAAGAGCATGTAAGGCACACTCGTATGCATCTCAAACTAGGCTGCACGCAGCATGACCGTTTGTGAGTCCGGGATGAGGTCGTTCTTTCGAGATTCATGCTCACCATTTGGGATTGCCGGTACCTGTTGTTCCCGAGCCAGGCGATGTTGCTCAATGACCGGGTCATGAACATTCCCGCAGTTCATGCAACGGTATCCATTCGCCCACATATGCCCAATGGTACCGTCAAAATCCAAGAAGTGATCCCTGACCATGAGACCGTGGCAGCGTGAACAACTCATGTTATTTCTCCCTGGTTGCAGGTTGTAGGATTCGTGCTCGCTGTTGGAAAGATATCTGATGAGTGTGTAGTCGGTTAGAGCCCGGATGGGGTAACACGAAAGAAGGGATTTGTGGGTAACTGAGATCCAGGCTACGTGAAGTGTTCCCAGCAGTGGGGGTTAGTGGTTACACAATCCGTCGCTACTGTTGAACTTCAAAAGAAATGTGTTCTATCTATCCGATATATGTGTGTTTTTACCCGTTTCTTCAACGACGAAGCTGGCTTAGCTCCGTTCTCCTCGGTTTAGTTAAGTTCCTCCTCAGCTCAGCCGATATCGTCACTGGAAAACCTTCCTGTGCAGAACGGGGTTGGCTTGGCTGTCGCAACAAATCGTATGCGCTTGTACGCCCTCATATTCAGCGTCCGCACGGTGTTGTGGGCTGCCATCGTTCCCATGGCCTTGTTGTCACTGAATGGGTGCTTGATCAAACCACACGCGTTAGACCAGCAAGACGTGCGTGACCGGGTTGTGAAGGATTATCAAACCATATTGTCGGTAGGGGAACCGATTTCAGGGCCAATCGACTTGTATGAGGCCGTGGCGCGTGCGCTGAAATACAACTTGGACGCAAGAGTGAAGACCATGCAAGCGCAACTCGCCCACCAGCAACTCAATGTGGCGAACTACAGCCTCCTGCCGCAAGTGTCGGCGAATGCGGGCTACGACGGTCGTAACAGGTTCAGCGGTGGTGTCGGGCGCTCGCTCGTCACCGGACAACAAGCGGTGGAGCCGTTTACCTCGTCTGAAAAGAACGTCACGACCGGCAATCTGGCGTTAAGCTGGGATGTGCTCGATTTTGGCCTCTCGTTTGTGCGGGCACAGCAGGCGGCCGACAATGTCATGATTGCGGAGGAGGAAAAGCGACGGATTGCGGTTCGACTCGTACAGGAGGTTCGAGGTGCGTACTGGCGGGCGGTCAGCGCAGAGCGGATTCTTCAGCGCGTCCAGTTCTTGGAACAGTCGGTCACCAAGGCACTCGCTAGCGCTCAGCAGATCGCCGAGAGAAAACTTCAATCACCGCTGACCCCGCTTAATTACCGACGAGATCTACTTAATATGCAACGAGAGGTTCGACGGATGGTTCGGGAGTTCAGCCCCGCAAAAACGCAGCTGGCTTCGTTGATGGGGTTATCACCTGGAACCGAGTTCGATCTCGTAATGCCACCCAAGGTGACATCGGTGCCTGCCGTCAACTTGGACAGTCAGAAAATGGAAGAACAAGCGCTGTTGCTCAGGCCGGAGCTTCGCACGATCGATTATCAAAAGCGGATTAATGCCAAAGAAGCGAGAGCCGTATTTTTAGAGCTGTTCCCGAGCCTGAAGGTTTCGTTGGGTGGATACTATAACAGCAACAGTTTTCTTCTCTATCAGAACTGGCTCGCCTATGCCGCTCAGGTGAGCTGGAACCTCCTTTCGGTATTTCGCACTCCAGCCAAGCTCAAGGCCATTGAGGCGCATGGACAAGTGCTGGAGGCCCAGAGCCTGGCCTTGACTCTCTCCATCCTGACCGAGGTGCACGTCGGGGCAGTTCAGTTTGTCCATGCCAAACAAGAGTATGAAGATGCCTTGAACTATCACGAGACACAAACCGCGATCGTGGACCAGACGAAGAATTTGTGGCTGGCACGCCGGACAAACGATCTCACACTCATTCGAGAACGTGTCAATGATGTTGTCGCGGATGTCCGGCTGGATGCCGCCCGTTCGGGAGTGGAAACCGCCTATGCGACGCTGAGGGCCTCTCTTGGGGAAGATGCTGTCCCCGTCAGTATGGGTGAGCAAAACCTTGCTCAATTGGCTGGTTCTCTCAGGAAACTCTGGGAAGTCAGTGAGCCTACGATATCGGATGTAGAAAGGAGACCGGCGGCCCATGCGACAGCTGTGGTTCGTTGACCTGACGGTGCCGATGCTTGTCCTCATGGTGGCGGGCGCTCCTGCCATAGGTTGGTCCGGAACTGACCGACCCGCTCATGCCATGCGACCTGATCATACTGTCGCACGCGGAATTGTGAAGGCGGCTGCGCAGGCTATGTTGCATGCCCAAGTTCAGGGACGTGTCAGTCATGTTCCATATAAAGAAGGCCAGCGGTTTGTGAAGGGAGCGACGCTCGTCCAACTGGATTGCGACAAGTATCGTGCCGAACTGGCTGCGGCAGCTGCTGAACATGAAGGCAAGAGCAAGACCGTTCAGAATAACAAAGAACTGGCCACGCTGAATGCGGTCAGCATGCTCGACTTGGAAATTTCCGAAGCGGATGCGAAGAAAGCTGCGGCTGCGATGCGAGTGGCGGAGATTAATGTTCGAGGGTGCCACCTGGTGGCGCCGTTTTCGGGACGTGTCGTTGGTGTCATGATCAATGAACACGAGAATGTATTCCCAAACGATAAACTGTTAAGCGTATTGGACGATTCCAGCCTTGAGATCGAATTGGTTCTTCCGTCCACCTCCTTAGCTTGGCTCAAACGACAGGCACGATTTACCTTCACCGTGGACGAGACGCGGCAGGGATACCCAGCGCGGGTAAAAGAAATAGGCGCGAGCGTCGATGCGGCCAGCCAAACCGTGAAGGTGACCGGGGTATTTGACGCACTGCCTACAGAGGTGCTCAGCGGCATGAGCGGGTCCGCACAATTTGTGGAGCAACCGTAAGCCAATGGCAACGACGGCCGAACCGACTGCCCAGCAGATTCCGACGCTGATTCATCTGGCGGCGCTGACTCATCTGGAAGGACAAGTCCGTACCGCCAAAACGATTCAGGAGTTGCAGTTTCTGTCCGTGAATGAGACCCGGCGCTTGGTTCCCTATGAGCAGGCCTATCTGTTGAGTTCTGATGAAAACAGGGCGACGGGTTGTCGGGTGATCTGTGCGTCCAGTGTGGCCGTCATTGAACAAGACGCCCCGGTGATTCGATGGCTCGAGCAGGTGGGGCAGGCTCTCACACAAGCGGGGCATGGCGACACCCCGGTGGCGCTGACGGAGGAGACCTGTCCGGAGTCCTGTCGAGAGGGGTGGCGCGAACATATTCGAGGGTATGTGTTTTGGTGTCCGCTCAAGCACCCCGATGAAACGGTGCTGGGCTTCTGGTGGTTCGAGCGGGAGTTCCCGTGGCAAGAAAATGACGTCGCGATCGTTCATCGCTTAGCCGGCAGCTACGCCTACGCCTGGAAGGCATTGTCAAAACGGTCGCGAAGCTGGTCCGTCACATTGAAAAAGCCGTCGGCCTGGCTCATCACGGCAGCGATCGCGGCCGTGCTCTGTATTCCGGTTCCCATCTCCACCATGGCGCCGGTCAAGGTCATGGCCAAGGAACCGGTGGTGGTCAGCGCGCCGATGGACGGAGTCATCAGCGATGTGCTGGTGCCGCCGAATACGATGGTGGGACAGGGAAGACCGTTGTTTCGATACGAGGATACCAACATTCGCAATCAATTCCAGGTGGCGGAACGGCAACTGGCCGTGGCCCAGGCCGAGCAGACCCAAGCGATCCAGGCGGGCTTTCTGGACGCCCAACGGAAGGCCGACGTGCCACTCAAGGAAACGGAAGTGCAACTGAAGGCCACGGAACTCGCCTATGCGCGGGACATGCTGGAACAGATCGAGGTGCATGCTCCGAAGGCCGGACTATTGCTCTATACCGACAAAGCCGACTGGGTCGGCAAGCCGGTCGTGGTCGGCGAGCGGATCATGGAAATTGCCGATCCCCGGCAGGTGGAGCTCCGGATCGACTTGCCCGTCAGCGATGCCTTGCTGTTGAAGGAGGGAGCGGAGGCTGTGGCCTTTTTTGATGCCCTATCGCTTGAATCCTTCCCGGCCACGGTCAGTCGGGCCAGTTATCACGCGGAGGTCTTGCCTGGGGATGTGCTGGCCTACCGAGTGACGGCGGAATTGACTGCGCCGGATCCGCGAGTGCGGATCGGCTGGCAAGGATCGGCCAAGGTCTATGGAGAGCCACGTCCCTTGGCCTTCATGTTGTTCCGGCGCCCCCTGACGGCGCTGCGCCAGCTGCTGGGTGTGTGAGTCTATGGCTGGTCCTCCTCTTTCACCAACGCCAAAAGAACGAAAGCTTCCCCCACTCAGAAAGAATCTGCAGTTTCTTCGAAGTGCGCCGACACCGGAAGGGGTGCCGACCTGGACGATCATCGACCCGATCCGAAATAAGTATTTCCAAATCGAATGGCACGTCTATCAGCTGTTGCAGCGGTGGCAGTGCGGCGCCATCGAAAAGTTGGTGCAGGTGATCGCGCGCGACACGACGTCCCATGTGACCGCCGAGGATGTCGAAGATCTGGTCAAGTTCTTGTACGCCAACAACCTCACCGAACAGTCCGCCAGCGGGCAGACGAAAGACTATGTCGAGCAAACCGCCGCCCGCCAGCAGGCCTGGTGGCAGTGGCTTCTTCACCACTATCTCTTTGTGAAAATTCCGCTTGTGCATCCTCACACGTTTCTCCAGGCCACGTTACCGCTTGTGGCGCCATTCTATACGGCTACGGCAGGCTGGTTGTTCGGGGCCATGGGAATGATCGGGCTCTTTTTTGTGGGCCGGCAGTGGGACACGTTCATCTCCTCGTTCCTCCATTTTTTCTCCTGGTCCGGCGCGTTGGCCTACGGGGTGGTCCTCTGCTCGGTGAAGGTGATCCATGAGCTGGGACATGCCTATACGGCCACGCGGTTCGGGTGCCGTGTGCCGACGATCGGCATTGCCTTCATGGTGTTGATGCCGGTTTTGTATTCCGATGTCAGCGACTCCTACCGACTGAGTTCCAAGCGGAAACGACTGGGGATCGCTGCGGCTGGAGTCATTGCAGAATTAGGGCTGGCGGCCGTCGCCACGCTGCTCTGGGCGTTTCTGCCGGATGGCGTGCTCCGCAGTGCGGCATTTATCGTGGCGACGACCAGTTGGATCATGAGTCTCGCCGTGAACCTCAATCCCTTGATGCGATTCGATGGGTACTATTTGCTCGCCGATGGGCTGGGGATTCCGAATCTCCAAGATCGGGCGTTCGCCTTTGGCCAATGGTGGGTGCGAGAACTACTCTTCGCTCCCGGTGCGCCGAAGCCGGAGCAGGTGAGTGCCTCGACTCGACGCACCATGATTCTGTATGCCTGGGCAATCTGGATCTACCGCCTGGTGCTGTTCACCGGTATCGCCGTCATGGTCTACCACTACTTCTTCAAGGTGTTGGGGATCGTGCTCTTCGCGGTCGAGATCGTCTTCTTCATCGGCTTGCCGATCTGGCGAGAACTCAAGATTTGGTGGGAACGACGGGAGGCATTTGCGCATACGGGCCGGTTTGCCGTGACCACGGTGGCGTTAGGAGCACTGTTGGCGCTGCTCTGTCTGC
Organism: uncultured Nitrospira sp.; assembly: GCA_964485915.1. Taxonomy (GTDB): domain Bacteria; phylum Nitrospirota; class Nitrospiria; order Nitrospirales; family Nitrospiraceae; genus Nitrospira_D. Next base: position 10,927 of record CAZAKX010000008.1, on the reverse strand, counting down.
CATGGGTCGGTCGGGTGTCGATCCCGGGTGTGTTCCAGGCGAAGGTCTATGCCACGGTCTATGCGCCGTCGCCTGGTCGGGTTCTGACGGTGGCAATGCAGCCAGGTCAGTCGGTGCGGGCGGGCGAAACGCTCGTGGTTCTTGAAAATCCTAGGTTGACCAAGGACACTATCGTGGCGGAGACGCAGGTGGCGCTCTTGGATCTGCGACTCCAACGCCAAGCCGGCAATCTTGAGGACCGAGCGCAGGGGCAAGTCTTAGCCCAATCGCTGGAGGCGAAATTGACGGAGTTGGATGGATCAACGGAGAAGCAACGCCAACTTGTCCTGCAAGCGCCGATCGATGGCATTGTTGCCGAGCGAGCCGATTCGCTCGCGCCAGGGCGGTGGATCAACGAAAAGCTTCCCTTGGCGTATCTCCTCAACCCGCACAAGGCGGTCGTGGTGGGATTAGTGCCGGTGGAAGACATCAGGCACCTGGCGGTCGGCCAGGAGGCGCGGTTCATCCCGAACGATCTCACGCGATCCGCGTATCAGGCCCGCATCACGGAAATCCGAGAATGGGATGAGCAGGACGTTTCCATGTCATATCTGGCGTCGATCTATGGCGGAGATGTGCCGGTCCGCAAGGATGCGCACGGCCATCTCCGGGCTGAGCAATCCGTGTACCGGGTGGAACTCGAGGTGTTGGACCAGCTCGAGGTGCTGGATCAAGCGGTGGCCGGTCACGTCCATATCGCCGGCGAACCCCAGAGTCTGCTCTCACGTGCGTGGGACCGCATAGTGGCGGTGATGATTCGCGAAAGTGGGTTTTGAGCTGACTGGCACGGGTTCCAGTATGTCTCGATGTTTGTAAAGGCGATCCCACCTCCCGACTTTCCATAAAACCATACCGAACCATTCTTCTCCGTTGTTGCTTGTTCATGCGTACAAGGGTGCAGGCAGGCTCCTGTCTGCTCTTTAGCCCCTCAGCTGCACGACCGAAGAAGACGTGGGAAGTTCGTGTCTTCTGGGGGAGGGGTGTCTCGGCATGTTCAATCGAAGAAAAAAGAAGGTGCTGGAGAAGGCTCAGCAGGCCCCACAACCTGCTTCCAAACTCAAGAATTCTCTTTTGTCTCTTGAGCAACGACTGATGTTCGATGCGGCGGCCGCGGCCACGGCTTCCGAAGTGGCGTCAGAGCAGGTGGCACAGGAACAGGCCGAGGCTGCCGTCTCATCGGGCGCAACGGATGGAGGCCAGACCACCGATCAACGTGAGTCACAAGCCCTGCTCCAAGCCATCGCGACCTATGCCCCGGGCGAATCGACCACAGAGATTGCCTTCGTCGATCCGACGGTACCTGACTATCAAACTATGATCGCAGGGATGGGGCCGAACGTCGAAGTCGTCGTGCTCGACGGCACGCGCGATGGGATGGAGCAGATCGCAGAATCGCTGGCCGGGCGCAGTGGGGTAGATGCCATCCATCTGATCTCTCACGGCAGTGCCGGTGAGTTACAGCTGGGAACTGGGACGCTTACCGCAGAATCGATGTCTTCCGAATATGCCGATGAGTTCGCAACCATTCGAGGAACGCTGTCTGATCAGGCGGACATCTTAGTCTATGGATGCAATTTTGGTGAAGGGGCGGAAGGTGGCGATGCGGTGAATCTCCTGGCCGAATTAACCGGCGCCGATGTGGCGGCCAGCAGTGACCAGACGGGTCACATTGATTTGGGCGGAGATTGGGAATTCGAAGTGCAAGCTGGTTCGATCGAAACGGATCTGGCGTTGACCGATACCGCGCAGATGAACTGGGCTGGGATCTTGGGGACGGAGACTGTTCAAGACACATTCTCAAGCACTTCCTACAGTAACAACAACGGGACGCAATCGTGGTCCACCAGCTGGACCGAAACGGATGCTAGTGGAGGTGGGGCCAGCGGCGGTGATGTCCGTATCAATTCATCGCAGCTACGGATCGATACGGATACAGTCGGCAATGCTATCAGTCGAGGTGTGAACCTCAGCAATGCGACCAGTGCGACCTTGACGTTCAACTACACCAATAGCTTGACCGGTGCCGATCGGATTGAAATGCGGGTGTCTACCGATGGAGGAACGAACTATCAGACACTCAGCAATGGGATTTTCTCTAATGCGGCCAACACCGGCAGCGGTACTGCCAGCTTCGATCTTTCCGGACATATGTCGGCCAACACCAGAATTCAATTCGTCGTCACCGGGACTGGAGGAGGCGAACGTCTGTACGTTGACAATGTGCAAGTCAGCTACAACACCGGTGCAGTGAACAGTGCACCAACGATCGGCAGCAACGGCGGTGGCGCGACGGCCAACGTCACTGTGGCAGAAAACAGCACCGTCGTCACCACGGTTGCCGCAACTGATGCTGATGCAGGGCAGACGCTGTCTTATAGTATTGCCGGTGGTGCCGACGCAGCCAAGTTCACAATCAACAGTAGTACCGGGCAGCTGAGCTTCGCGTCGGCACCGAACTACGAAGCAGCGACCGACAGCGGTGGGAATAATGTCTATGACGTCAACGTACAAGTATCTGACGGGAATGGGGGAACTGACACCCAAGCCATAGCAGTGACCGTAACCAACGTTAACGAGACGCCCACGGACCTGAGTCTCTCGGCGAGCACGGTGGCGGAGAACGCGGCGAACGGGACCGTGATCGGGACGGTGAGTGCGTCGGACCCTGATAGTAGCGACACCAAAACGTACAGTTTGACTGATGCAGCCGGTGGGCGCTTTGCGATCAACAGCAGCACAGGCCAGATCACGGTGGCGAATGGCAGCCTGCTCAATTACGAGAATGCAACCAGCCACAGCGTGACAGTACGCATAACGGATTCAGGCGGGCTGACCCACGACGAGACGTTCACAATCAATCTGACTAGTGTGAACGAGGCCCCGACGGGCGCTGATGCGACTGTCACCGTCAACGAAGATACCGCGCACACATTGACCATGTCCAACTTCGGCTTCAGCGACGTGGACGCGGGTGATACGATGAGTGTCGTGCGCATCGACAGCCTGCCCAGCGCGGGCACGCTCACCTTATCCGGCGTGGCAGTGACAGCCGGACAAGTTGTCTCCGTTGCGAACATCACGGCGGGGAACTTGGTCTTCACCCCCGCCGCAAATGCGACCAGCTCAGGCTACGCGAACCTCACCTTCTCCGTGCGCGATAGCAACAATGCCTATGACACAACTCCAAACACGCTCACCATCAATGTGACGGCCGTGAACGATGCACCAATCCTGAGCACCAACGAAGGAGCCACCGTCGATGAGGGGGCTTCCATTATTCTCTCGGCTAAGAATCTCGACGTTGTGGATGTCGACAACGATCCTAGCCAAGTCCTGTACACAATCACCTCGTTACCGATCAACGGCACGATCCTGCTCAAGGGAACACCGCTATCCGTAAAAGATACCTTTACGCAAGATGATATCGACAGTGGCATTATCGAATACCAGCATGACGGAAGCGAGACCGACTCGGATAGCTTTGCGTTTGTGGTCGATGATGGGGCTGGAGGAAGTCTCGAAGAATCAACGTTCAAGATTGCCGTGACCCCAGTGAACGACGCGCCGACGGACCTCTCCCTCTCAGCGAATACGGTCGGGGAGAACGCGGCCAACGGCACCGTGGTGGGGACGGCCAGTACCACCGATCCTGATGAGGGCGACACACACACCTATTCGCTCATTGATTCTGCGGGAGGTCGGTTTGCGATCGATACAAATACCGGCGAAATCACGGTGGCTGATGGGACCCTATTGAATTACGAAAGTGCCATGAGTCATGTGATCACGGTGCGGACCACGGATGCCGGAGGCTTGACCTATGATCAGACTTTCACGATCAATCTGACCAATGTCAACGAGACGCCGACGAACCTGTCCCTCTCCTCCAATACGGTAGCGGAGAACGCGGCGAACGGGACGGTGGTGGGAACCGTGAGCGGTACCGATCCGGATAGCGGCGACACAAAGATGTATAGCCTCACGAACAGTGCGGGGGGGCGGTTTGCGATCAACAGCAGTACGGGCGCCATCACGGTGGCGAACAGTAGCCTTCTGGATTACGAGGCGACCACGAGCCACAGCGTGACCGTGCGCGTGACGGATAGCGGGGGCCTGACCTATGACGAGACCGTCACGATTAACCTGACCAACGTCAATGAGACCCCCACTGATTTGAGTCTGTCGAGTAATACGGTGGCGGAGAATTCCAGCAATGGAACGGTCATCGGGACCGTATCGGGAACCGATCCTGATGCAAGCGATACGAAGACCTACAGCTTCACCGACAGTGCCGGAGGTCGCTTTGCGATCAACAGTACGACGGGTCAGATTACGGTGGCCGATGGAAACTTGCTGAATTATGAGAATGCCACCAGTCACTCAGTCACCGTCCGCGTAACGGATTCGGTTGGGCTGACCTACGACGAGACGTTCACGATCAATCTGACCAACGTCAACGAGGCTCCCTCGGGGGCCGATGCCACGGTCACGATTAATGAGGACACGGCACACACCTTGACCGCCACGGACTTAGGCTTCAGCGACGTCGATGCCGGAGACAGTCTGAGCGCGGTTCGAATCAACACGGTACCCAGTGTCGGTACCCTGACGCTGTCGGGTGTGAACGTCACGGCGGGCCAGGTGATCGCTGTGGCGGACATCACGGCGGGGAATTTGGTTTTTGCGCCGGTGGCTGATGCCAATGGTACTGGCTACACCAGCTTCACGTTTTCCGTTCGAGACGGAGGGAGTCTTTACGACAGCGCCTCCAATACCATCACGTTCGATGTGACTCCAGTCAACGATGCCCCAATTGCTGGAGATGACAGTTATACCGTTCAGGAGGACGGGACTTTAACCGTGAATGTTGCAGCTGGACTTCTTGCCACTGATATGGAGATTGACGGCGATGTGAGCAGTGTTGTCCTTGTAACGGGTTCGTCGAATGGGACGTTGAATCTCAACGCGGATGGGAGCTTCGTGTATACCCCCAACGCGAACTTCTCAGGGACCGACACCTTCACCTACAAGGTCAACGATGGGACGACTGAGTCCAATGTGGCGACTGTTACCCTTACGGTATCTCCGGTCAATGACTCGCCGACGGCCATCAGCTTGAGCGGGAACACGGTGCCCGAGAATGCGGCGAACGGAACGGTGGTCGGGACGGCGAGCACCACAGACCCAGACACGGGGGACACCCACACCTATCAGCTGACGGACAGTGCAGGGGGCCGGTTTGCGATCAACAGTGCGACGGGTGTGATTACAGTTGCAGACGGCACGCTATTGGATTACGAGGCGGCGACGAGCCATACGATTACGGTGCGAACCACCGATGCGGGAGGGCTCACGCAGGACCAAACATTTACAATTAATCTGATGAACGTGAATGAGGCCCCAACGTTGTCCACCAACACCGGCAGTACCGTGGCAGAGGAAGGAACCGACACAATTACCGCAAGTGAATTGGCCGTGACCGATGTGGATAATAGTGCCGCCCAACTGACCTATTCCGTTGGCACGGGGCCGGCGTATGGGCGGCTGGAACTGACAACCGCACCGGGTGTGTCGACGACCACCTTCACACAAGCTGATATCGCCGCTAATCGGCTGGTCTATGTCCACAATGGCTCAGAAACCACGAGCGATAGTTTTACATTTACTGTGAGCGATGGAGCTGGTGGTTCGTTAGCGGCAACCACCGTGGCTTTGACGATCACGCCGGTCAATGATGCTCCCACGATCACGAGCAATGGAGGCGGGTCAGCGGCCTCGATCAATGTCGCGGAAAACGTCAGCGCGGTGACGATCGTGACCGGTGCTGATCCGGATCTGCCGAGTCAGATCCTCACGTACAGTCTCAGCGGTGGGTCGGATCAGGCGCTATTCACGATCAATGCCTCAACCGGCGCGTTGAATTTTGCGGCTCCTCCAGATTTTGAAGTGGCTACTGATGCGAATGGCGACCATACCTACATCGTTCAGGTCCGAGTCACGGATAGTCAGGGTGCCACAGCGACACAGACCATTCAGGTAACGGTTACAGACCTAGCCGAGGCGCTTGCTTCGCAGTCGAAGGCACTGACACTTCCCCCGGCTCTACTGCAGACGGCGCCGCTTGAATCCGAGAAACGCGGCCTCTCTGTGGTCACTGAACGGGGCAACCCGCAGCCAAGCCCCACAGCGCCTTCGTCGATCGAACAGCGGACTAGACCACCTGAGATGGTGGAGCGTTCCGGTAGTGGGATGATGCCGCCGACTCCGTCAGTCGAGCGCCCGATTTTTGTCAAACTCGAAGACATACGGCGTCAAGATACGTCCTTGAACGAGCCGGTGATGCCTCGTTGGGATGATTCGTCAGCTGCTTCACCGTTCACAATCATGCCCGTGGAGCCGGAGCAGCCGATCGATTCGAAGCTACCGGAAGACCAGCCTTCCATCAGCGATGTTCTGTTGGCCAAACTCGATGCGATGGCCAAGTCACTGGAAGAGGAGGTCGGCGTCGAGCAGGAACACGAGATGATGGTGGCCCGAGTGGCTGCACTGAGTGGCACGACGCTGTCGGTGGGATTTGTGGCCTGGGCTGTTCGAAGCAGCGCGGTCCTGGCCAGCTGCCTGACCACCCTTCCAGTCTGGAAGAGCTTCGACCCGCTTGCTGTCACCAAATTGAGCCGACAAGAGCGGGACAGGCGCCGGCAGGCGACCGATGCTGCCCAGCGTCAGGAGCAGGACGAATTCGGCGGACTCGAGAAGTTCTTTTAACTCACCCCTGGTTCTCATGTCTGCATCTGAACCTTCCGATAAGTAGAGAAGCATGAGTCGGATTTCGCCTACTGTCTTGATCAGCTTGTGCCTGGTCTGCGTGACGATCGGCGCCATGCTGGCCGGACAAGCCATCGTCGGATTGACCCCTGATAAGGGGAAGGAAGTATTCGAGGCGCGGAAGACCCTCAGCGAGAACTTGGCGGTGCAGTATTCCTTGCTGGCGGCTTCGGGACAGACGACGACGATTGAGACCGCGATGCGCGCCTTGGTTGAACGCAACGCAGAGATCCTTTCGGCAGCGCTTCAGACAGCGGATGGGGAGCCACTCGCCGCTGCGGGCGATCATCTCCGCTATTGGGTGCAACCAAGCGGGCAGCGATCGACACCCACTCACATCCAAGTCCCCATCTATAAGGGGGCCATGCATTGGGGAACTCTCCAGCTGTCATTTCGCGCGTTGGGAGATGTGTCGGGCAAGAAATTCTATGAAGACGTGTGGGTGCGATATGTTCTGTTGGTCGCGGTCCTGGGATTCATCGGATACTTCACGTTTATGAAACGTACCCTGCGACATCTCGATCCATCCGAAATGATTCCGCCTCGAGTCAAATCGACGCTCGACAGTCTGACTGATGGCGTGGTGATGGTCGATCTGTCCGGCTCGATCGTGCTGGCCAACGACACGTTCTGTCGGCTGACTGAACGATCGCTCTCTTCGCTCTTGGGCGCATCCTTGTCCCAACTGCCGTGGGTTCAAGATCAGGGGATGCCGTTGGCAGCGGAGTATCAGTTTCCATGGCAAGCGGCAGCTGATCACCCGCGCGGGCGACAGGGAATCCGGTTTGGGTATCGCACCAAAGAGCAGGCGCTTCAGACGCTCTCAGTGACCACCACGCCGATTCAGGACCAGGATGGCCGCTCGCGCGGTGTGTTGGTGTCGTTCCACGACGTCACAGCTGTCGATCGCGCAAACTCGCAACTCCGAGAAGCCATTACCCAGCTCGAGCAATCCCGCACACAGGTCTTGTCGCAAAATGAACAGCTCGAACATACGAACGAAGTGCTCCAGATCGAGATCGAAGAACGCAAGCGTATCCAGTCGGAGCGGGAGCAGCTCAACAAACAGCTCCTGGAAAGTTCCAGGCTGGTGGGCATGGCGGACGTTGCGTCGACGGTCTTGCATAACGTGGGGAACGTGCTCAATAGCGTGAATGTGTCCGTGGACGTGGTGACCAATCTGCTCAAACAGACGCCGATGAACGACGTGGCGTTGATCGCCTCGATGCTGCAGGAGCACAAGCATCATCTCGGGGCCTATCTCTCTGAGACCCAGGAGGGGAAACAAATCCCATCGTATCTCTCCATGCTGGCGGAAGCCGTCACTCAAAACCAGACGCTCGTTCAAAAAGAGCTGGACGGGCTCGGTCGCAATATCGAGCATATTCGGCAGGTCGTGGACCGACAAATTGATCTTGCCAGGCCAGGCGGCACCATCTTGGAGCCTGTGAGTTTCCAAGACCTCATGGAACAGGCTCTGGCCATTCATGTATCGGCGTTCGAGAGTCGTGGGTATGAGATCGAGCGACGCTCTGATGCGATTCCACAGGGTATGAGCGATCGTCATCAAGTCTTGCAGATTCTGGTGAACCTGATCAGTAACGCCAAGAATGCCATGGATATGATGCCGGGTACGCGGCATCGATTAACGGTGCAATTCGGACGCGCAGAGGATCGCACCGGCTTTGTGCGGTTTCAGGTGTCTGATACCGGTGTCGGGATTGCGTCGGAACATCTCGGGCGACTCTTCACGCAAGGCTTTACCACCAGGCCGGATGGGCATGGTATCGGGCTCCATAGCGCCGCACTCGCTGCCAAGAACCTTGGCGGGACTTTGCAAGGACGAAGCGAGGGGCAGGGCCGAGGGGCCGTCTTCATATTGGATCTGCCGTTTATTTCGATTGAGGTTCCGGCATGACGACGCAATCGATAGAACGGAATCGCCGGATCCTCATTATCGACGATAACCGAACGATCCACGAAGATTTTCAAAAAATTCTTGTCCCCCAGTCCACGCTTGCCGGTTTACAACAGGCGCGCGCGGTACTGTTCAAGCGTGGAACGGGTGATCCGCCGGCGGTCGATCCCTTTCAGTTGGATTTTGCCGACCAGGGACAGCAAGGCTATGACAAGATCGTCTCGGCGCGCACAGACAATCGCCCCTATGCTGTGGCCATTGTCGACATGCGGATGCCACCCGGATGGGATGGCCTTACGACCATTGAACACATCTTGAAGGCGGACCCGGAGATCCAAGTCGTCATCTGTACCGCTCATTCGGATTACTCGTGGGTGCAGATTGTTGAACGTTTGGGTGTAAACGATCGGGTCCTCATTTTGAGAAAGCCGTTCGATTCCATTGAGGTGCAACAGATCGCCAGCGCCCTCACGAGAAAGTGGGAGCTGGGGCGAAAGGTCGCAGCCCACACGATCGAGATGCAGCGTCGCAATGAAGAACTAGAGCAAATGAACAAAGTCTTGCAAGAGGCAAAAGTGGCAGCTGAGAGCGCCAACCAAGCCAAGTCAGAATTCCTCGCTCATATGAGCCATGAAATTCGCACGCCGATGAACGGCATGTTGGGGATGGTGGAGCTGTTGCTGTCCACCGACCTATCGGACAAGCAGCGACATTTTGCCAGCACAGTTCGGCAGTCGGGGGCTTCGCTGCTTCAGGTGATCAACGATATTTTGGATGTGTCGAAGATCGAGGCCGATAAACTTGATCTCGAATCACTGGAGTTCGATCTCCGTGAGAGCGTCCAGAACGTCGTGACGCTGTTCGCGGTGCCGGCGGAGCAGAGGGGCCTTCATCTCCATTGTGAGATCGCGCCCGAGCTTCCGCGTCGTGTGCGTGGAGATGTCGGACGATTGCGGCAGATTCTCATGAATCTGATCGGGAATGCGCTGAAATTCACCGAACAGGGACACATTGCCGTAAGTATCCAACCGTGCAGCGATGGGATAGGACACGCGACGATGAAAGTCACGGTTCGCGATACCGGAATCGGGATTCCGCTCGAGGCTCATGCGCGTATTTTTGAGCCGTTCACTCAAGCCGACGGGTCAATGACTCGACGATTCGGCGGAACGGGGCTGGGTCTGACAATCGTGAAGCGGCTGGTTGAGATGATGGGTGGGACGATCGGTGTTGACAGTGTTCCGGGAACCGGGTCCACCTTCTGGTTCACGGCCCGATTCGAATTGGTCTCTGAAGGCGACGGATCAGCAGCGGCAGGTGGTCGATCGCCAGCCAACACCAGTCAAGTCGGATGTCCTTTCAGTGTGTCCGTTTATGGACCGGATATCCGAATCCCAGCGCGTATTCTGCTTGCCGATGATGATCCGGTTAATCGGGAGGTGTTGCTCGGCATGCTCGAGGCCTGTGGAGAATCGGCTGTCGCGGTCGAGACCGGACGACAGGTGCTGGACGTGGTGAACCAGTCCCCCTTCGATCTCGTTTTTATGGATTGTGAGATGCCGGAAATGGACGGCCTCACCGCGACAAGAGAAATCCGCCGCCAAGGCATTACTCGATCTGATGGTAGCCCGATTCGTATCGTTGCGCTGACGGCCCATGCCTTGGATACCCACCGAATCTCATGTTCCACCGCCGGGATGGATGATTACATCTCGAAGCCCGTTTCACTTGAGCAAATTGCCCAAGCCCTCAAGCGGTGGATGCCCAGGGTGTCTTCCCGCGCTGCGTAAGTCAGATCGTGTTTGGCCGCACCTATCACCGGCGTTCCCACTGGGCTGCCCTCTCGATGCCCTTCTTATCCAGTTCACTTGTTCGATAACTCCAGGTAAGCTGTGGGCATGTCAGCTAGTACGACATCCCAGCCGCTCTTCTCGGGTCGGCGTCTTGTGATGGTGTTTCTCATCGTCTGTGGGGTCGCACTCGCGCTTCTGGCAGGATACGGAATTGTCCTCTCCACGAGTTTGGCCCTGCCGAAGAGCGATGAGCATCCGCCGCTGCTGATCTATGGTGCGCCGTTTTTTCTGACGCCGGGGCTTCATCCCGTGGATGAGGGTTTGTTCGACCGTCTGCATCGTCTGGAGTATC
>CAZAKX010000007.1:6262-45882 GCA_964485915.1 uncultured Nitrospira sp. | reverse complement strand
GGCGAAGGATAACAAATGGATCAAGCAAGTTCAAGGCGTCTCATCGAGCGATGTCTCTAAGTTACAGTACAGTCTAGATGGGTTCGGTCTCAGGTCCGCCGGAAAGGTCGCCCCTGCGCTCCAGTCACATCCCATTTTGTAGCCCTCATCAATCCGAACGGACGTATCATTGACGTTGAGGTCATCAATCGGGTAACGTCTGGATCACTATGAGGAGACCCAACATTCCCCTACCATAATCACTTCAACCAAGGAGGTGTGCCATGCTGGCTGGCCGATTGGTGAAACTGATCGAGAAGAACTCCGAGCAGCTGGCCCGAGAGCTCAGCGAAAAAGTGTGGAACTCTCCACGCTGCAGTGACCTCCATAAAGTCCCTCCGGATGAGCTTCGCGCCCGAACCCGCGAGATCTACGATAACCTGAGTAATTGGCTGATGCACATGACCGAGGCCGAGATTGAGCAGCGCTACACGGAGCTGGGTGCGCGTCGGGCTGCGCAGGGTGTGCCCTACAGCCACTTCCTCTGGGCCATCACCGCTACCAAGGAACACATGTGCGCCTTCGTTCAACGCGAGGGTTTGTCTGACAGTGCCATAGAACTCCATGGGGAGCTGGAACTGATGCACCTCCTAAACCAATTCTTCGATCGTAGCCTTTACTACACCGCTGTGGGCTACGAACGTGAGCGTGCTCGCATCGGGACGGACCTCAAGAGACGCAAGGAAGACCATCAGAAAGTGTACCTCTAAAGTTCGTATCAGATTGGGAACTTGTGTCGTCCACAGTACGGGAGGGCTCACCGCACGATCGTGGGCCCATCACCATCTCTCCAAAGTTTTCCCTTACTCGGTCCTTCGCTTCCTTGCAATTAACCTAACGCACGTCTACTGATAGCCGTTTCACTGATGTCTGGGCGCAACCGCCTTTGTATCGAGATCGGAGTCGACCCCTGCGTACAACGACACAACCATCATCTCAGGGGAAAACTCTATACGCTTCGCTGGAGAAACAGCGGCAGGAAAGGATACCGAAGAATTATCTACACTACCGGAAGTCGAACGAATCAATCAAGGACCTTCCCATAATCGTTTTCAAAACTCTTGATCTCCTACTCTCGAACGGGCTAGTCTTGCGCTAAACAGAGAAGGTGCGCGATGAGATTCTTGCTCGCCGGCATCCTTGGACTCCTTCCCCTCACTGCACAAGCCGCGTCATTCGGCTGCACGAACGTTGTCGGACCTGGCTCATACGCGGCAACCGACCTATCCGACGAAGCACCTTATGTCTCTCCGCATGGTCTGTCCGACGAGGTAAGGCCTTCCGGCAATCCCTATAGCCCTGCCTCCCCGACGAATTTTGAAACGCTCAGCGGACCGTACCTGTATGTCCAGGGGCGAGAGGGTATCGTCCTCTACAACCCGCTTTCTTCACCGACTGCTGATGTGCGCAACCGCGAATTGAGCAGGATGGGCCCAGTCGACAATCACAAGGCAACCGGGCACTCTTCAATACAAAGCTTTTCAGGCATGCCCGCAGCTCCTGCCGATTGGCTCAGAGACACACATTCTCACTCAGTTGGCCGCGATTTCGGCAAATCTTTTTAGAAAGAGAGGCATCCACTTACAAACACATTCAGGAGGGATATCCGCGATGGGACACTATAAGCTCGGGCTCATCATTCCCCATCCCGAAGATCAGAAATGGGACTCGGTGTGGAAACTGTTCCGTACGCCCAACCTGAACCTGCCGACCCTCGCTGCCCTCATCCCGGAGGGTGAATGGGATATCGAAATCCAGGATGAAATCGTCGGTCCTCTGAACTTCGAACGTGACTACGACCTGGTGTTCATCACCGTTACGACCGTCGTCGCCATTCGTGCCTACGAAGTGGCCCGTATATTTCGGGAGCGTGGCGCCAAGGTTGTGCTTGGCGGCCTTCATCCTTCGACCCTGCCTGATGAAGCGATGCAACATGCTGATGCGATCGTGATCGGTGAAGGCGAACTGACGGTGCCGCGCCTGATTGAAGATTTTAAGAAAGGGAAAATGCAGCAACAGTACCGCATGCCCCATATGGTCGAAAAGTGGGACGAAAAGCCGCCACGTTGGGATCTGTTACCACCAGGGTATATGTTCCGAGACGCGCTGACAGCGACGAGAGGGTGCAATTACCGCTGCACGTTTTGCTCGATTCATTTGGCCTTAGGTGGTGGCCAATATGGGTTCCGAAAAAAACCACCGGCGGACGTGGTGAAGCTCGTCGAGAAAATGAACGGGCCGATGGTGATGTTCTGGGACGACGACTTGTTGTCGGACCCGGCCTATACGAGAGAGCTCTGTCAAGCCATGAAGCCGCTTGGGAAAAAGTGGATGAGCCAGATGAGCGCGACCTACGTCGCGCATCATCCTGAATTGCTCAAGACGCTGAAAGAAGCCGGCTGCTCAGCGATGTTCATGGGAATCGAATCGATCAATCAAGATTCGCTTAGGTCCGTCGATAAACAAAATTCTGCGAAGTTGTATGAGGAGATGATCACACGCATCCATGACCAGGGCATCGACATCCATGCAGGCTTCATCTGCGGCCTGGACCACGAAGATGTCTTCGATTTCGAGCGCACGGCCGAATGGGCGACGAAGATGGGATTGGCCGGGGCGCTCTGGCGGATCATGACGCCCTACCCTGGGACGAAGCAGTTCACGGAGCTCAAAGCCGCTGGTCGAATTCTCACGGAAAACTGGACCGCTTACACCGGCGAACATGTGGTGTACAAGCCGGCTAAGATGACTGTTGAACAATTATACTGGGGCCACAAGTGGGCCAAGGGACAGTTCTATTCGTTCAAATCCATTGGACAGCGGGCAATCCAACGGGCCTCTCAGAATGGGTTCGGCGAGCTGCTCAACATCACCGGCTGCGGATTGGGCTACCGCTCTATGTTCCACCTGGCGGCGGACTCGGCGCCGGTCAATGTCTACCGGGACATGAACCACTTGCCGCCCCAGGAGGAACCGATCGCCTATCGATTCCCCTATCCGCCGAAACAACGATTCAGCTTTATCACCGACCGGTTGGATCAACTGCGTTCCAAGGTACAGCCGAGACCACGAATCAATAAATGCTGACAGAGCCGCAGGTCTGCACGGGGGGCTGATTGTCCCTCTTGAATCACCTAGGTGCGTCCATCCAAGAACAAGATCAAGGTTGATGTAATGACCTCCGCAGGGAGGATTCAGCCATGCACATGAATCTGTTTGGTCTCTGGCTTTTTTTGATATCGCTAATCCTGGTCCACGAACCTGCACGGGCTGAATGGCTGGCGATTGATAATCGGTATCAGTCGCCTGGATTGCAAACGGTATACATAGATCCCGACACCTTGCGCAAGGAAGGCAATCTCGTGACCGTCTCGGCATTGATTGACTGGACGTGGATGCAGGGCAATAGGTCTCCAACCCGCTTTTACTCCACCAAGATCACCAAGCAATTCGATTGCGCAGAGAAGAAAGTTCGGACCCTGGCTGCTACGGACCTCTATGGCCACATGGGGACAGGTGACATGATCGGTGGCGGCGGACACTCGAGCGAAGTCCACTGGGTGGCTATTGCGCCTGGCACGCTCAATCAAGGATTTTGGGAGGCGGCTTGCGGGAATCAGTAGCGCGACGATATCCAAACCGATTTTCAAAGGCAGTGTTAGCAGGAGCTGTACGCGCGAGGGGCGCAAGCTACTTGGTTTGAAACTGTGAGACGAGTTCGCCAGGCTTGAAGACACCACGCTCGGTGATGATGCCGGTGATGAGTTCGGCCGGCGTCACATCGAAGGCTGGGTTGTAGACTGCCACATCTTTCGGTGCGACTGGATGGCTGCCATGGATGGTGGTCACTTCGAGAGGATTGCGCTGCTCGATCGGAATGTCGTCTCCGGATTTCGTCTTGAGATCGATAGTCGAATAGGGTGCCACGACGTAAAATGGAATGTTGTGAGCCTTCGCCAAGACTGCCACTGAATAGGTGCCGATCTTGTTAGCCACATCCCCGTTCGCAGCAATGCGATCTGCTCCGACAATACAAAGATGAATCTTCCCTTGTCTCATGAGCGTACCGGCCATGTTATCTGTGATCAACGTCACTGGAATCTGATCCTGCATGAGCTCCCATGCGGTGAGACGAGAACCTTGAAGCACTGGACGAGTTTCATCTGCAATCACTTTGATTTTCTTGCCTTGTTCACATGCAGCACGGATCACTCCAAGGGCCGTTCCATAACCGGCCGTGGCAAGCGACCCTGCGTTACAGTGAGTCAGCACTGTCTGCCCATCCTGGATCAGCTCAGCTCCATGGTGTCCCATGGTCTTGCAGAGAACGATGTCTTCTTCGAGTATCGCTTGAGATTCTCTTATGAGCGCCTGTTGTATTGCTGCTATTGAATGAGCTTCCAGTGATTTCATCTTTCGCTTCATTCGCTCAATGGCCCAGAAGAGATTGACGGCGGTCGGTCTCGTCGCAGCCAGCTCATCGCAGATTTTGAGCACTGCCTGAGCAAACGAGGAATACTCCATTGCACTCACCGCTTGAGCTCCTAAGGCAACGCCCATCGCCGCTGTGACTCCAATCGCCGGGGCTCCCCGTACCTTCAACGTACGGATTGCCTCCGCAAGGGTCTGGTAGTCATGGCAATCGAGGAATTCAACCGATCCGGGAAGTCGGCTTTGATCGAGCAAACGGACGGCGCCGTTTTTCCATTCAACAGTGGGAACCATGGAGAGATCTTCTAGCGGGAATCGAGTAGGAGTGCAAGCCTTTATCGGGGGCGACCGCTGATTTCCAATACGGTGACCATCGCGGCAATCAACCCGGCTTGAATGAGCAGAAGGACGGCTTCTGTAGTGCTGGCGTGGCGGAGTGCCAGTGCGGACAGCCCAAGGCAAATCGTGAAGAGAAAAATCATGGCGACGCTCGCCTGACGCGACCCAAGCGCACGTTCCAATCGATGGTGCAGGTGGTCCTTGCCGACATAGTCCAGCCATTCCTTCACGGATCTGACCTTTCCAGTGACGACGCGCTCCACGGTGATGTGAATCATGTCATAGATAAGCACGCCGAAGATCAGCAAAGGGTTGCTGAAGGACACGATCGGGCTGGAATCCGCCCAATTGCCTTTAATAGCCAGGCACGCGAGCGTGAATCCAATGAAGGTCGAGCCGCCGTCACCTAAAAAAATGACGGCAGGTTTTCTCCCTCGAAAATTGTACGGCAGAAAACCGAGACCGGCGCCAATCATGGCAATGGCGAGCCAGCCTAGTTCTGCTTGATTGGTTTCAAATGCGACCACCCCAAGGAAACCGGCCAGCAGAACCGCCAGACCGGTGGCTAATCCATCCATTCCATCAAAGAAGTTGAAGGCATTCGTAATACCAACGATCCAAAAGAGTGTTAACAGCATATTGGCCGCCTCTCCGAGGGGCCCCGGTGGAAAGAGCGTGAGGACTTTGCCTGAGGCGATGACGATGGCAGCGGCCAGCAATTGTCCGATCAGTTTTCCAGAGGCTGGTAACTCTCGAATGTCGTCAAGTACTCCGATAACCAGCAGGAGAGAACCGGCTACCAGAATAGCGATCATCCAGTCGGGAACGATGGAGTTGAGCAAGAGCGACCCAACGAAGCCTGCATATAACGCAACACCACCGATCCGTGGAGTCGGGAGGACATGGATCTTGCGATCCACTGGGACATCGACAAGATTCCACCGATGGCCGATCCTGACCATCAAGGGTGTCACGGCTCCTGTGCCAAGAAACGCAAAGAGGAAGACATGCAGCCATCGCAGACCTTCGAGCTGAAAGATGTCCCGAACCGGAGGGATTGCGAGCGCGATAGCTCCAAGCGCCGCACCGGACACCACCGGCGTAATCCAGCGCCACGTGGTCGCTGAGAAAGGAATCGTCAGTTCTGGTTCAATGGCCTTCATGACCACTCCGAACGCAAGGCCAAGAGAATTTGAGCCGCATCTTCATCCGTAAGCGCCGGGAATAAGGGAATGGAAAGTGCCGTTCGTTCTGCTTCCTCGGCAAAAGGGAAGCCATCCAGCTCCAGATAGCGATGGAGCGAACGAAATACCGGCTTTCGGCACTGAATCCCTCGCGCCTCAAAGCGCCCGATGACCTCGTGAAGTCCGTCCACTTTGGACGCAAGATCTGGCAGGCGTACGACAAATCGATAGTAAGTATGTGTGTGTCCTGTTGGCACGGCTGGCGGCACCAGGCCGGCGCCGCTCAGCGCTGCTCGGTATTCTTCGGCAAGCCACCTCCGGCGTTCAAGGAACGATTCAAGACGTTCCAGTTGCGCCAAACCGATTGCAGCTTGGAGGTCGGTCATTTTCAAGTTTGTCGATCCAGGATGGAGGGATGGGGTTTCGTCATACTCTCTCAATCGGCGAACTCGTTCCAGCAAGCTCTCATCTCTCGACAGCACCATGCCTCCCTCACCAGCGCAGAGCAGTTTGGTGGCATAGAATGAGCAGACCGTCATTATGCCAATGGATCCTGCGAGTCTTCCCTGCTCCGTTGCGCCTAACGTTTGCGCGCAGTCCTCTATGATGGGAACGCCCAATGCCTCAAGTTCGGTGAGATCGGCGGAAAGACCAAACAGATGTGGTACGATGATAGCCTTAGTCTTTGGCGTCATGGCCTGGCGTGCTGCCGATGGATCGATATTGAAGGTGTCGAGATCGATGTCGACTAACCGAGGCATGGCCCCGACACGCTGAATGGCCAACCAGGGTGCGGCGCACACATAGCTGGGCAGGAGCACCTCATCGCCTGATCCGATTCCCAACGCCCGAAGGGCGACTTCCAGTGCGGCCGTTCCGGAAGTAACAGCCACCCCACCAGAAACGCCGAAATAGGCTGCCATACCTCGCTCAAACTGCTCCACGACCCCTCCCTGAGCAATCTGGTGCGATTGCAGTACCTCCGTTGCCGCGCGAATGTCGGCAGCTTCGATTGAGGGTCGTGAATGTGGAATCATCGTCACCCTGGCGATCATATTCCAATGTTGATAAACAATCGGAGAGGAAGAAAGCCTTCTGCTGTTCTCACTCGGCCTTGGATCCCACGAAAATGCGCCGAGGACCTCACCAGATCAGCAATGCTGAGTCCTTCGATATTGGTCTTTCTGATCTGGGACGCGTGGGCTTCCAACGACTGAATCTTTCGATCCAAAGCATGTTGAATATCTACGAACACCGTAGGAGCAAAATTTTGGGTCGTCGGGCCTTCGTAGAACAACACGTTTTTGGTGTATCGCGTGGCGGTAATCGTGCTCATGGCCAGATGCCGGTGATCTTGATGGGTATCATCATGATAATGGACAAAGATGAAATGCGGCTCAATCTTTCGAACAATTTCCTCAACAGTCTGAATCAAATCGCGCCCGAGTGGAACCTCAGTATCTTGATACCCGCCCCAAAATACTTCCTCAGCCTGGAGCAATTTGGCGGACCGTTCTTGCTCCTGCTTTCGAACTGCTGTATTCCCACCCGCACCACCTTGGGTCATCACCATCAGGAAAATGCGATGGCCATTCTCTGCGTATTTGATCAACGTCCCTCCACATCCAACTTCGATATCGTCAGGATGGGCTCCCAGGGCGAGAATGCGCATCGGTTCCTTGGTGTTGATGGCCATCATGCATGATCCTCCTAAACAGTTGTCACACAAGCCTTGATTGTTCGCGCGTGGCGCAGCGTCGCGAGCGCGTCTGGCCCTTCCATCAATAAGAGATCAAGCGCAGAGAGATTCGGCTCGAATGGCTCATAGATCTGGCGATAGATCGGGTGCAGGAACGTTTGTAGTTCCAGTCGTATGCCGCTGGCCTCAAAACGTGGTTTGTCCATGTAGTGCTCTGCCCCAGCCCCGGCCAGATAGGCTGTGGCGCCGACCATCCGACAGAGATCGATCAACCGATCGGTTGGTTCTTCACGAGCACTATATTCCGACGCACAACGAACGGGTGTGTTGATCCCATATGCCATAAGCAACCATTGCACGGTGGCCTTGTTGAGATCGCAAAGTTTGACCCACGATGTTGAGTAGAGCTCGCGTAATTGGGGCAGATAGTGGTCGCGATAGGGCGCCCGAGCATAGTGCACTTCCAGTGCACGGAGATGTTGGTCCTTCCATGCGGCCGTGGGATTAATCAGAACATCGTCGATGCGTTGGCCGAACTGTTGAAGAACAGGAACAGTGAGCCATTGCCATCCTTGAGAGGTCCGAATACGATTACGGTTTTGCCATTCGCTTTTCTTAAATTGGACGGTATCCAGCATGAGGAAGCGATCGGCTTGATCGATTTTGTCGAGATAGCCCAGCCACGGCATGAATTGTGGTTGGTGGATGGTCACGCGCATGATGCCTCCGAGCTAAGCACTCACAGCGTTACGTTTTGATCGCTTTCTTGAATCACGGTTCACTCCTCGCGCAGTGCTCGCGGGTGTGCCAGCGTGTGGGGCGACATAAATCGGATTGGTCAGCAATTCACCGCTCGTGCCGAGCGCTTCCACGCGATAATTCAACCATTCTCCTGACCTCGCCTCACGATCGACTAGTTCGAGCTGCATAGGAGTGTGGCCTTCGATTTGTCTGATGACCTGACCCGATCGAATAACGCGGAGCTTTGTCGGGTGAGATTGTCCATCGAAGGCCGAAAGTCGGACATGAACGAGGATGTCGCCACTCGCGCTTCCCTGAAGAGTTTCGCCTATCATCGCCGATTCCCCTCTGTTCGACACCCGAAATTCGTCGAGTCGGAGCAAAACATTCTGATCGCCTCTCGCGACGGCATAGGCTCGACCGGTCCGAATCCCATCCAACACACTCGCTCTCGTTCGATCAGTAGCCTGGATGACCGTATATACTTGATCGAGATCTTTCCCCGCATCAGAGGTTCCATGAAATGCCACTTCTCCAATCATTGTGGGGAATGCCTCTTGACCGGTTGTCATCTTTGCTTGAAGCAGTTGGTCCCACACGCTCCCTGGAGCTACGACCCGTCTGACGTCTTGATACAGTCCACCGAAGCCCGTGTAATTCCTCGTCAAAACTAATGCCTCAGAGTGAGGCTCAGTCTTAATCGTGACCGTCCCGAGGGGACCGAACGAGTGCTGACTAAAATCTCGAGCTTCCGTCATCGACCAAAACACCAACGCGCCACGTTCAACCGCCTTATCAATGAGGTCCTGATAGGGTCTGTACCCAATATTGACGTCATGAGAATCATACACAGGCATTTTGATGGGCCAGGCATTGACCGTAAGCCCTACGCTTATGGCTACAAGGACGATCGCACAACCATTTCGTACACGAGATCGAGCCTCTATCGAGTCGAAAGAGCCTGGTCCGTCATGCTTCCACAGCCATGCCACTGGGACCAATAAGAGAAGCGGGAGTCCATTGGCCAAACTTTGCCAGTTCCACACAAAAGAACCGGAGTTGCCACGTGCGGGAAGCATTGCATACTCCTCAGCCTTCTCAAGCCCTATCACCAAGAGATTGCGCTGCGCATTGTGCATGGTGAGATTGCCTTGAAGAAGCGAGCCGGTCCAATAGTAATGCGGAGCAACCTCCACCCCAGGAATAATCATCAGATTTGGATGACGTCGTTGAACCGCCTGAATCTCGTCGAGGAATCGTTGGACGCCATATTCCATGACGGACGAGAAGGTGACCTGGTACTTCAAAAATCCTTCCAGCGGGTGGAAGCCATAGTCATATCGCAGAGTAAAGTTCTCCGAGAGAATCAGGACATCTAACTGTTGCTGTTCGGCCCGTCTGGCCAACGATTCCAAATTCAACATGCCCGTACTCATCGTACTGTGTACATGAATCGCGGCTCGTAGAGACAAGGACCCTTGTTCCGGCATTGCGGCGGACCCTGTTGTGACGGCGGTGAAAGATATCGCCCCAGCCCACAGCACACATATGATCACGCAACATATTCTAGACATGACCGGCGGTTGCTTCCCTATAGGTTGCCTCGATGGCCTCGACCATGGCTGGAATACCATAGCTTGTTCCAATGCTGTACATGGCATGTGTCCCCAATTCATGAGACCAGGTCGGATTATCGAGGAGACGTCGTAACGCACCTGCTAACGCTAAACTGTCTCCGGCTGGTACCAGTAGGCCGTTCTTTCCGTCCTCGATGAGAGAAGGAATGCCACCGACTCGACTGGCAACGACCGGAAGTCCTGCGGCCATTGCCTCAATCAAGGCTCGCCCCATCCCTTCATTACGCGATGGCAAGACGAAACAATCTAATCCGGCCAGACAGATCTCAATATCCTCTCGATGCCCGAGTAGATGTACCGCGTGACTGATCTCTGCTTGTTCTGCTTGGCGTACGAGTGCGTCACGCTGATCTCCAGTCCCGATAATAACCAGGTGTAGGTTGTGGTACGCCTGTCTCAAGAGGGCGACAGCATCGATCAAAAACCGATGTCCCTTGATATCGGTAAGCCACCCGACTGAGCCGATTACTCGTGCATGAGATGGGCAGTCGAACCAATCAGGAATAATCTTTCCGTTCGCGCGAGCCTTCCTAAAACGATTAAGATCGATGCCGCTTGGAACCACCGCGAAGCGATCGGCCTGCCCAACTCCTCGCTCAAGGTGTTCCCGTTTTTCGGCAGCTGTGAGCCCGATGAGTCGATCAGTCTTCCATGCGAATGCGCGCTCAAGCTGGAGAAATATCCATGAAGGTACGGCACTGAAATGACCATAAAACACGTGACCGTGCGGAGTATGGACAATCACAGGAATCCCCGCAATCCATGCAGCGACTCTCCCCAGTACTCCGGCTTTGGACGTGTGCGTGTGCACGATGTGTGGGCGCTCCTGTCGTAACAGCAAAACAAGATTCCACAAGGCTGCCAGGTCTGATCGTGGACTGATGTGACGAACCAACGAGGCCACAGTGTGATAACGGATCCGCTCTTTTTCTAGCAGCCGAAGGTTATCAATGGTTGCTGTGTGCCCTCCTTGTGCGTCCCACCTGCCCGCTTCTCCGGTGATCACAACCGGTTCAAAATGCGAACGATCATGCCCAAGTGCTGTGAGTATCGTATTTTGAGCGGAGCCTCCCCGATCAAGCCGAGTGATAATATGGACAACTTTCTGGGTTGCCATCATGCCTATGCTGCGAGCCGAGACGACATTGTGCTATCCAACATTCTGGCGAGCTCGCTGCAATGTTGCGTCCAGTTGTAGCGTCTCTCAACGAGCGACCGCCCTCTTTTTGCGAGACGGGCAGCTTCTCCAGAATCCCGCAATCGTGTTAACACCCGTTCAAGAGCTTGAGCGATCGACCGACCATCGGTTCCTTGAGCGACAAGGATGGGATCGACCTGGTTCAAGACTTCCGGAATGGCTCCAACCGGTGTGCCAAGTACAGGCGTGCCGCAGGCGAGTGCTTCGACCATCACCAGTCCAAAGCCTTCAAGCTGGAGGCTCGGCATCACGACGAGATCAGAAGCCTGATAGTAATCGCTGAGTTGCGCTTCGGGTACGAATCCTACGAGACGTACAACCTCGTGCAAATTCTTTTGGTGTATCACCTCTTGAAGTCGCCCTCTCAATGGACCCTCTCCCCCGATGACGAGCATGAGTCGTGGCTGAGCGGGGATCAGCGTTTCAAGGGCGCGTAGCAAGTTCTCCAGTCCCATTCGTGGGACGAGGTTGCGAACGGTGAAGAGGATGGTCCGGTCATTCGGTAAGTTGAGCGTTGCTCGGGCAACATGGCGTTCCAGCGCAGGTTTGAAGAACCGTGGGTCGACCGCTCCAGGGACCAACCCGATCCGGGTGGCTACGATACCGTGCGCGGCCATCACCCGTTGACGCATGAACTGGCTCAGGACCACCACGCGATGGCATCTGGACATCACGGTGCCTTCTACTGACCGTCTCGCTTGAAGATTTGCGTGCCGACGCAAGCTTGCGATCGCCGACTGGGCCGGGATGGTTCTCGTGTCATATTCTTCGTGCGCGAGGGAATGGCAAAGATATATCCATCGAGAGGCGGCATGACGGCGAGCGAGAATTGGTCCAAGTCCAGCCATAGCTTGATGAATGATGACGGCATCCAGGGGTTCAGTCGCGCGGAGGCGATCGAAGCACTCGACCGAACGCCGTACCGAAGACCAGACAAACGCAGCTTCATGTTTACGATTGACAGGGTAGCGCCATTCCCGAATTCCATTCATCTCGATCATGCTCGTTGATGCTGTCTCAGGGGCCCGTGTCAACAGCTCCACATGATGTCCAAGCGCCGCCAATCCAAGCGCCTGATTGCGAAGCACCCGTTCCGCTCCGCCGATCACCCGTTCTGCTGAGACGTCTGCTAGCAACAACACATTCATGATGTAGCCGCCACTGTCGTTCTGTCAGATGCGCTCACAGGCAGGCCTCGATGCCAGAGTTCCAGCACAATGAGTGCATACAATTGATCAGAAAAATTGCGACGACGGCTTTCGTGCTCGTCCAATAACCACCGGACATAGGCCGGTTTGACGTAGCCACGTTTTCTGATGACATCATCCGATAACAGATCGTGAACCATCTCGTGAAGATCCTCTCGAAGCCATCGAGCCATCGGCACCATAAAGCCTTGCTTAGGAGCACGAAGGATTTGATCCGGTAACAGGCCTCGCAACATTCGGCGCATGAACCCCTTCAATTGCCAACCAGTAAACCGCACTCGAGAGGGAATTCGCAGGGCCGCGGCTAACAGTCGATGGTCGCAGAATGGGACGCGAAGCTCGAGCGAGTGCACCATACTCATGCGATCTGCCATGCGCAGGAGATCGTCAGGGAGATAACTCTGGAGATCGACACCCATGGCACAGTTCGCAGGATCGGAGGATGGCCACTGGTCGAACAGCATGTCTGTCGGCCCGAGCGGTCGATCTCCGGCAAACATCGCCTCCAACCGCTCGCCCCACAGAGTCCCGTTCCATTCGGCTGGAATGAACGTGGTCCAGCGCCGGTATTGCTCCTGAAGTGAGAGGTGACCATCTTGAAGGAATCGTTTCAGACGGCCGGCTTGATCGCGGCTGGTTTCTTGCCCATCGAGATGGTGGCTCCATGAGGCCACTCGTTCACGGAGTCTCTGCGGGAGATACTGATACTGTGCGGCAGTGCGAAGACCAAGATAGCGAGGATATCCACCGAACAGCTCGTCTCCGCCGATCCCAGACAGCGCCACTGTGACGGTTTGCCGTGCAACCTCAGATACCAGGTAGGTTGGAATCGCCGATGAATCAGCGAACGGCTCACCCATGCCCTCAACGACTCTGCTGATCAGGGAGACAGCATCCGGTCTCAGGATTGTCTCAGCATGGGCCGTCTTAAAGTGAGTCGCAACGAACCGTGCTGATTCCAGTTCGCTGAACGATTGATCAGAAGGATGCTCATAGCCGATCGAAAAAGTTTTGACGGGGCCGTTCTGGCTCTTCGTCATGATGGCCAACAAGGATGCAGAGTCGAGCCCGCCTGAGAGGAATAGGCCCAATGGAACGTCGCTGACGAGATGCGCGTTCACCGTCTCTTCGAACATATGCAATACTTCTTTGGCCGCCTCGTTCATTGTCCATGATTGGCTACTACGGAGGTCTTCGTCTGGACTGTAGTAGCGCAACAACTCCACTCGTCCCTCCGATATTTTCATCGCTTGACCTGGACGCAACTGGTGGACTCCAGCAATGGTGGTGTCTGGTCCTGGTACGTACAACTGCATCAAGTATTCGGCGATGCTCTCTGGACGAAGTCGCCAATCCGGCACGGCTTCGAGCAGCGAAGGAATTTCTGAGGAAAAGACAACGCGGGTACCCAAACCGGCTTCACTCGGCCGAATGCAATAATACAGCGGCTTGATGCCAAGGCGATCACGAATCAGCCATGCGATACGACGCTCCTGATCCCACAGCGCAACTGCAAACATGCCTCGTAATCGGCGAAATGCTTCGAAGCCTTCTTCTTCATATAGGTGGACTAAGACTTCCGTATCGGAGCGAGTCGATAGCTGGTGCCCTTTGCTCAAGAGATCGTGTCGCAATTCTCGATAGTTATAGATTTCGCCGTTCATGACGGCCCAAACAGTCCCGTTCTCATTGTGAACCGGTTGGTGCCCACCCTCTGGATCGATGACCCGCAGTCTTCTTGCACCAAGCGCAGCCCCAGATTGACGATAGATGCCCTGGTCGTCGGGTCCACGATGCACCAGCCTCTGGAGCATCCGCTGAAGAACGTCGCCCTCATCTTCGCCTATGATTCCGCAAATGCCACACATGGGACTATTTGCCTTTCTCACGTACGGCACGATCACGGCGTTCCAGTTCTTGCCGTTCGCGCTCATGTTGAGGCGATACCGATTGCGGTGGCACGTCCACGGGCTCGTATCGTGTGTGCTTGGCAGTGCCGACTGAATCAAGCAGTGTCCGCAGACCGAGCGCGGCCACTGCCCCAAAAAGACACAGAAGGAGGAGCGCAGCCCACCCGCGTAGTATCCGCTTCCAAGACCGCTTGTGTGCTCGGTAAGAACTCATAACGCCCCTGGCGTCCCCGACTGCTGAGCGATGATCTCGAACGAAGGAGCCCACACAAGACGCCCCCTTGTCACGGAATAGAGGATCTGGGAAAGTGGCCACAGCACCGACCGGCTGAGGGTCCATTTCAGTTGACTGAACCAAGGATGTACGGGCGAGAGAGGGCCTCGACTCGGTTTCGAGTTGCGGAGACTGATGACGGTCAGCCCGGCGCCTTCCATCAAGACCGTGAGCGCCCTAGAGCTATAGAGATACCAATGAAACGCTTGGTCATATTGCGACCCAATCCATCGTGCAGGAGCCCTCATCGACAGATGAAACGCGCCGTTGGTAGCTCGCACGATGGCAAGTCCACCCGGTGCGAGGAGCGTTGTGGCTTGCCGCAACATGATCACAGGATCAGCGACAGTTTCGAGCACGTTGATCATGGTCACAACATCAAAGTGCCGCGTCCATTCACCCCTTTCAAGCATGTTCGGAGACAGGACCGTGAGGCCTTTCTGAGCCGCGCGCATGGCTGCCTGTTTCGACAACTCGATCCCTGAACCGCTCCACCCGGCATCGCGACAGAGTACGAGGAACTCCCCGTCTCCGCACCCGATATCCAGCAAGGTGCCAGGAGGAGATCGGTAGAGGGAAAGGTGATGTAAGACGCTCTGGAAAACCGGTTGTCGATCGTCTGAAGCCTCGACCTCTCCATAATCACCGTCATAGTCTTCCTGGAAATACTCTTCTAAGGTGTCGCGAGTCGGACGAGGCTCAAGAAAGACAAGATCGCAGACAGGACAGCGAACGTATCGCCTAGTCGGGGTTTGAAAGGCTTCGCGCAGTGGCTGATTGGCTCCACAGGGACACCCGACGCCGGCTGCTTGATGATCGCTCAGGGTAGTCATGCCGCTTCCTGTTGTATCTTTTGGGCAGTCCCGATAGATGCCTTGCGCAAAGCGGGCATCGCTTCTTCGAACACCCTGACAGTGTCGTTAATCATTTTACCTACCGTAAAATCGGTGGCCACGTGTTGTTGCCCAGCCTTGCCCATACGCGTGGCACATACAGGGTCGCGCAGCAAACGCCGAATCGCTCGTTCCAATGCCTGAGGATTTCGAGGCGGGACGAGTAATCCATTCAGGCCATCCTGGATGATTTCAGGCACACCATTCACGCTGGAAGCGACGACAGGACGAGCCATGGCCATGGCTTCAAGGACAACGAACGGAAGGCCTTCTGAAAGCGAGGGCAAGACCACCACATCTGCCGTCGCATACCAATCACCGACATTATTCTGAGCTCCGACAAAGCGACAGGCGTGCTCAACTCCCTTTTCCTTGGCCAACGACCAAAGTGCTTCTCGACACTCACCTTCTCCCACAAACAAGCAGGCAAGCGACGGCCACTCTGCCAACAGTCCCGGCAGTGCTTCGATTAAGAAGCGGTGGCCTTTTTGCTCCGTCAGTCTCGCCACGAGAAGCAGTGTGGGGCCGTTGCCGACAGGCCAATCCTTCCTGATCCTGTGAGGATCTCCACTCCGAGCGAATCGCCTTTGGTCAATGCCGTTCCGTATGGTTGTTGTTCTGGTCGCGACACGGGGGCAATCGGCAAGGACATCCCGCTTGATCGCATCCGACACACAAATGAGCCGGTCTGTCAGCGGTAATAGGACTCGCAGAATTGCGAGGTAGAGATGGCGCCTAATCAGACCCACCTCATAATCTCGGATCGAATTATGTATCGTTGCGACAACACAGGGAACTCCGGCTAGACGTGCTGCAAGGCATCCATAGACATTGGCTCTGGCTCCATGGGTCTGAAGGATGGTCACCTCATTCCGTTTGAGTAGGTTTGCCAAGCGCACAACTGCCAGTGGGTTCAAGAGTGGCCTCAGGTGAACGATATCCGTCGGGATCTGCTTCGCTACCATCTTGTCTACAAATGGGCCTGGTTCCGGACAAATCAGGATCGGGCGAAAACGGATGCGGTCTACGTGATCAAAGAGGAGTTCCAGGTAGCGTTCCCCTCCTCCATACCCAGCTGAGCCGGCTAGTTGTGCGAGCACGAATGGCGTCATGGTTTTCTTCCGACTATCAAGAGACTCCCGCGCAAGTGAGGCACGGCATAGAACGGCCATTTTGCCCAATTGATACCGTGTTGGCTCGCCGTCTGACGGCAGTCTTGGGTGTCTTCCCCAAGAAAGTATCGTGACTCTGCGATGTCAAAGCCCGTTTGTCGGAGCATGTCGGCTAATTCATGCATTGCGTATTCTCGGGCATGCGGTCGCCATTCATCATCCGGATTCTTGTAGCCTGGTGGAGCCAACCGGTCGTTTGGAGAGCAGCCGATCAGCAGTTTGAAGACGTTCCCGATCCGAGTCACATTCGGTGTTGTGAGGATGATGTGCCCGCCTGATCGAAGTATGCGATAGGCCTCCGCAAGCAAATGGAAGGGTGATGTCAGATGCTCAATAATTTCCAGTGCGAATACCAGCTGCGTCGAGTGATCCGGAAGAGGGATCTTCTCGGAATACCCCTTGGTCTGAAAATGACCTCCCACTGGATCAAGGTCAACGGTCAGGATGTTTGCCTGAATATCCCGTTGCATATACCTCACGAAGTCATCGGAGACCATGAGCCCAGCCCCAAACAACTGTGCCGACTTGGTATAGTCGATTCTGCGAAGCAGTCGTAACAGGCTACCAGGGAAAGGGCCTAGATCGACGATAGTCTGTCTGTCCGATGGCAAGGTGCGCAACCCGATCCTCAATGCAACGTGCAAGCGGTCTCGACATTTCATCGCATGGTGCATGGGGACGGTGAAACGTTCGTCTTGTCGGCCAAAAGACTCATAGGTAGAGGGTTGGTAGGAAGCGAGCAGGTTCAGAAAGTGATGTCTGGTCAGATCGTAGGTCATCGTATGCCCGTCATATCTGGTGAAATACGTCGTTTCCAGAAAAACGGCTGCATGATTGGCAAATGATAAACTGCGGCCACCGATAACATCATGAGACAGGGTAATACGGGTAACGCGTAGCGACCCGCCTCTACGGTAAAAGGGACATAGGCTACCGTGAGGCCGATAGGAAACACATAGAGAGGAAGGAGGACCTTCCAGCGATCTCGATAAACCCAGGCACTGTAGCAGGCGAAGACAATGAGGATTGGGACTAGCACCAGCCGCTTGAACAGACTGTAGAACGCCACCACCCATCCCCTCTCTTGGGCATCCTTTGAAAGCCCCAGGAGGACTCCCTGCTGCTCTTCAAATAAGTAAAACGAGTTGCCGACCCAAAAGTCCCAGACTCTTCCGAGCGTCAAGTTCAGATAGCTCAGAGGGTCTGCCATGATCCGCTCAATCCCCTTTTGCCGCAATAGTTGATCTGTTTGAACCTCATACATCGCATAGGCATGGGGAAGCGGTGTCAGGCCAGCGCTTTCCCAGATGGCATATTCTCGCTCGAGCGGCATGGGCCAACTTCCTCGAGAAGCTGGGTCACTCCCCATCCAGAATCCGACTCCTATTCCGGCTGACACTGGAATAATGTGATGGAATTCCGTGAAATTCCGCACGGACCATGGCAGCACGAGAATAAGACAGGCTGTTCCGTATACGATTGCGTAGACCAGCTTTCGTGAAATTCGGCCTGCACCTATTCCGATAAGTGTGGTGAGTAACACCGCCAATACGAGAACAACTGGTTTGCACAAGACGGTCAGTCCAGCCATGAGCCCCATGATGGCAAAGCGAGGCTTCGATGGTGCCTTCATAGCCAAGACCGTTGCCCATAACCAGAGACTCATCAAGAGCGTCAGGAGCGGCTCGCTCCGTATCCTTGGATCATAGGTCCAGTAAGCGGGATAAAGAAAAAGAAGGGAAGCCGTCCAAGCCCCCACTTGTGGCTTCCAGAGGATGGTTCCAACTAGATAGATCCCCCAAACTGCGAAAAGGTCGAACAGAATATGCAGCATCGGCACCCACTCTGGTCGGTGACCAATGATGAAATAGAAACCTGCAAGCACGGTTGGATAGAGAGGCCCCACATGCGCAGCTGGATTGACGCCATCGAGGGTAAACTGTCCAAGAGATACGAGATTCCATGCCAGCGTATCGAACAACTGGTCAACGGCGAACGACTGATTCGGGGCCTTCCAGATCATCCATGCCCGCGCAATCAGTCCAAGGCCGACAGCAGGCAGCAGAATCCTTCCGATCTGGGTGAACTGTGCATTCCAACGTCTGATCATTTCACACACACCCCGATCAAATTAGTGTCCTGAGCGATCCCTTCGGTGTACTCAATGTCGGCAGGCACAAGGTCTCCCAGGTCGGGACCTCCATGCAATCGACTGATCAGGCTGCCGATCCAATGACGAACCGGACGTGGAACACAGGCACGTAATCCAAGCGGGTCCAATGTGCGGATAGTGTCCATCGACCGTTCTGCCGTCTTGAGCCGGTGGCCTTGACGACGTCCATACCAACGAATCGTGGAAAAGTGGGGTGCCAGCAAATCCATGAATTCTTGTGCTGTGTATTCTCGAATATGGTAGGGGTCGCTCGGCTTGATCTCCTTCCCTTTTCCGTGGGGGGTAAAAATGATCAGGGTGCCACGCACCCTTAGAACCCGCGTGAGTTCCGCCACGAAACGGGCGTCATCGGAGATATGCTCGATGGTGTCTTGAGAGACGATGCAGTCAAATGAGTCGTCGCGAAATCCAAGCGCGCATCCATCCATCGCGAGAAAGTGTATGTTCGATCGAGGGTAGGTGGACCGACTCTTGGTGACGACCTCTGGAACACAATCGATGGCCACGATCCGGTCAGCACAAGTTCCCAGATAATCCGCACCGTACCCGGTCCCACACGATAAATCTAAGATCCGACTTCGTCGCACTGCACCAAGTTGACGGGCCGCCCATACATAGCCTGATAGATTGACGATATGTTGTGTGTCAGTCGGATAGGCGGCTCGACGTTCCATGAAGATACCCCTTATCCTCTCCCCTGCCCAATCCAAGCAAACTCGGACTTTATCGGTCGTTTTCCGTTCAAGATACGAGTAAGAATCGACAGAGCGGTCCCGAATGACGTGCCGTGAGCGATCGCGTTAAAACCGACCACGGTATTGATCAGTCTTGTGATCGTTCCAGTGGCTATCCAGGTTTTCATAATCCATCGGGTGAAGAGTGGAAAATGTTTTTCTACATATCGAATTCGGCTGAACTCCCAGACGAGATTCAACTGTTCGCGATGCCTCTCTCCGCTACGACCGATCAGGTGAGTGACATCCGCATCGGCCAGGTGACGAATTCGATACCCCCTCTGTCGAATCGCCCGACATAAATCGACATCTTCAAAATACATGAAGTACCCTTCGTCTAACCCACCACACGCGTTCATGAGATCGCGACGTACCATCAGGCATGCCCCATTGATCCAGTCCACATCCTGCGACTGGGAGCAATCGATCGTCTGCTTCGAAGCGAGAGCACCTTGGAGCCTGGGGGCGCAGGTACGAAAGAGTGCTGCATAGGTCAGATGGTCGCGAACCGATGGAAAAGGAAAACACGATTGATACATCCGGCCGTCTTCCGTCCATTGCTTGCAGCCTACAGCCCCAATATTGGGCTCTCGATCGAGGCAGGCAACCATGTGTTCTAATGTACGAGGGTGTAGACGCGTGTCGCTGTTCAACATGAGGAGATACCGTCCGCAACTTACCCCAAGTGCTTGATTGACGGCTTTTGAAAATCCTCGATTCTGCTGATTCACGATGAGTTGCATTGTTGGATACTGTCCCCTCACAGCCTCCGTTGTCCCGTCGTGAGAGTTGTTGTCCACAAGGATCACTTCGACTGTCACCTTGCCAGAAGTCTCAAACACCGACCTGAGACAATCCAGCACCAACGCTCGAGTGTTGTAGCTGACAATAGCGATCGACAGGTCCAGGTCGTCTACAGAAGTCATGCGCGCACACCTTGCGATTGATAGTTCCAGAGAGCATTCAGCCGAGGTCGTTCGATCCACCAGAGGTATCCGCCGAATAATACGATGGCAACCAGGCCAAGAATTTCTGGCGTCCATGAAACGAGCACTCGATGCTGGAGCTGAACCGTCGAGAGAACCATTCCCATCAGAATACCGAGAGACCCGGTACGACTCAGCGAGAGAAACGTGTCATTACTTGAAGAACCGAGGAGTCGTCGACTCTCCCATGCCTGCAATGCAACGCCGAATAGGTAGCTGCCGGTGAGCGAGAGCGCGGCGCCGAGGACTCCGAGCCAGTATGTCATCGGAACAATGAGGGCCAGATAGAGGGCACATTGCCCAACCCAACTCCTCATTTGAAGGTCCGGACGTCTCATCCCGTAGTGTAAGGATGCCATGACGCTGGCATAGCCGCTGCAAACGGCATAGAGGCAAAGAACTCTCAGTGAGTCGACGATATCTGCCCATTGAGGGCCGAATACAACAGGCACCATGACCGGTGACAAGGTTCCAATCGTCACGGCAAGCGGGATGTAGATGATACCAATGAGTCCGACTTGAAGATTGAATACACGAATGACACCGAGCTGATCCTGTTGCAAGGAGGCATAGGTCGGCACGCTGATCTGTTGCATGAGCGCTGTGGCCCGCGCCCCAATAAGGAGAGGAATGGCAAGCGCTAGTTGATACATTCCTAATGCTTCTGCTCCCAGTAGGCGACCAATAACAAACTCGCCGCCGGTCATCACGGCAAAGGCACAGAGCGTTGTGATGTTCAGTCGGCTGCCGTAGTGGACAAAGTACGAAAGGGCGGATCCCCGTAACGACCAGTGGGGAACGAACTGGGTCACACGAAATGACAGCAAGCATCCGACTGCTAAAGCGACAAGTTGTCCGATGACCAAGGCCCAGACCGTGCGATAAACAAGCGCAATAGTCAAAGTCACGGTGGCTTCAACGCCGCGTCGGACGACATCGAGTGTGACGCGACGTCTCAGATCAAGTCGTTTCATCATTACAGCCAATGCAGGGCTGTAAAGACCCTGTATGATCAACGCCCAGGCATGGACGCGAAGCAGCGGCTCCAGCAATGGCATACGCATCAGCTCACTGATCATCCCAGCCATCATCCAGACCCCACTTGCCAGCACCAGGCCTCGTAAAGCCGACGCCGACCAGGCTGTAGCAAGATCCTCTTCTGTCACGTTCTCTTTTCCGATCAGGGCGGCCTCGATACCGAACTCACTGATTGTCAGCATGGCGAGTAAGACGGCCGCCGAAGCTGCCATCACTCCAAAATCTGCCGGAGTGAGGATTCTTGCGAGGATCATCAGCTGTACTGCCGCCACGACCTTGTCGAAGAGGAATCCTCCGCCGGCCCACCCACCAGCGTGGAGGATTCGGTCACGAAGACGCGGAGTTGTTGCCGTACCGTTGTGAGAACACATACCTAGCTGACTATCATGTTGCCCTTGATCCCCCATACCCACTCACGCTGCTAATGCTGTTCGGCCGATCGCTTGATGGCATGCCTGTTCGAGCTGCGCTGCTCGGGCAGCCCAGGTGTGAGTTTGCACGACAGCAGACCGTCCTCGTTGGCCCATCTTCTCTCGAAGCTCCGGGTTGTCCAACAAGGTAATAATCTGACGCGCCAGATCGTCGTGATCGTCAGCTCCAACGGATAACCCACAGCGGAAGTCGACGACGACATCTCCGTATCCAGGCCCTGCTGTCGCAACCACGGGACGCCCGCAAGCTAGGTACTCCCACAACTTCATCGAGTCGCCAGGATAGGATCTCGTCTGTCTGTGCAACACCACACAGACATCGCAGGCGGCAATCCATTTCGGCACGTTGTCAAAGTCGGTACGCCCAACGAAATGGACATGGCGAGATAGGCATAGACGATCAACCTGTGCTTTGAGCGCTGGTATGGTCTGTCCTTCTCCAACGAGGAGGCATTGAACAGTGGGATGCGACTTCGCAACAATGGCGATGGCATCGACAAGTGTGTCGAGACCATGCCACGGGAAAAATCCACCGACAAAGCCGATGTACGGTCCCTGATCGACAAGCGACAACTCCGTTCGGGCCGCATGATGGGGCTGAGGAAAGAAGTGGACAGGATCGACTCCATTTTTGATCACCGCACACTTGCCTGAATCGATCGGCTCTAATGACTTGAGGCTGCGGAACAATTCGGGACAAACACTTACAATCACGTTCGCGTTCCTCGCGGCCAGGCGGAGTCCATGGCTCAAGAGACTACGGAATGGTGCGAGACGCCACATCCCCTGGACTTCCTCGCTTGGGAGTCCATTAACAACGTATACGACGGGGCAGCACTTCTCTCGTAATGCCCATAGAGGGGCAATTTGTCCTGGAGAATCGAACCACAGCAACACGTCCGGAGTTGCATCGCGTAACAGTCTCGTCAATATCCGTTTTGAGCTCAGGAGAAAAGAAACGGGGCGCAGTCCTCTCCATCTGATGACAGGCACCATCTGTAGGCGTATCTGTGGTGGAACAGAAATGCCGGGTCTGGGTTCCTCTGACTCCGGTGCGATCACGGTGACGTCATGCCCACGGGCAGCTAATGCCTTGGCAAATTCCAAGACTTGTCGTGAACCACCGGCCGCTACGCCTAGGTCTTCATCACAGTACATGAGAATGTGCATGATGGCTTCCCATGATGTCTTCGCTGAGCCAATGACGAAGCTGCTCGACGATGGCAGTCCAGGAAAACCTGCCCTCTATAAATCGACGACCCTGTTGCCCCATGACTGTGCACCGAGCTGGATCGTTCAACAGGGTAATGATGGCGTCGGCCAGTGGGCGAGCCTGGTCCGATGCGATCAGTTGCACACCACTATCAGGAGTGAATGTCGACACCACCGATGGAATCGCGCTAGCAACCACCGGACGTTGGCACGCGAGGTAATCAAAGATCTTCACCGGAGAAGTCTCTCCACGGTCTCCGCAAAAGGGGGCCACACAGAGATTCATGGCACCAATCCAAACCGGGACCTCCCAGTAGGGAACACGACCGGTCCAGGTAATGTTGTCCTCCATCCCCAGACGTCTCGCCTGTTGCTTAAGCTCTTCGACCACCTCCCCATCGCCCACGAGTAGAAGTTGCGTAGTTGGGCAGGCTTCTTTGATCAACACCATCGCATCCAGCAGACAAGAAAGACCTTGATAGCGGTAAAAGCTCCCAACAAACCCGATGTACGGACGAGCAGGTAACAGACCAAGTTCAAGGCGAGAGGCCACAGGATCGCGTGGAGCAAACTGTTGCTCGTCTGTGCCGCTGGGAAGCACTGCGATCCGTTCAAGGGGAACCCCATAGCGATCATGAAGCAACGACCGCAACCCGTCGGTCAGCACGACAAGCCGATCGCAGTGCCTGAAGGCGAGTCTGGCCAACAGTTCTTTCAGGCGGCGAACCCACCATGTTCGATCGCCGAGCCAGTCAGGAACCGGCTCGCCGTTCACTTCGCAGACGCATGGTACTCGCAGCAACTTGGCGAGAATCAATGCATGCGGACTATCCATCCATCGGTAGTACACTACGTCCGGCTTGGTCAGGAGTGCACGAACCAGTCCTTGAATAAACGATCCCAGAGCATACGATAGCGGACGAATCAACGGGAGATGGATCACCTTGATGGGAATGACTGTGCAGGCACGACGACTCGCCGCGGATCGATACCGAGGGGGAAACACCGTGACCCGATCTCCGATTTGACCGAGTGTCTCTGCCAATTTCCACATACGAACCAATCCAACTGGATCCC
This sequence comes from uncultured Nitrospira sp., assembly GCA_964485915.1. Classification (GTDB taxonomy): domain Bacteria; phylum Nitrospirota; class Nitrospiria; order Nitrospirales; family Nitrospiraceae; genus Nitrospira_D. Next base: position 21,506 of record CAZAKX010000007.1, on the reverse strand, counting down.
GAGGAGCATCCGGCTCATACCAATAACAAAAGAGAAACCAGGTCACGTCTCCTCCTTCAGCTTGAGAGATACCTCTCCTTCAGCTGATAGAGTCGGTAACAACATGACGAGGCCGGCACAAAGCCAAAACGGCTCCATAATGCGAATGATGATAAAGGTATTGGCGCCCACGCCGTGCGCAAGCATGGCGACCAAGCCTAAGAGGAATCCATGAGCCAGTCCTTTTGCAAACGGATCAGTTTGCGACATAAACGACTCTCGGGCACATCGCCAGAGGCGATAGACGATAAACCCGAAGGCCACGATGCCCGCAAGACCCGTTTCCCCGATGATCTTGACGTACTGTGCATCCGCCCACGCATACCCAGTGATTCCGCGACCCAGGATCGGATCATGAACCCAATCTTTCAAGACATACGCCCACGACTTCAGTCGCTCCGTTGTGGAAAGGTCAAGCCCAACAGCTCCGACTTTGATTTCTCCGCCATATTGGCGACCGAAGAATGTTTCGTTCACACGATGTTTGACGTTCTCCGGTGCAAACAATGGGATCAAGGCGATGATGAGAAGCAGAACTGTGACAACACGTGGCCGTCGCCACTGGGTTAACCCTACGGCTGCCAGCAGGACGGCGCCGGCCAGATAGGAAGACCGCGACAAGGTGGCCATCAGCGCCAAGATGGCAAATCCGCCAAGTACCAACAATGCGACACGAATCGCGCCGACTTGGACATGCAGTAACAGTCCCGTCATAATGGCAAGCAGAAATACTAAGTAGCCACCTAACGTATTGGGCTCTCCGCTTTCTCCTTCGAAGGGTGCGGAGGCGCGTACACCGCCGGGTATTTGAGAGATGGCGTAGAAACTCACGAGGAGGCCGACGACGAGTAACGCCACCACGAGCCCCACGACCTGTTGCTGAGAACGCACGTGGTTGACCACCATGAAAAACACAAAGAAATATTCAAAGTACTTCAGCACAAAGAAGAATCCAGTCATCGGTCTGACATGTCCATTGAGCACGCCGAATAACGTTGAAACGACGCAGATCACCATGTATGCGGCGATCGGTCGATTCAGCGGTGTTTCGCGGAACAACGCCAGTTCGCGGTAGAGAATATTCTTAACAAGCCAGCTCGCTCCGATGATGACCAAGAGAATGTCGTCCATTCGGAACGACAGCTCTCGTCCTCCGACACCGCGTCCTTCGATCCGCCCAATTGCAATCTCCGGCGACAACAACATCGACGCGATAAGGAGGTAGAGCGCGGCCGATACGGAAGTGAAGGCTATCAGGATGATTAAAAACCCGAGGACGGCTTGTAGGCCGATCGCAGGTGTCGTGAGTGTAAGACCCAATGCGATTGCGACCGCCAGTACTGAAACCACGAGACTGTCTTGTGCGCTAATAGCCGCTGGTTGCATGGCGGTGAAGCTCCTGAAGTCACGTCAGCGATACTCGTAGCGATAAAGCCCGTACTCCGGCGTTACTTCCGATTTCACGTTTGTCAGGACCACACCAAGCACATTGGCCTGGGCATGGTCGAGCAAGAATTTGGCACGTTTAAGCGCATTCCGCCCGATTCGACCGACCTGGTACACCAAAATGGTCCCGTCGACGCGAGAGCTAAAGGCAACCGCATCCGTGACCGGAAGAATCGGCGGGGTATCGATCAGCACAATGTCGTACTCTTCTTGCATTTCGATTGTCAGGGCTTTGATCTTATTGATGTTCAGAAACTCGTTTGGATTGCCTGATTCCGACCCACTGGTCAGGACATGTAAGTTATCCAGCCCAGGTGTGTTCATGAACCGATCGACACCGACCGTCCCAAGCATCAGATCTGTGGCCGAGCGAACATACGCTCGCCAAGAGGTCGTCCCAAGCAATGCATCGACCAAGCCCGGTTCTCGGTCTAGCCCAAGCCGCTGATGCACAATGGGCTTACGAAGATCGGCATCCACCAGGAGGACTTTCATTCCTTCTTGCGCCATGGTAATGGCCAAATTGATGACACAGGTGCTCTTACCTTCTCCAAGCCCGGCACTGGTAAAGATGATCGATTTGACTCGGCGGTCTAAACTGGCAAATTGAATGTTGGTCCGTAGCGAGCGAAGACTTTCCGACAAGACAGACTTGGGATCGAGCAAACAGATCAATTTCGATAAGCTTTCAGCCACGGAGGACGGTGTGTCCGGAGGCAACGCCTCCTGAGCCATGTCCTTTAGGACCTTGTGGTCAAATTGCGGAATAATTCCTAGGACAGGGACTTTGAGAAACTCTTCGACTCCCTCGATGGTCCCGATAGAGGTATCAAAGGACTCACGCCCGAACGCCAGTACGATTCCAAGGAAGCATCCCATCAGCCCCCCGATCATCAAGTTCAATGTCACATTCGAGGCATTGATGGGGCTTGTGGGCGTCATCGCTGGAGCGATGATCGTGACTTCTTCGATTCGTTCCGCTCCTTTGATCAGCAACTCCTGATGTTTGGCCTTCAGCGTCGCAAGCAGATCCGTATTGACCTTGACCTCACGCTCCAATCGCGTCATTTGAATCGCAGCCCGCGGGTATCCGAGATAGCGCTTTCGGTAGTGATTCCGCTGTTCTTGGAGCGCGTCCTCTCGATCCATCAGAGTGGAGACCTTGGAGCTCAGCTCTTTGATCATTTCCGATTTGACATTGTCAATTTTCTTCTGTTGCTCCGTCACTTGCGGGTGATCCAACGTGTAGTTAATGAGCAACGTGTCTCGCTCTTGAATCAGATCCAATAACCGCTGATTCAAGATTGTGAGAAGCGCATTTTGTTCTTCAGTAAAGATTCGGCCGGTTTGATTACCGATGATCGCATCAGATCGTTTCAACACCTCGATCTGACGCTCGCCTTCAGCACGCTTTCGCAACACTTCATTATAGTGTTCTTCAAGTCGAGTGAAGGTATCCAATGCAGCTCTCGCTTCATCGGACAGAAACACTTGTCCTTCTTTTTCCTTAAACGTCCTCAACGCCTCCTCAGAGTCATTCAGATGTTTCTCCAAATTCGCCAACTGTTCTTCCACGAACTGTCTCGATTCGGTGACGAGGCGGTTGCGGGTCGCAATATTTTCCACTCGATAGGCGGACGCAGTGGAATTGGCCATCCGCTCAGCCTGTTCAGGTTGATCGGATGTGGCAGAAATACGTATGATGTTCGTATCGCCTTCACGTTGTGCCGTGATCTCTTGGCCCAAGTTGTAAATGATATTGAGATACGCGGCTGACCGTTTCTCCTCCTCCGATGTGCCCGGGGCGACCCGGCCAAGTTCTGTTGCTACCCGCTCCATGACCGGAAAGCTCCTGATGAATTCGATCTGTGTACCGATGTCGTTGAGGTTCGAGTAGGAGAGTGATTCCAATAGCTGCTGGGCCATCGTCGCACTCCGTTCAAACTTTACCCTTGCGGAGGCTTCGTAGATTGGATTGGGTTTGAGAAACTCGGAAAAGAGGAATGTAAAGACCACGACCATGACAGCGGACAGTAGTATCAGGTACTTGCGCTTCTTGAGGATCAGCCAGTAATCGATGACGTTCAGTTCGTATTGCGCCATGAATAACTCTCGTCTTAGCCCATCGCGTTATGGCTTGAACGAAGTAAATGCTGGGATCAAGTATGCCGGATAAATCGGCATGATCGCAGCTTGAAGGATCGGTGTAAGCTTCTTCGCTGCTTCCGTCGCGTCTCCGAGCTGTTCACGTGGAACAAACACGACGTCGTTTTCTTCGAGTGCGATGTTTCGCGAGAGGTCGCCGTATGTGAAGAGGCGAGCTAAATCAGCCGTCAAGATCTTCGGGTTTGTGAAGTCTCCACCTCGGACTACTCTGATTTCCTCCAAGAGTGCCGTCTCGTAGAAATTGTCCGCAGCTGCCAGCGCCTGTAGCACCGTCATATTCCGTGCCATCGGAACCATCCCTGGTTTCTTGACGTCCCCAAATACGAAAACCCGTTTGATCTTGAGCAGTTTCTTCTTGAGCGTAACCTGGGCCCTGGGCTCCCTCATAAACGGTCTGGCCGCATCTTGCACTCGCTGCTCAGCCTCAGCGACCGTGACGCCTCCGACAAGCACCTCTATGAATCCAACGGAGACGGACCCGTTCTCTCGCACTAAACTGCTGTACTTCTCTTCCCCCGCTCCGCGTCGAATGACCACCTCCAAGGTGTCGCCTGTTTCGATCAGAGCGTCAGCCGTTGGGACTGTTTCGTCGGCAAACACATCCCCTTTGGGCAACGGAGGAAGTACTTGTGGGTTGGCGCTCACTGCTGAAGGCGGCAGTGTCGATTGCCCAGGGTTTCGACATCCAACCAATAAGAGAAGACCAACACCGGCTGCCATTCCAACAACAGCGATCGGTTTCGTACACAATCGAAGCATAGCGCCTCTCCTACGCTGCCGCCCTACCGTGCATGACTTCCACAATATGCCGTGACATGCCTTGTGAGAGGTCCAACTCACTCGCTTCATCGAATTTGGTGAGTGTCACGACGGGCCTGAGTGGATAACGTGAATTGGTTTTCGTGACCGTCACGGTTTCTCCAGTATTGAGTCGTACAACAGTTCCGATCGGATACAACGTGATCTGATCCCCTATGGCTTTCAACACGGGAAGGGAAAAGGTTGTCCGGCCATGAAGGAGGAGCTCGCGCATGGCTAGATGGGGTGAGATGTTGTGACGATACGGCCTGGTCGTCACCATGGCATCCAACGTATCAACAATTCCGATAATCTGTGCAGCTTCTTCGATCTGTGCGCCTTTGAGCCGACATGGATACCCGCTGCCATCCCATCGTTCGTGTTCCTGCGCGCTGATGCCGGCGATCCATTCAAACACGGCACCCTGTCCGGAAAGAATTCGGCGACCTCTCTCGGGATGCGTGCGAATGATGTCTCGTTCTTCTTCAGATAAGACTCCCCGTTTCGTGACGAGTAACTCGGGGACTGTCCACATGCCGATGTCATGGAGCAAACCCAACAATGCCAGGCGCTCTAGATCTTGGTCTCGATAGTGCAGACCGATTCCAACCTTCATGGCCAGAACTGCGACATGCACCGCATTGTCGACCAGATAGTCATCAGTCTGCCCGTTCAACGCCCACCCGACGAGGTCATCGCTCTGCTGCAGTCGTTGAACAAGCTGCTCAGCGTAAATGGCGCAGCTTTTGATATCCGGGACTTTGTTGGAACAGATGGCTTCCTTGATCCGGACGATTTCTTGCCTCGTGGAAGTGATCCAAGAACGATCGGCTTGTTGGAACGAGGAGGCAGCCGCAGGGTGAGGTCGCGCTCCACTCCCCTGGGGATGAGAGGCTTGCTCTCGGATCAAATCAGATAATCGTGCCACTGGCTTATGCTCTCCTCGAAACGAAGGTCTTCATTTCGTGACCGCTTTTCGAACTGTGGGATCTTGGCGTACATCAAGTTTATTAAGCTCCCGTTCCAACGTGGCCCTGATAAAGCCACTTGTCGTGTATCCCTGCTGTTTGAGGGCATCCAGTTTTTCCTTGAGCTCGACCGGAAGCTGAATGACTATACGAACAAGCTTGGCCATGATCAGGACCCCCTTCGGTCAGAGCGCTAGTATGGGACGAGTCTTCTGCACATGCTGTGCCTTGCTAGCATTAGGCTAAGACTGTGAAAAAATTGGTACTTTTTGTGTGCTCTTCTATCATCCTTGCCAGAAAGAGCCAAAAACTGTCATTCCTCGCCGGTCTTGTACGCCAGAGACAGAACCTATGAGAGACCCAGGAATGTTCGAAAGTTGGGTGAGTGATCGGTCAGCTGGATGAGAGTAAGAGGCGGTGCCAGTTGTTGTATTCACAACGCCATGGGCAGTTGAGGAGATCAATGGGTTCCATAACGAGATCACGCATACGGCTCACAGTAAATTCTGATGTCGATAGTCGCCCAGTCACCCAGATTGCTCCGTCACGGTCTGTACGGTATACCGCCGTCTTCTGGTCCTTATACGCTTGAACCACAGATTTCACTGGATGCCCATACGGGTTGGTGGCCCCGACTGAGATGACGGCATGCTGTGGGCGGACCTGGCGGATCCAGTCCCGATCAAGGGAACTGTGTGCTCCATGGTGAGGCACTTTCAGTAAAGTTACGGGACGGCGGCCGTCTATTGTTAACCGGCTCAATCCGTCAGTCTCGATGTCAGCGGCGAATAGAATAGAGTGCACACCACACTGGAGTCGTGACACGATGGACTGATTGTTCAATGAGGTCCCGCTTTGGAGACGGGCCACATCCAACCCGGTGGCGCTTTCAGATGGGTTAAGAATCTTCAATTGACAGGCACTCGAATGCAACAAGTCTTGCCCGAGTACTGCAACGTGTTCACTGATCCCACCAACGCGAAGAGCGGATTGAAGGTCTTGGGAGAATTGCTCAGGCCGAGCGATGCCTCCGCCCCAAAATTGCCCAATGGACATATGACGAAGTATCCAGACCAGTCCACCCACATGGTCCAGTTGCTGATGTGTCCCAATAACATAATCAATATGATGGATCCTCCGATTCCAAAGAAACGGTGCAACCACTCTTTGCCCCATATCAAACCTCTCGTGACGCGTTCCACCGTCGATAAGTACCGTTCGGCCATCGGGAAGCTCAATGACAGCACTATCTCCTTGCCCGACATCAAGGAACGTGACACGCCAGTGGTCACCGTCTCCTGGCATGCCGGGAGCAACCAACCACCAACCAAGCAACACAACGATGGTGCCAGCACCCACGATTCGAAAGCGCCTTGGCACCGCCTGGATACCTGCTAACAGCACTCCCGCATAAAACAATATCATCATGGGAATTGATGGAGCCGCCACATGCCACTCTCCACCGGGGATAGCAGCACACCAACGAAGTCCCGATACCAACCAGTTAAATAACTGCTCCAGACCTTTCGCGATAAGTAGTGAATCGTTTTCTGCCACGATGGTCCATAGTGAGACCAATAATCCTAGCGGTACCAGTACAAAACCGGTAAACGGGACAGCCACGAGGTTCATCATGATCCCCATCCATGGAACCTGATTGAAATAGAATGCGACCAGTGGAAGTGTGACCAATGTCACCGCCCCACTCATCAAAAAAGCTCCGAACACATGAGTTCTGACCCGGCATCGAAGAGTACGATGGAGGTCGCGTTCTTCTGCTTCTCCAGATCGTATGTTCGACATCATACCGATGATTGCCAGTACGGACAGAAAGGAGAGCTGAAAGGATATGTCAAAGATCGCTCGAGGATCATGCAAAACAATGATTAGAAGAGCCGCTGCCATTGCGTGCCCAAGATGACGTTCATGTCCGAGCCAGACCGCCACCATTCCTAAGGTAATCATGATAAGCGAACGTATGGTCGCCAATTCGGCCCCGGCAAGCACGGCGTACAGTGCGACAGCCGGCCAAGTGAACAGAATGGCAACTTTTGAGGGAGTGATTTTTCGCGATACAGCCAATACACATGTAGGAGGGAGCCATAGGATGGCTCGTTTCACAGTCCAAAAACATATCACGGCAACCAGCCCGAGATGTGAGCCTGAGATCGAGAGCAGATGAACGGTTCCGGTAATCATAAACCATTCCTGCATGTCCTGCTCGAGGTAACCACGTTCACCGATGATCATGCCAAGAAAGATCCCCAACGCTGGTTGCCTCAATGTGTGGACTGCAGCCTGCCGGATGGTGGCTCTCCACTGATCGATCTGACTCCAGAAACTCCATCGCCCATTGAGCGGCTTTTCGATAAGCTTGATTGCATGAGGACCGCTCACCGTCGTAACAAGATCAATGCCTTGACGCTCTACATAGGCTGCGTAGTCGAAGCCGGCTGGGTTTAAGAATCCCCTTGGATGGTGAAGAGTTCCCTGGAACCTAATGCGATCACCCTGGTGAAGCGTCAGATCAGCGCCTCGCCATACGACGCGTATCCGCCTGGATGGCATCATCATGCCATCGGTCTCAAGAAGGATGGTCTGACGCCCTACACCGTACTGAACCGGCATGACAACCCGTCCGGTAATGGTAGCACTCATTCCGTTATAAAAATCTGACGACGGTGGATGAGGATATGGTGTCGGAGTCGTGACACTCCAATAGACGACCCCTGAGAGAAGGCTTATGTACAGAGCCAGCGTACGGCGTGTGTCAAGGTACCCAGCTCGTTCGACGAGGCTGAAACCAAGGGCGGTGCCGCTGAACAGCGCGAAAAGGAAGAGCGGGAAAAATGGGAGCTGGGACCCGCCAAGAAGACCAAGAAGAAATGCGACCGTGAGAGATGGGAGCATGAGCGTTCCTCATGTACGGGAACGCTCATCCGATATGTTCTCGTACAACCCTGGCAAGATCGTCGGCAATTTCATTCACAAGCGTGGACTGCTCCCCCTCCACCATGATTCGCAATAATGGCTCAGTACCAGAGTATCGGATAACGACACGTCCACTTCCATTCAGGCGTCGATTACTTTCTTGTATTGCTCGATCAACATCTGGAATCGTCTCCAAGACCGGCTTCTGTTTCACCTGGATATTGACCAAGACTTGCGGGACGGCAGTCATGGCTTTCGCCAATTCTGACAAGGGTTTCTTCGTTCGCTTCATCAAGGACAACATTTGGAGTGCTGAAACGAGGCCGTCTCCGGTCGTGTTGTGGTCAAGAAAAATAAAATGCCCGGATTGTTCTCCGCCGAAGCTATACCCTTCCGCCAACATCCGCTCAAGCAAGTACCGGTCTCCGACCGGTGTTCGGACCAGTGTAATGCCTGCTTTGGCCATCGACAACTCTAACCCAAAATTACTCATCACGGTTCCAACCAATGTCTGTTTGGCCAAGAGTCCATTCTGTTGGAGATCGAGCCCAAGGGCTGCCATCACATGGTCCCCGTCGATGACCGTCCCTTGCTCACAGACAAAAACTGCTCGATCGGCATCACCGTCGAGGGCAATACCGATATCTGCCTTCTGACGAAGCACGGTTTCCTGAAGGAGATCAGGATGGACTGCGCCGCATCCAGAATTGATGTTCATCCCATTAGGTTTGTCGCCGATTACTTCTACAGAAGCCCCCAATTCTCTCAGGACGGTCGGAGCCACTTTGTACGCAGCACCATTCGCGCAATCAACCACAAGCTTGATTCCTTGAAAGTCCAACTCCTTCGGCAAGGATCGCTTTGCAAATTCAATATACCGTCCTTCCGCATCGTCAATGCGGTACGCTTTGCCGATAAGGTCCGCCGTCGGACGGAGATGGCGAATTTCGTCAGACATGATCAGCTTTTCGATTCGAGCTTCAACTTCGTCAGGTAGCTTGAACCCATTGCTCGAAAAGAACTTGATTCCGTTATCTTGATACGGGTTGTGTGAAGCAGAAATCACGACCCCCGCATCCGCACGTAAACTCCTGGTTAAGAATGCGATGGCGGGGGTAGGCATAGGCCCCACTAAGAGCACATCAACACCCATTGAGCAGATCCCAGCCATCAGAGCAGATTCCAACATATAGCCTGAAATCCGAGTATCCTTACCGATCACAATCTGATGACGACCAGCACGGCGCATAAAGATATGCGCGGCTGCTCGCCCTAGTTGCATCGCCATTTCGCTGGTCATAGGATCGAGATTCGCAACCCCGCGGACACCGTCTGTGCCAAATAATTTACGCATCGTGCTCCTGTTCGTCGGTTGCCCAGAGTGGGTTCAAAGCGGCGGCCATTTTAACGACATCGATCATCATCGCAACATCGTGAACACGCACAATTTTTGCCCCACGATCAACGGCCAGTGCGACGGCCGCTGCTGTTCCCCATTCGCGGCGGTCTACGGCTTTTCCCACGATGCTCCCGATGAAACCTTTCCGTGACAATCCAACGAGTAACGGACAATTCAACATCGTGAACGATGACAACCCTCTCAATAGGGCAAGATTGTGAGACAACAGCTTACCAAAACCAAATCCTGGATCAAGAATGATATTGGTTCGAGCGATCCCAGCCAGAAGTGCGGTCTCTACACGTTCTTCAAAGAATTGCACCACTTCGGCTCCGATATCTGCGTACTGAGGAGATTGTTGCATTGTCTGCGGCGTGCCTTGCATGTGCATCAATACAACAGCCGCACCCGACTGTGCAATAACATCGGCCATATCCGGATCCTGTCGAAGGGCGCTCACATCGTTGATAATCGATGCGCCGGTGTCGAGCGCAAGACGAGCCACTCGAGATTTGGTCGTATCAATTGAGATGGGAACTGATACGTGACGTACTAAGCCTTCCAGCACCGGGATCACTCGACCCAGTTCATCATGCTCACTCACCGCGACTGCGCCAGGTCTCGTTGATTCCCCTCCGATATCGATAATATCCGCGCCTTGTTCGACGAGTTCTAATGCATGCGCGATCGCTCTTTCCGGCGAATCGTACCGGCCGCCATCATAGAAGGAGTCAGGCGTGATATTCACGACCCCCATGATCAGCGGACGAGACTTCCAGTGAAGCTTACGACCTTTGGCCAGAAACCAATTCCGAGAAGACAGTGGCTGGGGTGAGGCGTGATCCAACTATTTCCCCTGGAAATCGTACGACGCGAATGGCGGTTGGTAAATCATGACCCGCACCGCATGGATTCAATCGAATATCCAGGCGCGCTGTACATACAATGCGACGGCCCTCACATCCGTGAGAGCCGTCGCTGAATCACTATACGTTTAGGCAGGAACGGTTTGAGAGGAGGACTGTAAGAGAATCTGATCGATTTCCGGCGCGTCCAGCACTTCTTTTTCAAGGAGCGCCTCTGCCAAAGCTTTGAGGCTTGTCATTTGTTCGGTCAGGACGCGTTTGGCGCGCTCATAATTTTCAGTCACAAAGCGCTTGATCTCAAGATCTATTTCAAGCGCGACCTGATCGCTGACATCCCGTTTGGTGGTAAAGTCTCGGCCAAGAAATACGGAATCTTCCTTTTGTCCAAACGTCAGTGGCCCCAATTTTTCACTCATCCCCCACTCGCAGACCATTTTTCTAGCAAGGTCGGTTGCACGCTCGAGATCGTTACCAGCTCCGGTCGTGACATGCTTGAACACCAGCTCTTCGGCAACGCGTCCACCCATTAAAATCGCCAAGGTATTATACAGGAACTCCTTGGAATAGTTATGCCGGTCATCAGTGGGCAGCTGCATGGTCACTCCCAAGGCTCGACCTCTCGGAATGATCGTTACTTTATGAACAGGGTCTGTTCCTGGTAAGAGCTTTGCCATTAAGGCATGGCCTGCCTCGTGGTAGGCCGTCACTCGCTTTTCCTCATCGGTGAGCATCATGCTTTTGCGCTCGGCACCCATCATGACTTTGTCCTTGGCCATCTCAAAGTCGATGTTTTCAACTTCTTTCTTGTTCTGCCGAGCCGCCCACAGCGCCGCTTCGTTTACCAGGTTTTCCAGATCAGCTCCGGAAAATCCTGGTGTTCCTCGGGCAATCTTCTCTATCTCCACGTTGGTTGCGACAGGCACCTTTTTGGTATGGACTTTTAAAATCTCGGAACGCCCGCGGACATCTGGACGATTGACGACAACCTGCCGATCAAAACGACCCGGTCTCAGCAAGGCGGGATCGAGCACATCAGGACGGTTTGTTGCGGCAACCAAAATTACACCTTCAGTCGTGTCGAAGCCATCCATTTCAACCAACAACTGATTAAGCGTTTGTTCCCTCTCATCGTGGCCACCGCCGAGGCCGGCGCCCCGCAACCGGCCGACGGCATCGATCTCATCAATGAAGATAATGCACGGGGCATGTTTCTTCCCTTGCTCAAACAAATCACGAACTCGAGAGGCTCCCACTCCGACGAACATCTCGACGAAATCAGAGCCGCTGATACTAAAGAACGGCACCCCTGCTTCACCGGCAATGGCTTTCGCCAGCAAGGTCTTTCCGGTTCCCGGAGGACCCACGACGAGTACGCCTTTAGGGATTCGCCCTCCGAGCTTTTGAAATTTTCTCGGATCTTTCAGGAATTCGATGATTTCGAGAACTTCTTCTTTAGCCTCATCAACACCGGCCACATCAGAAAATGTAACCTTTTTCCTCTCCTCCGTGAGCATGCGCGCGCGGCTCTTGCCGAAGGACAGCGCCTTATTTCCGCCAATTTGCATCTGGCGCATCAGGAAAAACCAGAGTCCTAAGAAGAGGATGAATGGTCCCCATGTGACCAGGAAGGTGATATACCATGGGCTTTCATCCGGTGGTTTCACCTCAATCTGCACGGCCATTTCCCTAAGATTTTTGACAAATTCAGGATAATCCGCTGAGTAGGTCCGGATGCGCGTCTTGTCCTTGAGGACACCGCTGATGTGATTGCCCTTGATGATGACTTTTTCAAAGTCACCTTTATCGAGTTTTGCCATGAACTCGCTGAATATCACTTCTTCTTCTGGCGCATGGGTCGGCACACTGAATAGGTTGAAGAGGAGAATCATGAACAAGCCGACAACTACCCAAAAAAGCAAGTTCTTGACCCGGGAATTCATCCAGTTCTCCTTGGCCGGGATGTTCGAAGCAACCTGTTGAAAATTCGTTGTGATGTTAACATAGCATTCCGCAAATTGCCAACAGCTCTTGAGAAAAGCTACGTCTCTTCCTCGTTCAACTGATCGAGCACGGCGAGATAAGGAAGATTGCGATACTTCTGCTGGTAATCAAGTCCGTAACCAACCACATATTCATTCTGGATCCTGAAGCCGACATAATGCACCTGCACGTCGACCACTCGGCGTTCCGGCTTGCTCAGTAACGTGCATACCTTGATACTTTTCGGCTTCTGCTTCGTCAAGGTCTTCGTCAGGTACTGCACCGTCAATCCTGAGTCGACAATATCCTCAACGAGAAGCACGTCCTTGCCTCTGATTGTTTCGGTCAGGTGCGTCACTAACTTCACCTTCCCGGAGGTCTTAGCCCGAGTTCCGCAACTCGTCACAATGATGAAATCAACACGGACTGGAATTCGAATCGCACGAGCGAGATCGGCAAAAAACGCATAGGCCCCCTTCAATACACCGACAAGCACCAGATCTTTGCCCGCATAGTCGATGCTGATCTGTCGCCCCAATTCTCGGATACGGCTCCGCATTTGTTCCTGGGTGACGATTGGGCGCCCAAACATTCGTTCCATCTCACTCAGTCCCCTCTTTTATAGATACATCGTCGGCGGTTAAAACCAACCAGCGTTCCGTCGAAGCCGTGGGTAGCCAACGTTGATCCTGCCGATACCCCACAACCCACACGATTCCTTCTGGCGCCACGACCAGTGGAATACGGGAACGAACCGACCGAGGTATCTTGAGATCAGTAAAAAAGTCCTGAACTTTCTTTGAATGTCCATGCATGCCGCACGGCTGAAATCGGTCGCCTGGTGACCAACTTCGCACGATCAATGGTTGAGAGACGCGATCGGCGTCTACCACAATCCGGTTTCTCTCCGGCGGTGCCAGGGCCTGACGGCAAGCTTCCAGTTGTACCTGAAGTCGCTGACCCGTTCCAGACCACATGAGCGTACCTGGGACCGTCATGCGGTTTTCAAGTACAGCGGGCTGTTGCCCATCATAAGACATCATCGGTTCGTGACGTGGAACAAACCGCACGTGGTGGTCGCTCACCATGACATGTCCACCGCTGACATCGAGGCGAGAACCAGACTTTCCTTTTGCTGCGATACTCATGACTCGATCCATCGTCCGGAGGCCGAGCGTGTACGGTTGATTGAGGCTCTTTCTAATAAGAGTACGGAGGCCGCGGCGTTGAAGGGCACGTGGAAACTTCAAGAGAAAACCACGATCGATGGCCCAACCTCCGCCAGGCTCCCATGTCACAGCCGAAGAGAACAGAGTGGCGGCTTGGTGCTCTAGGTAACGATCGTCTTCTCGACAGATATCCGCGAGTCGACAGAGGGCATCAAGACTTGCCGGCGCCAGCCGGTTTAGGGTCGGGACAAGCTCCCGCCTAATTCGATTTCGCAAATACAGAGGCTTCGCATTACTGGAATCTTCCCGGAACAAGACTCCCGCATCCTGCAGATAAGTCAGAAGCTCCCGTCTCCCGGTTTCGTACAGAGGTCGGATGATCATGTGATCTCGGACAGCCGGCATGCCGGATAGACCAGTGAGCCCTGTTCCTCGCAGCAACCACAACAAGATTGTTTCTGCCTGGTCATCTGCCGTATGGCCAAGCGCAATCCGGTTCGCTCCGCACTGTTCGGCAATCTCAGCGAATGCCTGATAACGAAGGTCGCGGGCCACTGCCTGTACCGAAGATGGCTTTCGCCGGTCGAGGAGATGAAACCGTCGAACATGGAGCGGGATGTTCCGTTCTGTACAACGAGCCGTGACGAATGCCTGGTCATCTTCCGACTCAGATCCACGCAGTCCATAGTTGCAGTGAGCAGCGGTCAGGGTCAGCGACCACTTTGAACGAAGGCAATCCAGAAGCGACAGCAACGCCATGGAATCAGGGCCACCAGACACGGCAACCAAAAGGTGCTGGCCATGGTGAAAAAGATTGTTCGTTCGAACGGTACGGACCATACGGTGAAGTACGGGAGGCCAGGCCTTGCGGGGAGATTGATACATGACGGGATGCACGGATGCCTTACCCTCTGATTGCTTCATGATGTCGACGAAGGATCGTCTTGGCAGAATCCACATCGGATGCGATCTGTTGGCTCAGCGCTGCCACCTCGTCGAAATGTACGTCTCCTCGAATCCGATCGATAAATTCAACGGCAATGTCGTGTCCGTACAGATTGTGGGCTCCATCGAGGATCGTCACTTCCAAGAGACGTTCTCCACCGTCAAAGGTGGGTCTTGTTCCAATGTATGAGATAGAATCGTGCCGCTTCTGTTCGATGATCGTGACCGACGCATAAATTCCATCAGCAGGGACCACGCGGTCGGAAGGCAATCGAAGGTTTGCGGTCGGCCATCCTAATGTCCGCCCTCTACCTTCACCAGAGGTAACGACACCACTGAGCGCATAGTGACGGCCGAGCAAGTCAGCGGCCTGATCAACCTGTCCAGAAATGATGAGCTGCCTGATTCTCGTAGAGCTGACCACTCCTCCATCGATCGTGACGGGAACAGTGGGGTGGACGATGAAGCCGAATCGCTGACCGAACAGGGTCAAGTCATTGATCGTTCCGGCTCGCTTGTGTCCAAACGCAAAATGCT
>CAZAKX010000007.1:0-6162 GCA_964485915.1 uncultured Nitrospira sp. | reverse complement strand
AACAGGGTCAAGTCATTGATCGTTCCGGCTCGCTTGTGTCCAAACGCAAAATGCTGCCCGACGAATACCTCTTTGAGCCCAAGTCCTTTGGAGAGAATCTCTTCGGCAAACGTTTCCGGAGAGAGTGCAGCAAATGTTCGGGTAAACTCCAAGAAGACGACTTCATCGATTCCTGCCTGTTCGAACCGAGCAAGTTTCTCTTGCCCATCGGTCAAGAAGCGCAAATCAGCGGCGGGGGCCAGAATTTTCACGGGGTGAGGATCGAAGGTCAGCACGAGAGCCGTTCCGTTGGCCTGGCGCGCGGTCGTTACCACCTGATGCAACAGCGCCTGGTGGCCAAGATGGTGTCCGTCGAAATTTCCGATCGTTCCTACAGGATATGGTCGCAGGGGCTCGCCGGAATATCCGCGTGTTACCTTCATTGTGGATCAGTGGAGCAATTTGGCGGCATCTTTGGCGAAGTATGACAGGATGAGATCTGCTCCTGCCCGTTTGATGGCCAAGAGCGATTCCATCATGGCGCGTGATTCATCGAGCCACCCCGCTTGTGCCGCAGCCTTAATCATGCTGTACTCACCGCTCACTTGGTAGGCCGCCAGGGGGAGCAGTGTGCGGCCACGAGCCGTCGCGATGATATCCAGATAGGGCAGCGCCGGCTTGACCATCACGATATCCGCGCCCTCTTCAACATCGAGTTCGATTTCTCGAAGCGCTTCACGGGCATTCGCCGGATCCATCTGGTAGGACTGGCGGTCGCCGAATTGCGGACTCGAGAACGCCGCATCTCGGAAGGGAGCGTAGAAACACGAGGAAAACTTGGCGGCGTAAGCCATGATCGGCAGATCCGAGAACCCAGACCGATCCAACTCCCTCCGAATGGCAGCGACGCGCCCATCCATCATATCCGAAGGGGCGACCATGTCCGCTCCCGCCTCAGCATGCGTGCGAGCCATCAGCGTGAGGCACTCCAGGGTTTCATCGTTCAGGATTTTGCCGTTCTTCACGATTCCGCAGTGCCCGTGAGTCGTATATTCGTCGATGCATACATCGGTCGTAACCAGCAACTCCGGCACCTGTTGCTTGACGGCTCGAATTGCCCGCTGCATGATCCCGTTGGGGTCCCATCCTGAGCTTCCGCGCTCATCCTTGTTCGCTGGAATGCCGAATAGAATAATAGCTGGAATGCCTAGCCTCATAATTTCGTCGGCTTCCTTGACCAACAGATCGACAGAGAGCCGAAACTGACCCGGCATCGACGCAATTTCTTCACGGCGATCCTGTCCTTCCACGACAAAGAGCGGGTAGATTAAATCCGACGGGGAGAGCGTCGTCTCGCGGACCATCCTTCGCATGGACTCATGCTGTCGCAGTCGGCGAAGACGTTGAATCGGGAACGGCATAGCGTCCTTACTTTCTGGGAAGGTTCGTCAAGAAGACAACCAGGTCTCGAACGGAGATGAGCCCCACTAGCTGGCCCTCCCGTGTCACCCCTAAATGACGAAGATGAGAATGCGCCATCAGATCGTTCGCATCCAGGATTGTTTTATTCTCCTCGATGGTCATGATCGGCGCCGACATAATCTGCTCCACCGTGGTCTTCGTGGCGTCGGCCCCGGCGGCAACCACTCGGCGCATCATGTCCGTATCTGTGATGATTCCAATGATCTCGCGATCATTGGTCACAAACAAGCTGCCGATTCCACGGTCTCGCATGACGCGGGCGGCCGTCTGCGTGTTGGTATCACGCGGCACTGTCACGAACTTTTCTCGGGGGATCATAAAAGACTTTACAGGAACCATCTCACCCTCCCTGTTGATATAGACATACGAAATATTATCTCTGCTGGCATCACGATCGAGCTCCCGTGGCAACCTGCTCATGGCGTTTATAGTGGTGGGCAATGGCATCTACCAACGCAGGAATCGTATTTTCTTTCGGCATGATCGAAACCGTCAAACCGCACTCCTCGGCGGTTTTCGCTGTGATGGGTCCGATACACGCGATCGTCACAGATTGCACGAGCGGCTTCACGGCGTCCACCCCTCCGAGCATGGCCACAAAGTTTCGAACGGTAGAAGAACTCGTGAAGGTGACAACATGTATCAGACGATCCATGAGCTGCTGCCGCCATCCTCCGGCATCGTGAGCAGGTGTAATCGTTCGGTACACTGGAATGACGTCGACATACGCACCACGAGCACGAAGTTCCTCCGGCAAGAGCTCTCGAGCCACCTCGGCACGAGGGATCAGGATTCGAGTCTCTTTGAGATTTTGTTGTGCGAGTGCGTCCAACACTCCTTCGGCCTGATAGTCCGTCGGTATCAGATCCGCTTTAACTCCGTACTGTTCCAGCTCCTGAGCGGTGCGGGGTCCGATGCAGCAGAGCTGCCGTCCTGCCAAGCAGCGGGAGTCGAGTCCCTTTGCCCACAATCGAGTCATGAAACGGTCCACTCCGTTCACACTGGTGAACATAATCCAGTGGTAGGTCTCAAGTTTGGAGAGCGCCTGATCGATAGGCGCCCAATCCAGAGGAGGGACAATCTTTATGGTCGGAGCTTCGATAGCCTCAGCTCCATAACCGGCCAAAAGGGAAGCCAATTCGCCGGCTTGTTCTTTTGCCCGTGTCATCAACACCCGTTTTCCGAAGAGTGGACGTTGTTCGAACCAGTTGAGTGTTGGCCTGAGTCGGACCACCTCGCCCACGACGATGACCGTCGGAGGCTCCAGCCTTGCCACCTCAGCTTTGTGCACGATATCGGCCAAGGTGCCGACGACAGTTTGTTGAGAGACCCTTGTGCCCCACCGAGTGATGGCCACAGGTGTCGATGGTGTCAGACCCTCTTCAATCAGCCGCGTTGTGATCATTGGGAGGTTCTTCATGCCCATGAGAAACACCAACGTGCCTTGGCTGCCAGCGAGTCGTGACCAATCCAACGCCGTGGTAGATTTTTCGGGGTCCTCATGTCCGGTGACGATCGTCAGCGTCGACGCTAAGGTTCGATGCGTGACCGGGATCCCGGCATAGGCAGGCACGGCGATGGCTGCGGTCACTCCAGGAACAACCTCAAACTCAATCCCAGCTGCTGCCAACGCTTCAGCCTCTTCACCGCCTCGACCGAAAACAAAGGGATCGCCTCCCTTTAACCGGACCACCACCTTCTGCGCTCGCGCTCGCTCAATGAGGAGACGACTGATGCCCTCTTGCTCCGGGTACGATCCCTTCCCACGCCGTCCGACGTACACCCGTTCAGCCTGATCTGGAGCGTAGGAGAGTAGTGCTGGATTGGCAAGGTAATCGTAAAGAATGACGTCCGCCTGCTCCAGGCACTCCTTTCCTCGAATGGTCAGGAGACCGGGATCTCCAGGACCAGCTCCGACGAGATACACCTTACCACCGGTTTGCCGTACTCTGTTCATGCTGATCCGTAAATCTCCCGGAGAATCTTATCCCCTCCCCGCGACAGCAACCGATCAGCCAACTGGACACCCAACGAATGCGCCTGCTGAGGCGTTCCCTTGATCTGGTCGCGAATGATGCTCTTTCCATCCACACTTGCGACAAGCCCATCCAAAGCCAGATGGTCATCAGTCAGGGTGGCGTACGCAGCGATGGGAACCTGACAGCCACCTTCGAGACGGTGCAAGAAGGCCCGTTCCGCCGTCACGGTTGTGTGAGTGGCCTGATCATTCAGTCGCGATAAGATAGCCCGCACGAATCCATCGTTGGTCCGCCCTTCGATCCCAAGCGCTCCCTGGCCTATCGCAGGGAGGCTCAGGATGGGGGGAAGATACTCTGTGATGACCTGGGACCATGCCAGTCGATGCAGACCGGCCGCGGCCAAGATGATGGCATCGAACTGTCCTTCTTGAAGTTTTCTCAGGCGGGTATCAAGGTTCCCGCGCAGCATGGCGATCTTCAGATCAGGTCGGGCGTGTAACAGTTGCGCCTGGCGTCGAAGGCTCGCCGTCCCAATCGTGGCTCCCACTGGAAGATCCTGAAACAAACACCCTTCACGGCTGATGAAGGCATCACGCGCATCTTCACGGGGTGGAATACAGAGAATATCGAGCCCATCCGGCAACTGCGCTGGGACATCCTTCATACTATGGACGGCAAAATCAATTTCTCCGGTGAACAGGGCGTCTTCGATTTCTTTGACGAACAGGCCTTTCCCCCCTATTTTTGCCAATGGAACGTCCACAATCTTGTCGCCGGACGTGTGAATCTTTCGCAGCGTCACGCGAACCTCCGGCGCCACTTCTTGAATTTTAGATTGGAACCATTCGCTTTGGCACAGGGCTAATTTACTCCCTCGTGTTCCAAGAACCAATGTTGGGCGCTGGTTAGGTTGTGTCGACACTCAGAAATCCTTTTTCGTTTGTCAGAGGGTCAGCGGGCTTGTTTACGCAGCGACGGTTTCTGCGCCGGCTCTTCAGATTGGAATTCTTCTGGCGGTTCATCGAGTCCGTGCGGCTGTTCAGCATCGTCTTTCGATTCTGGACTGAATGGGGATGGACGGTCGAGATGGAAAAACCGGCGGGCCGCTTCGACGAACGCCGGGCCGTTCGACGAATTCACCTCGGTCTTCAGCGTGACCATCGTACGATGAATTAATTTATTCACGATCGAGGAGGCCAGTCCCTCAACGAGTTCGCGATCTTGCGAAGAAAGATGCCCTAATCGGCTCAACACTTTGTCCACCTCGGCCCGCTTAATATCATCAACCCGGCTTCGGAGAGCGACGATCGTCGGAGTCACCTCCAAGGATTTCATCCAGTCGAGTAAGGTGGTCACCTCTTCAAGGACCATCCGCTCGGCCTTCTCAGCTTCCTGCACCCGTTCGGCTCGGTTTTGTTCAACCCGATGTTTGAGATCGTCGATGTCGAAGAGAAACGCGTTGTCGACATGGCGAACGGCCGGATCGATATTCCTAGGAACGGAAATATCGATCAAGAACATCGGCCGATTCATGCGTTCCTGGACTGCACGATGCACGTCCTCTGCACCGACGAGATAGTGGGACGCCCCTGTGGAGACAAGCACGATATCCGCCGAGGCCATGTCGTCCTTAAACTGATCAAAAGGGACCGCGGTCCCACCGAATTTAGCGGCCAGATCTACGGCATGTTGCGGCGTTCTTGTCGTAATGCGCACGTGCCCCACTCCGTGAGCGAGCAAATGTCGAGCTGCCAACTTGGCCATTTCCCCGGCCCCGATCAACAACACGGTTTTCTCGTGAAGATTCGAGAAAATTTTCTTCGCCAGCTCGACCGCGGCATAGCTGACTGAGACTGCCATTTCTGAGATCTTCGTCTCAGTCCGCACGCGCTTGGCGACGGAGATCGCTTTCTTGACGACTTTGTTCATGATCACGCCGGTCGTCTTATGGGCCAGCGCTATTTCAAAGGCATCTTTAAGTTGTCCAAGGATTTGGGATTCTCCAATGATCATCGAATCAAGACTGGCCGCTACCCTGAACAAATGTGCGATCGCCCGGTCCCCGGTATGCCAATAGAGATGAGGGGTCAGTTGTTCAGAAGACAGGGAAAGATGGGTGTCGGCGAGAAATTCTTGGATCCGTCCATAGCCAGTGTCCACGTCGTCGACGACGGAATACACTTCGACTCGATTACACGTCGAGAGGAGAATGCCTTCCTTGATGCCGGGATACGAACACAGTCGAGTGAGGGCTTCTCCAAGACGACTCTCTGGAACAGCGAGCTGCTCTCGAATTTCGACCGGGGCTGTCTTATGGCTCAATCCAACGACAATCAGATGCATGGGACCATTACACCTATTTCATGACAAAGAACTATGCCCCTTGAGCACCACGCCCACAAGCGTGAGAATCACGCCGGCAAATCCAATGACGGTCAGGTATGCTGCACGTTTGGCCCTCCAGCCAACGGTCAACCGTCCAAGCAACACGACGAAGTAGAAGACCCAGGTGACGAGCGCCCACGTTTGCTCCGGATTCCAATTCACATAGGACCCACGCGAAAAGTCAGCTGAGATCGCTCCGGTCACGATGCCCAACGTCAGCAATGGAAATCCCAGGACAATCGATTGTTGATTCAGGTGATCGAGAAAATCGAGCGCAGGCAGCTTGCTGTAGAGCACGTTGAACTGTTTAGACTTGAGGAGCCGATCTTGAATCAGG
>CAZAKX010000006.1:0-46322 GCA_964485915.1 uncultured Nitrospira sp. | reverse complement strand
GGCGGGATCCGACATACCACCGGAAATCGTCGGACTTGTCGCCCAGGGGAAATTTTAAATACGAGCCGGTCGCCATCATCTTCCAATGCTCTGTAATATCGGCCAGCATCCCGACTGTTCCGCCTCCCCCGACTCGATGCATTTCATCATAAGCGCCGCTAACGTTGCCTTCCACTTCGGCAAATGCAAACAGAACCTCCCGTTTCAATAGCCGCAGTTCTTTCGCCCCGCCGATCCCACTATTGAAGAAGCCGTTGCTGCAGAGTCGACAATCGTTGTGCCGGACGGTGTTCATCCCAATGTTAAGCTTCCAGGATGGTGCGTGAAACACAGAGTCGATGGGCGAGAGTGACAGAAGATTCAGCAACGTGGCCCGTTCTACTCGTGTCTGGTCCGCTCGGTTGTAATGTCTGACCGTGATGGAGGCCATCTCGATCTGCGCATCGGGCGTATACCCAACCTCCGGATCGAGCAAGTCATGATAGCCTCCCCGAAACGTCGCCTCCTCAAAGGTATCGTTGTTTCGCCAGCCTCCACCAAGGGCAGCTCTGAACATTTTATGGCCAAGCTCAGGCTGTTTGGCAAAGGGGCGTACGGTAAACTCCTCAGATGCAATCCGGAGTTGACTCCGGGTCTTCAGCACTTCACGATTCCGTTCTTTCCACTCCGGCTTCGGAGAATTGGTTGTGTCGATTCGGTACCGCAGATAATCGGATGCGAGATCAAGGACAAAGGCTTGCCGTGGAGGATTCAATCGAGCAAACAACGGTGCGTTGAGTTCTGTAAGATCTTGCGTGATTCGATGGGCCAAGTTCCGTTCTTCAGCCGATAAGGATTCTCGCTTGCGCTTGATGACGGTGCTGCGGGAAGGGCGATAGGTGATCTGCGAGACCAGGTCCGGCTTTGACACAATCAATCGGACGGTATCAGCCGGAACGGTCCACAGCAGAAACTCATCCGTCAGATGCAGATTGGGATCGGCATAATCGAGCAGCGCCAGAATGTGGTACGAGCAGTTCTCCTTGAAGAAAAAATAGTCAAAGTAAGCATTCCCCAGCTCCCACGCATGCATCAGGAACCGCCGCAATTGGGTTTCCGTGAGGTTCAGACGATATTCCCAAATATCACGGTTTTCGATGTCACGGTATTTTTGCACATTGAGATAATAGGGAATCGTCGAGAAGTATCCTTTATAACTTCCGAAAATCCCACGTATGGGATAGGCCAGGCCCGCGCCGGGAGGAACATCGGCGGCAAAGTTGATGGTATAGGCAAGGATCCGGGTCTGTTCTGTCTGGCCTTTTTGATCGACACGAAACAGCGTATGCCCGAACATCGATGCGGGATTGTTGAGGAACGCCGATGGGAAAATGAGAGAAATAGAATCGGCTTCAAAATCGTTATACCACCGATCAAACCGTTCACAGGCAACAGGCGGCAAGCGAAGCGGGTCAAACTTTAGCTGCTCTTTAAGCCAATGATATCGCGCAATAAAGGCACACTGAGCCGGCTGTCGTGACCGGCCAACCAATTCAGCAGAGAAGAATTGTGCAAGAGTCGCGACCAGTTCAGCACTCGGATCCGTCTTTCCGGTCGTAGACATAAAAAACCCGTGGTCGTCTTGTTCACTTTCATACCCTCCGAAGATGCCCTTCTGGTAGTGCAGTAGGAGATGCCATTCACGCTGGTCCGCGAGTTTCAATTGCTTCGCTTGACCGATGAGTTGCGTGAGGTACTGGTCACGATCCGATTGCTGCGCGCTGGAAGAGACTGGGACGAGCAAAGAAACCAGAAAGACAAGGAGGGGAAGTACCACGGTATTAATAGAGACAGCAAGGGCCCTGACATTCCTGCCAGGGCCCTTGGAACGGCTTAGCGTACCGACGCTTGCGCGAGGACCGGATGGCCCGCGATCGCATCATTGAGAGACTTCACCAACGCAACTGAAGAAGCTTCCCCAGCCTGAACCAGTGACGTATAACGCTCCTGGGTCATGGCAAAGAACTCTGCGTGGCGATCTGCCGGAACTCCCATCAGAGTAGCAAGGGAGGTCAAGTGTTCGCCGTTCCCCTGAGCCATCTCTGCAGAGAGCGCCTCGAAGTTCAACGATGCAAACATCGTGGTCTTCTGCTCGCTCATGATCTTGCCATCGTTGGTGCAACCGGATGTTCCAAAGCTGATGCCGAACGTTTGGCTGCCAAAGGTGCCGTTCGTGGTCGCCTGCAGCACCTGGGGGGCGATTTCCTTCTGGCCCTTGTATTCACCCCAAGCCAACTTCCCTAAGCCGCAACCTGGGCCCGTGTCCGGATTGGATGCCATTGCTAGACCCGCCTGGGCACCGAATAGGACGGCGATAGAAAATACGAGCACTTTCTTCGACATAAGTCCTCCTCCATTAGATTGAATATAAGTACCCACTACTAGTTACCAAAACACCGATCCGAAGTATAGCCGAATTCACCAGCAATGTTTATAAAAAAGTTCGGCTTCATGAACTATTCGTTCCAATCAAGTGGGGGGAATGATTATAGACAAATCACAGATGAGCGCAACAACTTTTTCTTGAGTCCAGAGTTGACGCTTCACACTGATGAGACCGAAACTCACTCCTCAGCCAACACTGTCCGGCCGCTCACGAACATGTCATCACTGAACCGCCAGTACAGCCGAACGCTGTACCATCGAATGAAGCTGCTCCTTGCTCCAATGATTGATCAGCCGGCCACTGCCGTCTCGAAGTTGAACACTTCCGTCTGCGTCGTACTCCGCCTCAGACAGGACATTACCGTTCTCATCGACCAGACGATACCCAGTTGCCTTGTTGACGATCGTAGCCCGGTGCTGGACCACACCATGGCGCTCGTAAATCACAGTCGCGCCATCATTCGCCGGAGACCATCGGATCGTCGTTTCACCCATCGTCGCAACTTTCTCGTCGCCATTACTGCCTATGGCCGATCCCTTAATTGGGCTCTCCCCGGTCCAAAAATGCATGGAGTTAAAGATAAACGTGTCCAACAACGCCGAGAACATATAGGCCGGAACGATCAGCATGCCAAAAAACACGATTTCCTTCATCCATTTGTCGTTGACTTGGCCGCTGCCTTTGACATTGCTGTTCCAGTGATAGACATTCTTGGTGAGATTGAACGGGCCGTAGCAGGCAGTACTCACCACCATAAATCCCAGCAACACTGTCGTGGCAACAACTCGATGACCGAACTTGCTCATCATTTTCTCCTTTCGTCAGAATGATTACGATGTCTCATTCGTAATGTGAGCCCTCATCTAACATAATGTGTGATACCGCACAATCTGGTTCAAGTGAGAGCCTAGAGACATGTCGTGCAATCCCTTAACCTGATGTGTTCCGCCGACAGCCGAGTTCCAATTGTGATTTTCCCCAACATCCTGGGCAACGTGAATCGTTTCGGCCCTGCTGACCCCGGATTAAACAACAGTGTATTGCCGAGCCATTCTTTTCTCGGTTGGTGCGTGTGGCCGAAAATGCAGATGTCTGGATGCGTACGATCAAGGAAGGCTCGCCCTTCTGTCGTGAGCTTGCCACTTGCATACAGAATGTGGCGAATGGCGATCCGATATCCTGACAAGTCGATCGCGATTTCAGTTGGGAACCCGCTTTCTTCGTACCCATCTACATTGCCAGAAACAGCGGTGACCGGAGCGATCTCGTTTAACCGCTCGATAATCGATATCTCGCCAATATCGCCTGCGTGAATGATGTGATCGACGCGATGAAAAAGTTTGGGGATCGCCGGATCGAAGAGGCCATGGGTATCGGCAATGACTCCGACCCGGATCAAACGGAAACGACTCATGGGCCTATACTGATCGGAACGCCAAGTGACGTTCGAATTTTAGCCCATTCGAACGCGAAGGGTTCTGGGATCACCTTTGGCATGGCCGCGAGCTCGGCTTTCAACCGCTCGGCCCTTGAGCCGCTCATCGGATGGGTGGACAACAATTCGACCCGCCCCTCGTCCTTTTCCGCAAGCCGCTCGAAAAAGGTGATCATACCGGAGGGATCGATTTTGGCTCGGTACAGCAGCTGGAGACCGGTCAGATCGGCCTCGGTTTCCTGGGCTCGACCGAACTTCAGCGTCATCAATTCAACGCCAAGTTGTTTCATCATCTGCCCCAAGCCTTCCTGGTTCCCAAAAATGATCGAAGCCACAGCGATGAAACCCAGCTGCTTGACGATCCGCTCAAGTCCATGTCGCTGCAAGACATGATTCAACTCATGCGCCAAGACTCCCGCCACTTCCTCCGGACGTTCCGCTTTTTTCATCAGTCCGGTAAAGACCACGACAGAGCCGCCTGGCAGGGCAAAGGCATTCACCACATCACTCTTCACGACAGTGACCTTGAATCGATAGGGACTATCCGGAATCTGGCCGGCCAGACGACGGGTCATCTCCTCGACGGCCGCCACCGCCGGACCTTCTTGCATCACCTCTTGCCCGCCAAGAAAGTCGCGATAGGCTGATTCGCCCAGCTTCTGCTCCCACTCAATGGGAATGCGATCGACTGCCAGTTCGACCAGCACGTCGCTTCCAAACCATAACCCCAGAACCAGAGCCAGCAGACTCCCCCCGACGACACCCCAGACCACTCGGTGTCGCTTCCGCACCTGACGGACTTGTTCCGCCGCCCGTTCCAGCGGGCTGCTCAAGTGAGGTGGAGCCGCTTGTCGGAACGCCCGAATGACATCAGGGTTTTTCAGATACAAAGTCCGCTGTTCAGCCAACTTGTCCCATTTCACCACGAGTTGATCGTGGTCCAATCCACCCGCAGACACGCTCATATCCGAAAACGGCACAGAATCGGAATCGTTCTCAGCTCCCTGAATGTTTTGGAGAAAGGTGATCGTGAGTCCATGCCCGTCGACATGAACGACGCAGGGCACACCGCTGGCAGGGAATCCATCGCCGAAACAGAGCGCGTTGGGTGCAGTATCAGCCATGGAGTGACAAGCCACTGATCAAGAAGACAGCAACCGTGGCGGCCATTTTAGCTGCCGTTACTCGGAGACCGGGATGAACTGTCGCACCCAGGAGCCGAAGCCGCGAGGATTGCGGCTTTGGATATACACCACTCCAGGCCCTCGGAACCGACAGACAAACCCCTCCCCGGAAGTAAAACTGGCCACCCAGCCGGAGGTCGCTTTTTCAATGTTGTAGGAGGTTGTGGTCGACCAGGCCACCAGATGACTATTATCGACGATATATTCCTGACTCGGTTTCAATTCAATCTTGTGAATGGCTCCGAAGCTGTTCAGAACCAGCATCCCTTTCCCACTCATTTTCAGAATGAAGAACCCCTCGCCGCCCAACAGTCCGCGACTCATGCTTTGCATTTGGCTGTCAATGGCAATTCCGTCCGCACCCGCCAGGAATCCATCTTTCTGCACCATATACTCGTTGACCCCGTCGAGTTCCAGGATGACAATTTCGCCCGGCACAGTCGGCGCGAGCAGCGCCTCACCAGCGCCTCGGCTGGCACGTAACGTCTGGAAGAAAAACTTCTCTCCTGTCAGAAACTTTCTCGACAGGGCTCCCAGAAATCCTCCCTCCATTTTGCTTTCAATGTCGATGGTCGGCGAGCAGGCCACCATCGCACCTGATTCCGCCTTGATGTGTTCGCCTTCCGACAATTCCACACGCACCATTGGAAACGCACCGGGATATAAGATCTCGCTTTTCATTATTTTTTTCCTTCCTCTCCTTTTCTCTTGATGCGGGTGGCAATGAGCAGGGCCCTACCCTCCCGCAGCGGGGTCCCTACACCGGGCGGGGTGCGAGGACGGGTGGGACGCTCATTGACAGGACCCGCATCGTTACCCCGCCACCCATCCATATACTCGCTGACTCGGCTCCGGTCCCTCTTCCAAATAGCTCATCCTCAGACGACCCAAAGCATCACCCGGCAGCGCCTTCCGCTTCGTTTCGACATCGATCCCAAAAACCTTGGCGGCATTCAGACCGAAAATCCGTTCTTTGGCCTGCCTGGTCAGAGGCTGATACTGATGCTTCTCGATCACCTCATCGGGTATTTGGAATCGCTTGAACGCTTCGATCTGCCACTGCGGCGTCCCATACCAGATGGAATCTGTTCCCCAGAGAACATGATCAACCCCGAACGAACGAATGAGCCGTCCCAGCAGATGCGCACAGATCAATGGATAGGTGGTCACCAGCTGCGCAAACGTCGAACCCAGCTCCATGAAGATGTTTGAGATCCCAGGCTCCTTCTCCTTCATCCGACAGAATTCCGTGGTCCACGGGATTTCACCGGTCTTCGCAAATATCTGATCGATCGAGGCGACTCCACGGAGTCCGGAGTGATACACCACAAAGTTAAGATCAGGGAAGTCTTTGGCGGCCTTGATGAGATCTCTCGGATGGTTGTAGTCCGGCACTGGACCAAGGGGAAGGCCTTTGTGAACACACACCTGTTTCACTTTGAGCTTCCGAGCCTGTTCCAGCATCGGATAGGCGATCTGCTCATCATCCATACGCCAGCCTCTGTCGAATCCTTTCGGGCACGATCCGGTGTAGCACTTCCATGCATCGACGTGGAGCGTTTCAGCCTGCATGGCCATAAACTCCAGATCAGCCGGCCCAAGTTGAGGTGTCACAAGACCGTGTGCCAGCATTCGCTGGGAACCAGCCAACCGATTGATCTCATCACGGATATGCGCCATTTCCTTCGGAGGAACGACGGCTTCTTGTGGGTAGGGCCCCGGCGGTGTGCTGATCAAACCGATGCTGGTTTCACTGTCGAAAAACACCTCCTTCACAAAGTTCTTCCACGACAGATCGTCGATGGAACCTTGATCCCCTGCCAACTGTGGATTCAGTCCAGTCTCGCGAATATGTCTTCTGAGGGAGAGCAGCGCCTGTTTTGACACCGCCCCCTTGCGACCGGCTTCGGCGTCGGATGGATCATAGCTGGAACTCACATAATGCGTCTGCACATCGAAGATAAAATATGGCGCTCCCTGTTGTTCGGCAAACGCCGCAGACTCGAACAGCGCTATCCCATCGATGTTGAAGAAACGGCCAAACAACGTGTTCATGGCCAACAGCCCGGCCGCCATTGAGCCCGATGTTCTCAAAAACTCTCGACGAGAGACGCCTCGCCGGCCCGCTGCTTTCTCCACCATAGAGGCAACCAGCTGTTCAACGGCCTTCTGCTGAGCCGTCTGACGAATAGGATGGAACTCCTCATTCGAAACGATCTGAGTCGGAATAGGCGTCAGAAATGTCTTGCTTTTTTCATTGAGCGACGGCCATTGGATCGTTTTATGAAGTGTCTCGTGAATGCCCTCGGCTGACGATTGCGCGGTGATTGTGTGGAAGACCGAGAGCGCTGTCAAGCCGAGGGTTGCGGGAAAGATCCGGAGAATTGGACGGATCGTGAGGACTTATTTGGTCTTGGATGCCTTTGTTGCCGATTTCGTTGAAGCAGTCGTGGTATGTCCGATGGGGATTTCCGCCACAACATCCAGCTCCGAATCACCATCTTGATCCTTACCATCATGGCCAACACTGTAGAAGACACCTTTGTTCATATTGACCAACATCGGCAGCCCCGTGAACGGATCATAAACACTCTGTCCCGCTTTCGCGATGCGAGCAAGCAGGTCGCCGTCTGCGGGACCACGCCGGAGCCATGCCTGAAGACTTGCCAGTCGGAGATGGGCATCCGTATCCACGACCAATCCATGGTAACGATCCCACGGAGGAAGTGGCTCAAGGCCCACAATATTTTCGATCGGATTAGTGAGATAGTCCATGAACGTGGATGCGGGATAGTGGATGTAGTTTTTCCACTTCGGCAACGAAGTGTGTGGCCCTTCATTGGCGGCCTTGTAAGAGGCTTCATAATATTTCGCATATTCATTGAGCCGGCGCTGCTTGGGCAATGAAAGGCTGGATATCACTGTGGTATAGACCGTCTGTTCTTCCGCTTGCGCGGCCTTCAGCTGATCTTCGTACGTTTTCGACGCCGCCACGAGCTCGCTTTGCATGGGCCAGCGGAGTGAAAGTTCTCCTTGGTCGAGCGGGCGAAGAAGCTTGCTCACTCGTCCGAGATGTGTTCCATCGAAGTCCGGCTGGACAAGCAGTCCCGAGGCGACGGCGATATCGTCATTGATCGCCTGCAAGGCCAGCATTTTCATCGGAAGGGTTTTGGCCTGGCTTAATACGATTCGCCAGGCTTCCATGTCTGTCTCGAGTCGATCGATTCCGAGATCCAAACTCTGCACAAACCCATCTGCCACGTGCAATTGGTGGGCAAATGCCATCGCGACGCAGGGCGGACTGCTAGGCTGGCCGTAGCCCCAATCTTCGAACGGCAGTTTTTGCCACTGCCCATACCGATTAAGTGTGAGTTGATGCTCGTGAACCCATCCTTTGATGGTTGCCTGACGAGATTTGAATTGACCGATGGGGTTTGATCCGCGGAACCATCCACGCATGACATCGGCCGATGCACTCGATCGTTCAGTGGTCCCTGATCCCACACTCCCAAAACAGGTCAGTGCCGCCTTCACATCCACAGCATCCGGATTTCGTTCATAGCCCGCCTGTACCGGATCTTGTCCTGCCGCTGCTGCAATCCCGAGCAACAACAGATATCCATTCTTCTTGGAATCCAACAAGGTTCGCTGAGGAGTGGTCGTGAGACTTTGAAAGGCCGGAGAAGGCGGCTCTTCCATAATGACCCATGTCAGGCCGATCGCTCCGATGCACAACGCAACACCCACCGCAGACAACACCATCAGCCCCACGCAGGTTGCCACAATGGCACGGGTGGTAGAGAAACATGTCCCGAGGAATCCGGCGATCGCAATGCGCATTGCGCTTAAAATAGAAGCGCGTTTTCGGTGTGCCGACGGTGCCTCCACCACACGTTCTCTTGTCCCCGTCTTTCTGACATCCGAGGTTGATCCAAAGAGTACGTCAACCGCGCTGGCTGCCGCAGACAGAGGCCGATTCATTTCTTGTGGCTCAGAAACCGGAGGTACTACCTTGACCATGGGAGCAGCTTGAGGCTGCTCGACAAATCGAATCGATTTTCCTGCTTTCTGCCATTCCTCTTGGTGAGGCTCAGGCTCCGGCATCGGCGCTCGCGCCTCAACAACCGCCTCTTTCGGTAACTCACTTTTCCGGAGTCGAGACTCAACCACGTTCGTGTCGACAGGTGGTGGCACAGGAACTTCAGGCTCTGTCTCCCAGATGTCCTGTTTCGTTTGCACCGTAGAAGTCGGAGAGGTAGAGGATGAGGAATAAGAAAAAGAGGAGATTTCACCAATCGTCTCACGGATCACCTCATCAGTATGTTGAGGAACATTCCAGGGTGGATCTATGGAATTTTTCTGCGCTGAGAGCTGAAGGTCTGCCGGAATTGGGTCATCTTCTAATCTCAAGACAGAGTCGACGCTCTTGCTATGAACCTCGTCTTGAACCGTCACCTGATCATCGGCGATAGGTTCTTTACTAGGCTGTGACGCCGCAACTGCTGTCGTCTGATCCTCCGGTGTCGGGGCCTCATCCGTTACCGAAGAAGTCGGAAGGGAGTCTTGCTGCTCTGGCTGTAGGAAGGTTGACTCCTCTTGAGTCGACGAGGAAGCTTGTCCTACCTCGGCAACAGGACGGTCGACTTCCAGCGAGATCGGTATGTCTTGCGGGAGAGGCACTTCAGAATCTTGAACGACCGAGAAGGAATCTGCTCCAGAAGAAGCGGTATCGAGGAGGGGCGCTTGGTCATCGGTTGCATCGGCTGTTGGCGTCCAATCTAACCTTGCTTCGTCAACGGATCGGTCGACCGTCAAGTCCGTGGGTTCCTCAACAGGAGACTCCAACTGCGCCGGGTGGATCGAGATATCCGACTCCTGCACTTGATCCCATGGCATGGGCGCGATCGGATGTCCGGAAACAGATTCATCTTTGTGTATGGGTTGCTGATCACCTTCTCGACTGTCTAGGAATAGGTTTTCTGACGATGATTCTTGGGCAGCAGAAACTGTCGGTGCTTCAACTACGAGTTCCTCAACGCGAGGTGGGTCTTCCTCAGGCTGAGCAGAGTTCCCTGAATCGTGACTCTCAGATTTCCATGGACTGGTAAACACAGACTTCCATGAGAATCCTGTTTGCGGCCGAGGCTCAGCGGTTTCATTCAGCACCGGGTCTTCAGTTGGCAAGTCGCTGGAACCCGATGGCTGGGTTGCAGTCAATTCCTGAGAGTCTATTTCGACTGGATGCAAAAAGGACGTTGTCGTGTTTTGTGCTTCCGTTAGCTCAGTGGGCACCGGCTCCGCTAGCGACAATGTGGATGAAGAGCCTTCTTCCATCTGAGAAGAGGCTATGACCCCGTTATCAGAAACATGCACTGCCGTGTCTTCCGGAGATTCTAGAACCTTCGTTGAGTCCGTAAGTACCGAAACCTCTGAGGCACCAAGAACATCTGTGAGAGCTTCTTGCCGAGTCTCTCCGGACACACTCCCCTGGTCCTGGATTTCAACTGCATCGCCTCGTGGCACAACCGGGTCGGTCTCTCCTTGCTCCACAGAGACCTCTCCAACAGAGCCTGGTTGCAATGCTTCTGACTGGACACCTCCAGATGCAATCTGCTCGAAAGGACTGCCTATTGTTGATTTAGACGGTGTCGTCGCAGTTTCCGGCGTATGACTCTCTTGCGAAATTTCATCCCTTACGCTACTGATCCCATCCGTTGTCTGCTGTGGAGAGTGTGAGTCCGCAGGCAGTACGTGTTTTTCGGGGGAGAGGCCTTCCGTACCGGAAACATCAATGGCAACAGCCGAAGAAGACGATGATGAACGAGTTAACGTGGCTACATCAGGAGGATTCGGAAGCTCCCATGGCATCGCCTCATTGGTCGGTTCAGAGTGAATCTGCCCCTCTGAATCCACTGCCGTTGCCTCAACTGCTGGCACATCGATCGATTCTGTGTGTTCACTCGGTTGAGGGGCCAGTAGTTCGCCGGTCTGCGCATCAAAGAACGAGGCCAGCCGGAAGGACACAGGACTCGCAGGAGCGAGATCTCGAATTTTGGCATAGAGCTGAGATGTGCGTTGAGGGTTCTCAGGGTCTGGATCCTCGATCAAGATATCGATAGCCTTGCCATATTCGGCTGCGGCTTCAAGGGCATCTCCCTTTTCCTGATAGATCGATCCAAGCTTTTCCAAGTATGGGACACAGCGCGGAGCTGTCACTAAATATTCACGCAGTAAGGATTCCGCAAGCCAATAGTCTTGGCGCTGAAAGGCTTCGTCGATGAGTGAGTCAAAGGCATGCTTTGCCGGAAGGAGACTCCCAAGACGTAGGTGTAGTGTGGCGAAAAGCCTTCGCGCTTCCATGTTATTGGGCTCAAGCGCGAGTAATTCCTTGAGCGCAGCTGAAGATCGCCCATACTTGCCCGCATTCATCTGCGTGATGGCTTCTTCAAGCAGGGCAGTCTTCCTGCTGTAGCCGACCACACCACGCTTATGACTACGGATAGTCTGAGTTTTATCTGATTTTACGGGAGGTTTCTTATTCCAGCGCACGCTACAACCTTAGCAGATCTCTACTCAGTAGAGGCCTCAGACAACGAACCAATCAGCAATCCTCGCCTCCCCCGATTGATCGCCCGCATGGAGGCGAAACTTGTGAAGAGGCTGCAATCTGAATGCCGTCCTCGCTTATCTGACCTTGCAATGAAGTATTGTAAAATCAACAAGTTGGATAGCCGCTCTCCGTAGAAAGTTTCTTCTCCATCCAATTTTGGACGAATCGTTACTCGTACCGACAGTACGGGTGAGGTCTGCTTGATCTATGATCCGCACGTCACCCTGGCTCTTGTGGAGCCATCGCTCCCAAGCGGGATACGAGCCCGACCGGACAGTAGCCAGGCTTCTACAAACAGACTCGATAAAGTTCACACTGCTCGGACGTCAAACGTGAACCGATTTCAAACACATACCCAGGGAGAAGTGATTCCTCAGGCCCATGAAGCGGCCTCATCAAAATTTTTCCACAACGAAGGCAATGTTGTTCCCCTTCCCAAGAGGCATCACCGGCAAGGTGCTGAATGGGTATGGGAGATTCACCAGTCAGGTCTGGCATGAGGACACCACGCACCTCACCTAATAAGACGCCAGGCCTGATCCGGCGAGAGCATCTCTGGGCCATCCAGCACAAGGACAAGCAGTCCGAGGGCCCGCATGGGATCTCCCTTCGCCTCAGTGAGCAGTTGTTGAGAAAATATCAGAACCTTATCTTGTATGAGCTTGGGATCCATTCCGCGAGTTCTCCCTCACAACTCCTTCTCCTTATCGGTTGTTTTGTAAGAGTATTGAGCTGTTACCGGGCACCCAGTGGGTTCCGACCATTCGGTAGGCCAACGAGGTTGAAACAACTGGGTTCAGGCGCACTAATTCCCCATTCCCCTTCGAAAAACTTCATCCTGGTTGTGTCTTTCGATATGCCTATGATACGGTCAAGTCGTACTATCAAGACGAGCCGATACCACGGAATTACAAGTCCATCGTGCAAAACCCCTCAGGCTTCAGATCCTCATTAACAACCCAAAGGCGACTCCAAACCTGCTTGGTTTGGCTATTCTTACTCACATTCGCCTTGTCTTCTAACGGTTTTTCACAAGTCTCGGCAGCCCAACCAGCCAAAGTGGCACTAGTAGCACTCGATTTCAATGAGGTCGATATCCCCGTCTTCGTACGCTTTATTAGCGAGCTTACCGGGAAGAATTTTGTCCTGGATGAAACCATTAAGAAACAAGGGGGTAAGATCTCGGTCTTCTCTCCAACCAAGGTTTCACCCGAACAGGCGTTCACTATGTTCGTAGCTGCATTAGAAGCCGCTCGGATGGCGGTGGTCCCAAAGGGAGGGAACCTCTACCAAATTGTGCCGATGGGTGACCTCCCACCGGAACGCGGTGTGTTTGTCTATAAACTCAAACATGCCAATGCGACGGATCTGGCCGCCGTATTGACCAATCTGGTGGCGCGCTCACAAACCGTGGCTCAAGTAACCCCTGGGGTTCGACCTCCGATCAGACCACTGACCGAATTTGAAGCGCCCGTCCAGGTGTTTGCCGATAAGGCCACCAACTCCATCGTGATCAGTTCGACCAAAGTGGCCTGGAACCACCTACGGACAGTGATTCATGATCTAGATATCCGGCGCAAGCAGGTCTTTGTGGAAGCCGTCATTCTAGAGGTTCAGGTTGACCGATTGCGACAAATCGGCACCGATCCGACTCAGGTTCTTGGTGCAGGTAAATCTGGCTTTGTGCAGGGGATCGGCGGATTCAACAGAGCACCGGAAGAACTCGCCTCCGTAGCGCAAGCGATCAGTGGCGTCGCTGCGGGTGGAGCAACGGGTGGGACCGCCAATATCTTGAACACACTCAATATCCGTGCCTTTATGAACTTGCTGATGAACCTCACCGATACGAACGTCCTTTCTACGCCCCAGGTCCTCGCTGCAGACAATCAAAAAGCCAAGATCGTCGTGGGTGAAAATCGACCCTTCCCAACTGGACAAGCCCAAGGCATCACTGGTGGAACACTGGTGACGATCGAACGGAAAGACGTCGGAGTCACATTAGAGTTGACACCCCAGGTTCTGGAAGATGACTTGATTCGCCTCGAAATCAAGCAAGAGATTACCGCCATCGCAGAAAATGTGGCTCAAACCATTGGATCCGGGACTGCAAGCATCCCGGTCGGCCCCACCACCACAAAGCGATCGATGGAAACAACCACAGTGGCTCAAGATAAACAGACCCTCGTGGTCGGGGGCTTAGTACGCGACAATATCACCCTCAGCGAAAGAAAGATTCCGATTTTGGGAGACATCCCGTGGCTTGGATGGCTGTTTAAGTCTCAGTCTCGACAAGTAGAGAAGCTGAATCTTCTTGTGTTTCTTACTCCACATCTCGTTCGGGACGATGCAGATATGATCGAGTTGAACGCTAGAAAAGCAAGAGATGTCAATTCCCTACAGCGTGACAATCGAATCGAGGAACCGACGAAACTCAAACAGGATGTGCTCGAGCGATTAGAACTCCCCTCGACCATTCCTCAGTCTTCATCCGACGAAACCATCGTCAAGCCATAAGGATACTGATCCTTGCCCCGCCGTTGACGTACGAGATCGTTTCTTCAGCAGCCCCCTCGACAACAGAATCCCAGAAATACCGTTCAGAAACGTCCCACGGCCTCCGACTTCATGCGTCATTCATCAAACTGACGAGATTGGTATGCCATAGGCCCCTCCTCTGAGGAATGGCCCTATGCTCATCACCTGGGTACACTGCGGGTCTATGGGAGGCCTAAGAAATGGTAGACACAACGGTGAACTGGCGGATCCATCATCGGCTTCCGGTTGCCTATCCAGTAATATTTGGAGGTGCCCCATTTGTAGGTGAAGGGGTGGTCTCTAATCTTTCCCTTTCCGGCTGCGCTGTCACCTGTGAGCGGACAGTTCTCACAGGAAGTTATGTGAAGCTAAGCGTCCTGCTGCCTGATCCCACGTCTTCCCTGTTCATCGAGTTGGCGAAAATCCGCTGGGTTCGCAAAAACACGTTCGGCGTTGAGTTTATCCGCCTACCCACTATTACACGTTGCCGATTGGATCGAGTGGTGTCTCAGCGACTGATTCCCGAGCTCGAGCTCACTCCAGCATTGATCTGAGCATAAAGGTATTCATCTGATTTGCATCCATATATCTCCCTCACCACAAACAAGAACTGGGGTCTCCTCCTGACTCCATGCCTGCCGGATTACCACGTTGGCGCTTATCAATAGCATCATCCACCCTCCATGGGATTGAGGGAACACCTTTCGAGCTCCCGTTCTGCACCCCACCTATCTGCTTATCGGTACATCTAGCTGGTAAGCCAATTTCAACCCGAGAATTCAAACCCGAAAAGACAACACGAGGCGAAGAGACCCAAAGAGGTCGAGGAGTGTTTTAGCGGGAGATGGAATCTGTGACTGCTGGCTAGACGTTAAACCTAAAATACACGATATCCGCTTCTTTGATGACGTAGTCCTTCCCTTCCAGCCGGAATAAACCCTTCTCCTTCACCTTCGCTTCTGATCCACAGGCCAGCAAATCATCATAGTGATAGACCTCGGCGCGGATAAAGCCTCGCTCCATATCGGAGTGGATCTTGCCCGCTGCCTGAGGCGCCTTCATACCATTTGGAATCGGCCAGGCTCTGGACTCAGTGTCACCGGCGGTAAAGAAGGTGATCAGATCCAGCAGGGTATAGGCTTCGCGCGTCAGCCTGACCAGCCCCGACTCAGTCAGCCCCACCTCCTTTAGAAAATCCGCTCGCTCGCTCTCCGGCAAGGACGATAGTTCTGCTTCGAACTGGCCGCAGATCGTGACGACTCGGGCGCCTCGCTTCGCAGCGAACTCGCGTATGGTCTGAACCATGGCTTCATCGGCATCTGCTCCCTCAGACACGTTCGCGACAAAGAGGACCGGCTTGGCGGAGAGCAATTGACATTCATTGAGAATCACCCATTCTTCCGGCGAGTACTCTCGATTGCCCAGCCACTCGCCCTTGTCGAGCCTTCCAATGAGCTTGCTCACAAACTCGACTTCGAATGCGGCTTTCTTGTCGCCGGCCCGAACCTTCTTTTCAGTTTTCTGCTTCCGCCGATCAAGCGTCTCCAGATCGGATAACATGAGCTCAGTTTCGATGACCCCAATGTCACGGAGCGGGTCGATCCCACCGCTGACATGCACAACATCCGTTCCTTGAAAACAGCGCACCACATGCAGCAACGCATCTACCTCTCTGATGTGGCCCAGAAATTGATTGCCGAGTCCTTCCCCTTTGCTGGCTCCTTCGACAAGCCCGGCGATATCTCGCACTTCTAGGGTGCTGTAGGTGGTCTTCTTCGAGGTAAAGATTTCAGTCAGTTTGGCCAGACGAGGGTCTGGAACCAGGGCAATGCCCGTATTTGGATCGACAGTTGCAAACGGATAGTTGGCCGCCAAGGCACCGCCGCCGGTCAACGCATTGAAGACTGTCGTCTTACCCACGTTCGGGAGACCGATCATGCCGCAACAAAGACCCATTTACCTTATATCCTCTCCTTCTCCGACCGCCTTTTCTCTAACATTAAACTGATTCATGGCCGCTTCTGGTCCTCGATGAATCAGACATTCCAGTGCATCGACGGCCCGTTCCAGACAGGGATCAAAGACGGTCATCTCGTCCTTCGTCACCGACTCTAAGACATAGTCCGCCGAATCCTGGCCCGGCGCAGGCCGGCCGACCCCAATCTTCAGTCTCACAAATTGCGGAGTCCGAAGTGCCTCGATGATCGATTTGATCCCGTTATGTCCCCCGTCGCCACCGGCCAACTTGATCCGCAGCCGTCCAGGCTCCAAGTCCAAGTCGTCATGTATCACAATAAGTTCACTTGGGGTCAGCGAGAATTCGCGCAGGAGGCCTTTCAGTGGAGGGCCGGTGACATTCATCCAATCCAGCAGACCGGCCAGCTCAACCAATTCTCTTCCTAATCGCCCGGACCCTCGTAGAGCGGTCCCACGCGGTGAGAGTCGGATCGACCATCGAGCGGCGGCCCGCTCGATAACCCACATGCCGACATTGTGGCGGGTTTGGGCATAGGCGTTGCCTGGATTGCCCAGTCCAACAAGAAGATGCAATGTTACTTCTTCTTTTCGGCTTCTTTCTTCTCTGCCTTGGGGGCAGCTGCAGCTTCCTTCTTCTCGCCGCCCTTCGCGTCACCGGCCGGTGCGGCCGCACCGGCTTTGGCCGCTTCGGCACCCTCAGCCCCGGCTTCCTTGCCCTTGGCTACAACTTCCGGCTCGCTTGGCGCCCCCGCACCGCTGGTGAGCAAGGCCTCAAGCTTGGCGTCCGACATCGGCGCAGCCACGCTGACGACCATTTGGTCAGGCTCGTCCAAGAAACGGATGCCTTCGCGCGCGCCGATTTCCTTCACATGGATGCCGCTACCGATGGTCAAAGAGGAGGCGTCTACCTCGATCTGGTCAGGCAGGGCGGCGGGAAGACATTCAACATGCACATCGCGCATGTTGTGGTGCAGAACACCGCCTTCCTTGACGCCGGCAGGAATGCTGCCGACGACTTTGATCGGCACTTTCACCCGAATTGGCTTCGTCATGGAAATCTCAAAGAGATCCGCATGCAGAATCGCCCCGGTTACTGGGTCAACTTGATAGTCTCGTAAAAGAGCCGTACGATTCGGTTTAGATTTCCCCCCTTCGACAGTGAGTGAAATCAGTGCGGTGCTGCCCGCGTGCGACTTGAGGATCTTGACTAAATGGTCGGGATTGAGGGTCAACAAGAGACATTCTCCCTGTCCGTAGAGCACCGACGGGATTTTCCCCGCTCGTCGCATAGACCGCGCGGCCCCTTTCCCTGCTTGTTCTCTCACTGCTACTGTCAAATCGAATTTCATGATCTCCCTCCGTCTCCTCGACTTCTGGCGCGATGCCCCATGTGGACAGGCCTAGGCAAATAGTGAACTCACGGACTCATCTTCATGAATGCGTCTGATGGCTTCGCCCAGCAGCGGCGCGACCGACAATTGATGCAGCTTTGGACAGATCAATTCTTTTCCTCGTAATGGAATCGTGTTGGTAATGACCACTTGGGACAGACACGACGCCTGCAATCGTTCCAGAGCCGGGCCCGATAATACCGCATGTGTGCAGGCCGTGATCACCTCTCTGGCTCCGTGATCGAGACAGGCCTGAGCCCCTTGAACAATCGTGCCTGCTGTATCGATCATGTCATCCAGGAGCAACACGCTTTTCCCCTGCACGTCGCCGATGATATTCATAATTTGGGCTTGGTTTGGGCCTTCGCGCCGTTTATCAATGATCGCTAAGTTTGCCTGCAGACGCTTAGCAAATGCCCTCGCCCGCTCCACACCACCCGCGTCGGGCGAGACCACGACCAAGTCCGCAATTTTTTTCTTCACAATATAGTCCAGCAGGACGGGAAGCGCATACAAGTGGTCGACCGGCACATTAAAAAACCCTTGGATCTGTCCGGCATGAAGATCCATCGACAACACACGATCCGCGCCGGCGGTGGTGATCAAATCTGCGACTAACTTCGCAGTGATCGGAACTCGAGGTTGATCCTTTCGGTCCTGACGAGCATATCCGAAATAAGGAACAACAGCGGTGATACGGTTGGCTGACGACCGTTTCAATGCGTCGACGATGATCAACAATTCCATCAACGAATCGTTCACGGGCTGACAACAAGACTGCACGACGAAGACATCGGCACCGCGCACGTTTTCATCGATTTTGACGCGGACTTCGCCATCGCTGAATGAAGAGACGGTCGCCTCACCCAATTTCTGCCCGAGATAGGCGCAAATCTCATGGGCAAGCGCAAGGTTTGCGTTACCCGAGAAAATTTTCAGTTCTCTATTCATTGAAGACTTCCGTGAACCGCGCGCTCGTCCTTCATATCAATGTGCTGGATTCTCTAGTGGCTCTTGCGCAGCGAGCAACGGTGGTGTTTCTACCACATCTTTCGTTTGCTGCACATGCTACCGGGAAAGCCAATCAAAGTTTGAAAATGTATCGGAAACTCTGGGCTCCTGTCAACAAACGACCGCCCGTCATTTCGCCACAGATCGGCTATGAATACGAGCTGGTTTCCGCGACGAAGACCTTGAACGGCTGCTCATTCAGAAAGGATGCCTGGGCATGCCGAGCGCTAGGCTCATCACGAAACACGCCAAATACGGTTGCTCCACTGCCGGAGAGTAACGCGACCTCAGCCCCCCTGGCTGTGAGCTGCTGTTTGATATGACGCAGTACTGGATACGCCCTGAACACCGGCGTTTCAAAGTCGTTTTCGGCTGCCTCCAATACCTGTTTCCAGGTCAGCTCAGGCTCGGTCTCCAGCGCCGCGTGGGAAAGGGACACAGGGACTACCTCTGTTCGAGTTTCGGAGAGCTGTTGATAGGCCCATTTTGTTTCGACCGGAAAGCTTGGATTGACCAACACGATCCATCGACTCCCTGTCATTCGTACTGGCCTCACCGCTTCACCCCGACCGGCCACCGTCGCTGAAGGACCAAAAAAGAAGAACGGGACATCGCTTCCCAGCAGTTGACCAACCTGCGCCATCTCCTCAGACGACCAGCCAAGTTTCAGGATCCGATTCAGCCCCATAATCGTGGCAGCCGCATCGCTGCTCCCTCCGCCGAGTCCGGCCCCCATCGGGATTCGCTTTGCAAGGGCGATGTCTACGCCCACGGTTTGTTTGCTCCGCTCAAGAACCGCTGCCGCAGCACGATACACCAGGTTCGAATGATCCGTTTTCAAGGATGGATCGTCGCAGCGTAAGGTGATGGCCGAATTCGTACGGTTGACGGACATCGAGAGCTCGTCTTCCAACCGTATGGTTTGCATCAGAGACCACAGGTTGTGATAGCCGTCAGAGCGACGGTCGAGAATACGGAGGACGAGATTGATCTTGGCGGGTGCGCGAACAGTAATCGAGGCAGAGAGATCGTTGGCTTCAGGAGAAGGGCTAGTCACGACCTCCTTTTATAGCATACTTCTCCAATCGATACCGAAATGATCTGGTGTTGAGGCGGAGCATTCGGGCAGCCTTCTTCTTAACCCATTTCGATCGCTCAAGCGCCTTCAGCAACAGATCTTTTTCGATGCCGTTGATCAGCCCTTCAAGATCCAATCCTTCGTCGGTCAAATCCAGCGGCATAGCCGACTGTTGTGACTGTGTCGTAGGCCGATGGAGCCATCCACGCACGTCGGTGTCGGTGACCGGCCCGTCCGCGGAGAAGGCAACGACACGTTCGATCAAATTCTCCAGCTCCCGAACGTTGCCGCGCCATTCATGCCCCAAGAGCACGTGCATGGCCTCAGAGCTAATCACGGGCTTGGGTCTCCCGCTCTCTTTCGAAAACCGTTCCAGAAAATGATTGACCAACAGCGGGATGTCTCCCGTTCGCATGCGTAACGGCGGGAGCCGAATGGGAATCACATCCAATCGATAATAGAGATCCTCGCGAAACGACCCGTCCGCGACAGCCTTTTCCAGATCTTTATTCGTCGCAGCGACGATGCGCACGTCCACCTTGATATCTTGACTGCCGCCGACTCGTCGAAATTCGCGTTCTTGGATGACCCGCAGCAACTTCACTTGAATCGTCGGGGTGGTATCACCGATCTCATCGAGAAAGACGGTTCCTCCGTTTGCAATCTCAAACAATCCTGCCTTATTGGAGATCGCCCCAGTGAAGGACCCCTTCATATGGCCGAACAACTCGCTTTCCAGCAGGGTTTCCGGCACTGCGCTGCAGTTGACGGCCACAAACGGATGGCTACTCCTGACACTATTGTAATGAATCGCGCGCGCGACTAATTCTTTTCCCGTTCCACTTTCGCCGCAAATCAGCACGTTACTTTTTGAATCAGCGACTTTCCGCACCACGTCAAAAACCTTCTGCATGGCCTCGCTTTGACCGACCAACTGCGCGAATGAAGATTGGCTCGCCATCTCACGCTTGAGCAACATATTTTCTGTCGTGAGACGTCGTTTTTCTAACGCGTTCCGAATAATCAACTGAACTTCGTCGACCTGGAACGGCTTCGTCAGATAGTCATAGGCCCCCTGTTTCATGGCTTCCACAGCGGAATCAGCGGTCGCAAAAGCCGTGATGATCAACACCACGGTCTCCGGTGAGGCAGACTTCACCGCCTTGAGAACCTCCATCCCGTCGATTTTTGGCATCCGAAGATCGGTGATCACCAAATCAAAGATTTCTTTGTGTACGAAGTCGATGGCCTCTTCGCCATCCGTGGCGATGGTCACGGAATATCCCGCCCGCTTGAGCATGATGCCCAGGACTTCCCGTAAGCTTTGTTCGTCGTCAACGACTAGGATCTTTTCCACGGCTCCCTTCCTTCATGCCACAGTCGTATCCCAGAATCTGCCGTACGTGGGAGACAGACTCCAAACCTCGTCCCATGACCTTCCTGACTTTCCACTTTGATCCACCCTCCGTGAAGGTCCACGATACGGTGGACGGCGGCTAGTCCCAACCCGGACCCTCTTTTTTTGGTGGTAAAGAAGGGAAGAAAGATTTTGTCGAGATTGTTCTTTGGGATGCCCTCGCCGGCATCATGGAACGAGACTTCAACCACGTCGGCTTTTCGTCCCGCGATATCTACCTTTCGACATCCCGTGGTAATGGTCAGCTGTCCGCCAGTAGGCATCGCATCGAAGGCATTCACCGCCAGATTCCAGAACACTTGTTTCATTTGATCTTGATCAACTTGTGCCAACAATGCTTCGGCACAGGGAACTGCCCTAATAGAAATCCCCTTTCGGACTCGTGCTTCATGTTGTACCAGATCGAGAGTCTCAGCAAGGACTTTGTTTAAATCGTACTCCGCTAGATTCAGAGCGGGCGGCCTTGCGTACTGCAGAAATTCGGTGATGATCGCGTCCAACCTCGTCGCTTCTCGAACCGCAATCTCCATCAATCGTTGACTGGTTTCATCGGCCTGGAGATCCTTCCGCAGCATTTGCATTGCGCCGGCCAGCGCGCCCAATGGATTTCTGATTTCGTGTGCCATGCCCGCCGACATTTCTCCGAGGCTGGCCAACCACTGTTTGCGCTTCATCTCTTCCTCTAGATCGCGTATTTGTGTGAGATCCTTAAAGACCCCGACCAGCCCTTTTTGCTCCCCTCGCTCGTGCAACGGCGCAAGCGTCATCCCGAGAATCAATCGATTGCCGTCCGACCGTTTGCATTCGACATCAAATCGCATGTTAGCAGAGACATCCTGCGTCCGATCGTCTTCTAACTGGCTCGGATGCCAATGAAACACCTCCCGCCAAGGACGGCCCTGGACTTGCTCGAAAGTGTAGCCTGTAGCCTCCTGCGCTGCAGGATTGAATGAGGTAATCCGATCATGGTCGTCCGTTGTGAACACCCCGCTGCTGATGCTGTGGACGATGTTTTCATGAAACGCCCGCAAGTGGCTCAATCCCAGCTCTTTTTCACGAAGCGAAAGATCGGCCTGTCCCAACTGATCTGCGAGCGCACCGCTTAAAAACCCGACCACCAAAAATGCAAGACTGTAGACACCGAACGCTTGCAGCGTTTCAGCAGCGCTGAGTCGCGT
Organism: uncultured Nitrospira sp.; assembly: GCA_964485915.1. GTDB lineage: Bacteria > Nitrospirota > Nitrospiria > Nitrospirales > Nitrospiraceae > Nitrospira_D. The sequence goes on along the minus strand of CAZAKX010000006.1, from coordinate 24,081 downwards.
GTGCGGCAACCATCCCCATACCTCCGCCAGCCCATAGAGCTGTACATTCGTTAAAATCCCAAATAGGATGATGCATAGACTCGCGGTCAACAGGCCCACGCGCCGACGTGGAACAAGACTGGCGACCGTCACGCTGATGACATACAGGACAGCAAACGGACTTTCGATTCCGCCCGTCCGGGCGATCAAAATCGTCTCGAGCAAGAAATCGACGACAATCTGAGCCCACGCAAATTGGACAAGCATCTCAGGATCGGCCAGCTTCCTGGTCACGAAGGCGTAGATGATGGTCACCGCATAGGTGAATACGATCAGGGCGTAGAAGGTCTCAACCCGCTCACCCTTAGTCACCTGGAAGGCGAGGGAGAGTCCCAGTAACAGGGTCACGATGACCACTCGCCACCCCATCAACCAATAAATTCTGGCTTTGATATCCTCCACGACATCCGACTCCAGCTAGAGGCTAGGCTCGATCCTTGTCGCCGCTGCGTAGACGTTCAGTGGTTTCATCGAGAGAAGTCTGTCAAGGAAGCAGGCCGAATAATTTTGAATGGACGCAGGAATGACTACGAAGCAGACAGCTTGGCCATCCGGGTCAAAACGATCGCCAAGCTGCCTCTCAGACGTGAATTCGCAATCGGCTACCCGATTGCGTTTGCCATCGAAAAAATCGGCAGATACATCGCAACGACGATGAAGCCGACCGTCGTGCCCAAAAACACCATCATCATCGGCTCCAAGAGTGCGGTAAGATTCCCGACGGCCTCATCGACCTCGTCTTCATAGAAATCGGCGATTTTCCCGAGCATCGTGTCCAACGCACCCGTCGACTCTCCGACCGAGATCATGTGCGTGACCATCTTGGGGAAGGTCCCGCTTTTGGCGAGCGGTTCAGAAATCGTTTTCCCTCCGCTGATACTGACTTTGGCGTCGAGCAACGCTCCTTCCACGACCTTGTTTCCCGAGGTCTTCGCGCAAATGGTCAAGGCTTCCAACAGCGGCACACCGCTCGCCAACAGCGTTCCCAATGTCCGGGTGAATTTGGCCACGGAGGCTTTTCGAACCAGGTCGCCAAACACCGGTAATTTTAAAACGAATTTGTCAATCGCCAATCGACCCTGTGGCGTTGCGTAGTACTTTTTGATTCCAACCACGGTCCCAATGATGACGCCCAGGATGATGTACCAGTTGCCTTGCACGAAATTACTCATATCGATGACGAGCTGCGTCGGCGCCGGTAACGCCATCTTTCCGCCTGACAATTCTTTGAACATCTTCTCGAAGACGGGAATCACCCAGATCATCAAGACCGTGATCACGATCGCCGCAATTCCTACGATCGAAGCGGGGTAGACCATCGCGCTCTTGATTTGCCCCTTGAGCTTCATCGCCTTTTCAATATGCTTGGAAAGTCGAGCCAGAATGGTATCGAGCAGTCCTCCCACCTCGCCGGCGTGAACCATATTGATGTACAAGTCATCGAAAATTTTTGGATGTTTCCGGAGTGCATCCGAAAAGGTAGAGCCTCCCTCGACATGGACTCGAATCTCACCCACCGATTTCCTTAATGCCGCGTTTTCCGATTGCGTAGAGAGGATTTCCAGGCATTGAATCAGCGGCAAGCCGGCATTGATCATGGTTCCGAACTGTCTCGTAAACACGACCAGGTCTTTTTCACTCACACCGCTGCCGAAGCTCAGGCTGAATCCACCTTTGGCGGCCTTTTCTTCGAGGCTGGTCACCACGACGCTTTGCTTGCGCAGCTGTTCAACAGCCTCATCGCGTGACTTGGCGACAAGCTCGCCCTTCTTCACCGCACCCGATTTACTCCGTCCAACATATGCAAACGTAGCCATAGCTTTTCGTCCTGTTGTGGCTCGCTGAGCCGGTGATAGAAGATGACTAGAACTATGAAGGGAGTCTACTGGGGGGTCGAAAACCTGTCAAAAACTATTGCATTATTTACAATGCTATTGGGCAGGTATGTTCTGAGTCTTGTCACTACGTGAGCGGAGGGACCGCGTTCGCATCTCGATACCCGCGGTATAGGTAATGAAACCCGGAGGCCAGGGTGAACCCAACCATGACAACGAGAAGCGGGGTCAGAACAGACGGGTCACGCCCCCGCCAAGCCAAGAGGACGATCAGAACAACATAAGCAAGCTGAAACATGGTTGTTCCCTTTCCGAGGATCGTCGGCGTGACCCTAATTGGTGTGCTTGTGACGTGGGCTACTGCCGTGCCCAACAAGAGGATCAAGTCTCGGCTGACAACCAGGATGACCAGCCACGATTGAATCAAATGCAGCATCGCGAGCGAGATGAAACTTGAGGTCAGCAGCACTTTGTCGGCAAGGGGATCGAGCAAGGTGCCTAATCTTGTGCGCTGATTGAGTTTACGCGCCAGATAGCCGTCTATGGCATCCGTCAGCCCTGCCGCAAGAAGGATCGCCAGTGCATACCCATATTCCCCATACGTCATAAAACCGACATACACCGGGACCAAAAGGATGCGGAGAATCGTGAGGCTATTGGGAATGTTCATACGGTGGGGTTACACGAGTCTTCAACGTGATCCAGTTAAGGGTGGGAATCATAGTAATCGACGCTTGCCTTGTCAACGAGTTGCAGGTATCAGGGACGACCTCATATAATGCCTCGGCCCTCGTCATTAACCGTTCTGGGAAGGAATGAGCAACTATGAGCACGCTGCCCCTGATGTTCAAGAAGGAAGGATTGGTGGAGAAGCATCAGGTCGAAGGAGTGGATCCAAGCGACCGATATTTCAATCGCGCCATACTGGTGAATCGGACGACTGCAGGATACTCGGCCAAGGTGATGTACGAAGCGCTCATCGTCGAAAGCCGCTCGTACTCGACTATCGCCGCAGCAGTGAAGGAACTCGTGGAGAAGCTTCAGGAGTCAGGATTCAGTCGCTTGAGGACACGGACCAATTTCAGAGGCACGCGTTACCTGGCTGAGAAAGAGACGTGGATCGACTACCCGGACCTCCCTTAACTGGAGCCGACACACTCGCGATACACCAGATCGTGAATCATCGGTCGAAAGTCACGAATCGCCTCGTTTTTTCTTGTCGGATGGACCCGATTCGAGAGAAGCACGACTTCTAATTCCTGTTCCGGATCGATCCAGATTGATGTGCCCGTATAGCCGAGGTGGCCAAACGATCGAGTGGAGAAATATTGCCCCGCCGATGACGGCCTCGACGGCGTGTCCCAACCAAGTGCCCAACTGGCTGCGCCCGCCGGATCCTGTCGTCGAGTAAGTTCCCGAACAAGACCCTGATCAAGAATGGCCACTCGACCATGATAGGCCTGCCTCCAGATACCTGTCATAGCCAACACGGCGTCGACAGTTCCGAATAACCCGGCATGGCCGGCTTCGCCGCCCAGTGCAGCCGCATTCTCATCATGAACTTCTCCACAGAGGAGTCGGCCCCGCCATGGGTCAACCTCTGTCGGCGCGACGCCTCCTCCATGCTGCGCCATCCTGTCCAGAAAGTCATGTATCCGCTCCTGCAACACAAATTCCACATGGACTCCGGTCAAGGATTTCAGAATGTGATCGTTCAAGAAGGCATGCAGCGACTGTCGGCTACAGCGTTCAATAATGAAGCCGAGCAACATGAACCCAAGATCACTATAGAGGCTGCGTGTGCCCCGTTCGTAGACCAGCGATTCAGCTCGAATCAAGTTGAGCATCGTCTGCTTCGCAGATGCTCGTTCTTCGATCGATGAAGGAAGTGCTCCACGTACAGCAAGCCGCTCATAATATCCGCGCCATCCAGGCAGTCCGGAAGCATGGGTCAAGAGGTGACGAAGTGTGGCAGAACCGATTGGAGTCCCGCCACATTCAGGGAGATGGTCGACCACACGATCATCAAGCCGGCAGCGAGCGTTTTGGATCAGAATCGCGAGGGATGTGACTGTGGCCAACGGTTTGGTCAATGAAGCCAAATCATAGGACGTCGAAGGGGTAACCGGAGGCCCTGGAGGAGAAGTCGAGAGACGTCCCGCCGCGAAATAGGCAACAGGCCGGTCTCTGTGCCGCACCGCCAAGACGGCGCCAGGAAACACATTGTCCGCAACGGCGCGGTCGAGAGCTGATTGAATACGATGCAGGTCAGGCATGGGGATAATGGCCAGCCCAGCAGGGTCACGAGACCCGATTGTGGTCGGGCCATTGGCATGGCCATCGACTATACACGATCAACGGGCAGGCGTTGACTCACCTTCCATCTTTTCCTCCCGAATGCTGTTATGCTCTTGATAGGCTTCACTGGCCTCCACATCCAACATCCGTTCGAAGGTACTGAGCGTTGCGCGCATCCGTTCGACCATGAGCAACCGCTGCTTATGCAGGACGGCAAGGTCTCGCTGCGTATTCCCCAGTTCGACGCGGGCCTGTCGAAAAAGCTCACCGGCTTTTAATTCCGCTTCTTTGACGATCAACTCCGCATCTCGTTGGGCACTTCGCTTGACGTCATCGGCCAACGACTGTGCCGAAATCAAGGTATTGGACAGCGTGGTCTCGGTCCGTTTCAATTCGGAGACTTGCTGCTCCAGCGACTCAATGCGATCACGCAACATCACATTGTCACGATTCAACATCTCCACAGTTTGTGAAATTTCTTCGAGGAAGCGGTTGACCTCCTCGCGATCATAGCCACGAAGTTTGACTTGAAAAACCATCTGTTGAATATCGAGTGGTGTAATCTTCATGGCATCCCCCTCTGTATGAACTCAATTCATGCGTAACGCAGCATCTTTAATCGACTGGACAACCGCGATCTGTACGAACCAGATTGCCGCAATGGCGATCAATGGCGACAAGTCGATCCCCATGCCCAAGCCGAGTCGCCGTCGGATTGGTGCAAGCACGGGTTCCGTTGCACGGGTCAAGAATTGAACGATTGGATTCCACGGATCCGGATTTACCCACGAGATGAGGGCCCGCGCAATGACAATCCAACTATAAAATGTCAAGATATAGTCTAGCACTGTCGCCAGACCCAACAAGGTATTTCCCATTACAAACATCAGCCTCCAAGCTCCTGAGAACGCTTCGTCGCAGCTTCGATCGCATCGATCACCACGGCTCGGAGCCCCCCTTGCTCCAGCCGATGCAGGCCGGCAATCGTCGTTCCCCCGGGCGACGCGACCTGGTCCTTCAGTCCTGCGGGGTGTTGCCCAGTCTCTAACACCATACGGGCGGCTCCTAAGACCGTCTGCGCCGCGAGCAGACTGGCCGTCTCCCGCGGTAAACCCATCTTCACACCACCGTCAGTCATCGCTTCGATCATAAGAAAGACGTATGCCGGCCCGCTTCCACTCAATCCGGTTACGGCATCCATCAATCGCTCCTCGATCAAGACCACCCGACCGACCGATTCGAAGATCTGGCGCGCGCAATCTACCGCGTCTTCTTCCATCTTCGGGCCGATCGCCAACGCTGTGATCCCTTCCCCAACCATTGCCGGCGTATTGGGCATCGCACGAATGATGTGAGTGTTGGGACCACAGGCCTCCATAATTCGACTGATTTTCACACCAGCGGCTACAGAGAGGAGCAGTTGCTTGGTCAAGACGGCGCGAATCCCGCTAAGCGCCTCAGCCATCACCTGTGGCTTCACAGCCAGAACGACGACATCGCTCAGACCGACTACTTCATGGTTGGTTCCACCAACCTGAACTCCATAGCGCATTTTGAGATGGTCCAGCCGACCTGCGTCTGGATCAGCTACGCGAATTTGGTCCGGTTGGTACAGCTTAGCGGAGAGCACGCCACTGATTAATGCTTCAGCCATTCGGCCACCACCGATGAACCCCAACCTGTTCCTAAGAGCCACCTTAGACATGGCGTGCTCCGAACAGCGCGGTGCCGACGCGGACGAGCGTCGCCCCTTCCTCTATGGCGACTTCATAGTCGTTCGACATGCCCATCGAGAGTTCCTGCATGCTCACGGATGGGATCTTGAGCACAGTGATCTGTTGAGCCAGCTTGTTGAGTTTCTGAAAATACGGTCTGGCCGACTGAGGATCATCTGTCTGTGGAGGGATCGTCATCAGGCCTGTAATACGGATATGAGGGAACTCCGCCATGGCTGATACGGATCGCACCACCTCCTCAGGATGAAACCCTGTTTTTGTCGGCTCGTTTCCAATATTGACCTCTAACAAGACGCTCTGATGGTGGTCGGATTCTCCAGCCCGTCGATCGATTTCTTGAGCAAGATCCACGCTGTCCACCGAATGGATCATATCAAAGAGGCCGACCACCGACCGCACCTTCTTCCGTTGTAAGTGCCCGATAAAATGCCAGCATACCGGATGCTCCATGAGGGCAGCTCGTTTGGGAAGGGCTTCCTGAACGCGATTTTCTCCTAAGATCGTCAAACCGGCACGCAATCCTTCCTCAATGTCGGCGACCGCTACGGTCTTGGTAACAGCCACGAGCCGAACGCTTCCAGCAGGACGTCCGGCCCTCGCTTCAGCTGCCCGAATTTTCGAGAGCACCGATTGAACACGTTCAGCAATCGTCCCTCCGATAAGCGATTCCATCACCCTCTCTCAAGCATCCCATCCGCCCATTCAGCGAATCGTCTGTATGTCAACCATCAGACCCCCTACCTGGCAGAATCCGGCTCATCTTCGCCTCAACGGCAAGCCGATGGCGCTCACCATGGTGCCGTTGACTTTCCCCTCTCGCCGATAGGAGAAAAAGAGGTCGTCATGACAAATCGTACACAGATTGACGGTCGTCACCAGCTGCGGGGTGGCGCCATGCATCTGCATTTGCTCTCGGATAAGGGCCTTCAGATCCAAATGCGCCCTTCCATTTCTTCCACCTCTGACCACGTTTTCCCAACTCGAGACCCCCTGACGCAGACTGTTTAACACCGGCTCATCCACTTCATAACAGCAGACCCCTGCGGAGGGACCGATACTAATTCGGACCTGGTCTGGACGTGAACCAAAGCGGGACTCCAACAGAGCAAGGGTTTTGGGAGCAATGCCCGCCACCGCACCTCGCCAACCAGCATGGATGGCCGCGACGACTCGGCGTGTTGGATCATGCATTAAAATGGGGACGCAGTCCGCCGTCCGCACTGCCACCATAACCCCTGGCTGATCTGTCACTAAGGCGTCCCAGCCTCCCGCAAATCGATCCGTTGATGCCAGTGCGCGATCCACCACGAGCGCTTCCGTTCCATGGACCTGCTTCACGGTCAACGTCAATGAATCGGCTCCCGCCGCTGCTACGCCCCTGCGAGGGACACCAAGTTCGAGATCAAGTCCGACGGCGTGTTGCCGAGTCCCAAAAAAGTGCCTGGTCTGATTTCCGACATCCGAAAATGCCGGTACGGTAATGACCGATGTTCTCGCCATATCGACGTTCACTCTTCCGTCATCTGATGACCGGTAGGAAATTAGTCCGTTTGCTTGCGAAGAAACGTCGGCACATCCCACTCGTCCTCCGCTGTCAGTGAATTCCGATCTGCCGATTCCTTCGCTTCACTCATTCGCCTCAGAAACGTCGGACGGTCGAGATCCTTCACTGGTCGCTCTGCGGCGAGGGAGGCAACCACACCAGCCAGTACCGGTTGGATAGGTTTGGCCGTCCGATTGATTCCCCGATCCGCTTCGGGTGCAATGGTTGCTGGACTCTCGTCTCGTTCAAACCCGGTTGCGATGACCGTAATGATGAGCTCTTCCCCGATGTCGGGGTTAATGACCTGCCCGACGATGATGTTGGCCTCGGGATCTGCTGTCTGCTGAATGATGGAGGCCGCTTCTTCGATCTCATGTAGCGACATGCTGGGACCTCCCGTAATATTGAGGAGGACTCCACGAGCTCCCTCTACACTCCCTTCCTCAAGGAGTGGGCTACACATCGCCTTTTGGGCTGCTTCGATTGCTCGATTCGGCCCGCGAGAAACTCCCATCCCCATCACCGCACGTCCGGTATGCGACATCACGGTGCGCACGTCGGCGAAATCCACGTTCACATGGCCGGTGGTGGTAATGACATCGGCGATCCCCTGAATGGCTTGACGCAGGACGTCGTCTGCCACTTTGAACGCCTCCAGCAGCGGAGTTGCTTTATCAACAATCCCCAGCAGCCGCTGGTTAGGAATCACGAGCAATGTATCAACATGGCGGCGCAGGTCCCGGATCCCTTCTTCGGCATGCTTATGTCGCCGTTGGCCTTCATACTGAAACGGCTTGGTCACGACACCGACTGTCAGGATCCCCATTTCACGGGCGATGCTGGCGACGACAGGCGCCGCGCCGGTGCCGGTGCCTCCCCCCATACCGGCGGTGACAAATACCATGTCTGCTCCGTCCATACATTCTCGGATAGGTTCTCGGCTTTCAAGTGCGGCATCTCGCCCGATTTCCGGTTTGGCGCCCGCACCCAAACCGCGCGTTCGATCCGGTCCGAGTTGGATTTTGTAGGATGCCAGGGACCGATCGAGTGCCTGAAGGTCGGTGTTACTGGCGATAAAATCGACGCGAGCTAACCCGGAGGTGATCATGGTGTTGATCGCGTTGCATCCTGCGCCACCAATTCCGATCACTTTGATACGGACCGGAGACAACACATCTTCTTGAAATGAGAACATTGAGCCACCTCCTCCGATCACCCCGCAGGACGACCACCGGCCTCCTGCCGATCATAAAAGGTTAAAAGACCTCCAACACCTTCTTCGTCCACCCGAACATTCTCGCCCAGGTTCCGCCATTACGAAGCCCGGCCGTTTCCAATTCATCCACATGGCGCCTAGCATGCAACAAGAGGCCGACCCCTGTCGAATGGCTCGGATGACTGACCTGATCTCGAAGCGCCCCGACCCCAGAAGGCACCCCTCTGCGAGCCGGTAAGTTGAGGACTTTTTCAGCCGTGTCTGGCATGCCCTCTAACAGCGAGGTGCCACCGGTGATCACCACGCCGGCACCCAAGATTCCCTCATAGCCGGCCCGTGTGATTTCCCGCCTGACCAGTTCAAACATCTCGTCAACGCGCGGCTCCAAAATCTCGGCGACATCTCGCCGAGAAAATGTGCGGGCCGGCCGGTCGCCGACCGATGGCACTTCGACGATCTGATGGCTCGTTACTAATTCCGTTCGCGCGACGCCGTATTGGGTCTTGATTTTCTCCGCCTCGGTTTGCGACGTGAGCAGACCGAACGCCAAATCTTTCGTTAAATTCTGCCCGCCAATAGGAAGAACCGCGGAGTGCCGAATACTGCCGTCCAAGAAGATCGCGAGATCGGTGGTTCCTCCCCCCAAGTCGATCATCGCCACGCCCAGGTCGCGCTCTTCCTGACTCAGCACCGCCTCACTGGAGGCAAGCGGCTGCAGGATGATGTCCACGACGTCAAGCCCCGCTCGATTCACACATTTTACTATGTTCTGCGCGGAGGTCACAGCTCCGGTGATGACGTGCACATTGACTTCCAATCGATTCCCGGACAGGCCTAACGGCTCACGGACCCCTTCCTGTCCATCCACCATGAATTCTCGGGGTAAGACATGAAGTATCCTCCGCTCATGAGGAATCACGGCGAGTGTGCGCGCACTTTCGATCGCCCGCTGAATATCTTCTCGAGTCACCTCCGCTCGTTTAAGTGCCACCACGCCTTTACAGTTTTCGGCAGAAATATGGCTGCCGGCAATGCCGGTGTAGACCGAATTAATTTGGACCCCCGCCAACAACTCCGCCTCCTCGACTGCTTTTTTAATGGATTCAACGGTGCTCTCGATATCGACCACGACACCTTTGCGCAAACCTCGCGAAGGGCTCGACCCGACACCAATAATATTGAGGCCGCCGGCCTCCGCGACTTCCGCCACGATCGCGCAGATCTTCGTCGTTCCGATGTCAAGCCCGACTAGAATGTGATCCCGTTTTGACACCCCAATCACCCCCTTACCGTACGATGATTCGATTCTCGTACCGGAGATCCACTTCGCTCACGCCACGCTCCTGGCCGTCGAGGTTGCGTGTTTTTAACATCGGTTTGGCGCGCCGGAACCGTTCCCACTGTTCTTTGAGGGCTTCATCTCCAAACTGAAATCGCATGCCCTGGACCAGGGCCACTAAATTTGAGGGGTTATCAGCCAGGACTTGCAATCGTCCCTCGAAGGATTGCCCGACAACTTTTGCGAGTTCGATACCAGACACCACCGCATGTCTCACCGCTTCAGTGCCTTGCAACAACCCCTGCAGATCGATCCCGGTCACAAGGGGCAAGGCCGTATCGTCCAGCTGACCAAGCTTATTGAGCACGTATCCATCTTCATCGCAAAGAAAGTTCTGGGACTCCGTACGAACAATCACCGCGGGTTTCCGTTCGCTCACCGAGATCCGCAGCCCATGAAATGGCACACGAGTCACTTCCGCTGCCTTCACCCACGGATGCGCTTCAATCTGGTCCTTAATGACGGTCGTGACGATGTGATGAAGCGATGCTCCAGGTTTCACTTTTGCGAGGTCGAGTACTTGCTGCTTATCGAGATGGTGGAGGCCGTCAACGGTGATCGCCTTGATTTCCAAAAGTTGTTGGAGCGCTGGTCCCGAGTAGTTCGCGCCGAACACGACGAGTGATGCCCCACAGGCCGCACTCGTCACCACACCAACCCAGTGCGCCAGGGAGTTTTGTTTTGCCGTTCCTTCCCGGCTTGCATGTTTCTTCGCCCTCTCCCCCTGCGGGTCTCTCCATTGATTCTTTCTGGGTCCCAAAGGCTTGGCCTGGCGCTTCTTCAAGAAGAAACTCATCATGCTGACTCCTCTCGTACAGCGGGAGTAGATCGAGCAGCGCGATCCAGTGCCGACTGTAAAATTCGTTCGACTAAGGCGTCATACCCAATCCCGACCTGAGCGGCCGCCATGGGTAATAGACTCGTTTCTGTCATGCCTGGCACAGTATTGATCTCCAACACGTATGGCCGCCCTCTCGGAGTAATTCGAAAATCTACTCGCGCGGCACCCTCACACCCCAACACTTCATACGTCCGACGCGCCAATTCACCGATTTGCCGAAGCACTTTGGGAGGAAAGGGAGCGGGACAGAGATACTGAGTCTTGCCCTTTTGGTATTTTGCCGAAAAATCGTAGAACCCTTCCGGTGCGACGATTTCGATCGCCGGAAGCGTTCTCACCCCTTCTGCCGCCGAACCGATAAGTGACACGGCCGCTTCATGTCCTGGGATATAGCTCTCGACCATCGCTTCTGGATCAAAGTGATGGGCCAGAGCAAGCGCCTCCTTCCATTGCCCGGCACGACGCACAACCGTGACACCGATGGTAGACCCCTGGGCCACCGGTTTAACGACAATCGGCAAGTCGAGATGGGCCTCTTTAAGAATCCTTGCGAGCGAGGGTCTATCCCCTTCCTGTACAACCGTTCCGGCTGCTACTGGAATACCATGCGAAGCGAGCAGTGTTTTGGTCACTGCCTTATGCATTCCCACGGCACTCGCTCGTACGCCGGAGCCCGTGTAGGGAATCCCCATCGTCTCGAGAAATCCTTGTACCGTTCCGTCCTCCCCCCCAGGTCCATGCAGCGAGAGAAAGGCGATGGTCACTCGTTGGCCTTCTAAATCTCGATGTAAACGATCAGTGACGTCGATGGCCACCGCATCGTACCCCAAACGGATCAGCGCCTGGTGCACAGCCTGGCCTGTCTTGAGAGAGATGTCCCGTTCCGAAGATCGTCCTCCCATGAGCACGCCGATTCGCGCATCTGTGATTCGACCGGTTGGCACCATCTTGTCCTTTCGCTAGGCCTGTCCGACCAGCTTCAACTCCAATTCCAACTTGATCCCTGTCTGCCGAGCGACTTGCGCACGCACTTTTCTGATGAGGGACAGCACATCACGAGCACTGGCCTGCCCCTGATTCACGATGAAGTTGGCATGCTTCGTTGAGACGCATGCATCGCCCACCGCCGCTCCCTTGAGCCCGGCAGCCTCCACAACGCGTCCGGCTGAATCGTTCTTTGGATTCTTGAAGACACAGCCCGCGCTCGGCAGGCTGAGTGGTTGCGTATCGCGACGATAGCGCAAATAGTCTTTCACAACCTGTTCGATCTCCGACCGTAATCCCGGCTTGAGTTGAAGCCAGACCCCTACGACGATGCCCGGCGGCAATGTCGACCGGCGGTACGCAAAGTCGATGGTCTCCGCTTGGCGGTCCATCACCGTGCCCTTCGGCGAGACAATACGCACTGCCTTCACTGAACTCTTCATTTCGCCGAGTCTCGTCCCTGCATTCATAACCACGCACCCCGCAACACTCCCAGGAATCCCGGCAGCCCATTCCAGCCCGGCCAAGGATCTGCGGATGGCATAACTGATAAGCGTCGGCATGCCGACGCCTCCTTCGACATACAGCACAGCCCCTGGCTCCTCTTTGATCGCCCGCAGCTTTGCCAAGCTGACGACCACACCGCGGATTCCTTTGTCACGAATAAGCACATTGGTCCCGCCCAACACAAAGATGGGCACACGCTGCTCGGAGGTCTGCTTGGAAAGGCGGACGACGTCCTCGATATCAGCCGGCTGAACCAGCACATCGGCAGGGCCGCCGATATGGAACGAGGTGTATTCTTTAAGCGGTGCATGAAACCGAACAGTCCCCCGAAGACCGGCCACTGCCAATTGCAGTCTGTGCGCGCTCGATGTAGATCGTGGTTTTGGCTCATGTTTCAAACGACGACGCATCTTCAGCCGTCACGTCGATTCAAGACGGGCAAGGATTCCGGTTCCCGCTTTCCAAATATCACCCGCCCCCATAGTCAACACCAGGTCGCCCGACTTCAGAAACGACAAGACTCGGTCAGGCAACGTTTCCTTTTGTTCAATAAAGGTCACTGCTGGGTGCCCCGCAGACCGGATGGTTTCAGCCAGGAGGGCTCCCGACACACCGGGTATCGGCTGTTCGCCGGCCGGATAGACTTCGGTCATGAACACCGCATCCGCGTCATCAAAAGCATGAGCAAAATCTCCGATACAATCCCGCGTTCTGGTGTATCGATGCGGCTGAAAGAGAACGACGATTCGGCGATTCCAACCCTGTTTGGCCGCCGCAAGAGTCGCTTTCACCTCTGTCGGATGGTGCCCATAGTCGTCCACCACCATGATCCCGTCTATTTCGCCGCGCAGATGAAACCGCCGTTCCACACCGGCAAAAGCCGCCAGCCCTCTCCGAATGAGATCGACCGGAACCTCAAGTTCGACACCGATGGCGATCGCAGCGAGCGCATTCGACACATTGTGGATACCTGGCACCGCCAACCGAAAGGGACCCAAATTCTTTCCGCGGAAAGACGCGCGGAATTCGGCTTCTGACTGTTTGAGCGCGATATCGGTCGCTTTGAAATCCAGCGCGACTCCTTCACGCTCGTGAAGTCCATAGGTGTGGTAGCGCTTCACGATATGCGGGAACAGCGCGTGGAGTCGCTCGTCATCAGCGCATAGGACCGCCAACCCATAAAATGGAATCTTATTGATGAATTCCAGGAAACATTCATTGATTCGTTCCATTGAGCCATAGTGATCAAGATGCTCACGGTCTAGATTCGTCACGGCCACGATGGTCGGAGAGAGTCGGAGAAACGAGCCATCGCTCTCGTCCGCCTCGGCCACAAGCAGATCTCCACGCCCAAGCCGCGCATGGCTGCCCAAGGCATTGACCTTGCCGCCGATCACCATCGTGGGATCCAGGCCGGCTTGCGCCAAGACGTTCGCGACCATGGAGGTCGTGGTGGTCTTCCCATGGGCACCGGCGATGGCGACCCCGAATTTCAGTCGCATCAGCTCGGCCAGCATCTCTGCACGTGGGATAACCGGAACCTGATGCGCTTTCGCGATCACCACTTCCGGATTGTGGGCCGCCACCGCGGAAGAAATGACGACCACCTGCGCATCCCCCACGTTCGTTTCCCGATGACCGATGAAAATCTTCCCGCCGAGTTCTTCGAGCCGCCGTGTCGTTTCAGACGCATGAAGATCAGAACCGGTCACTTTGTACCCCATCGTGAGCAGAACTTCCGCGATACCGCTCATGCCTGCCCCGCCGATTCCGACGAGATGAATTTGCTGTGTCTTACGAAAAGGTGTCATAGGACCTACACGTCGCCATGCGCGTGAACGCTGTGCCTTGTACTTCTCGTTTCAATGACGCTCACCCTCGGCTGTTTTAACGGTTTGATTGCTGTCGTACGGTACTCCCATGAGTGCATAACACTCGTTGACGATCACTTCCCCGGCGTCGATTCGTCTCATCTCCAAACTCTTGTTTTGCATCGCGCTCAACCGCGTCGGATTCGAGAGGATCGCGACGATCTGCTCGACCAATTGGACTCCACTCAGGCCTGCCTGCGGAAGCACAATGGCTCCTCCTGCGGCTTCCATTGCCCGTGCGTTCTTCATCTGATGGTCATAAATCGCGGTCGGTAGCGGGATCAGGAGCGCGGCTTTTCCACAGGCCGTCAGTTCTGCGATCGTCATCGCGCCGGCGCGAGCTACAACCAAATCAGCGGTACGAAGCACGGTAGGCATGTCATAGAGAAACGGAACGACGTTGGCTGGTATGTTCCGTGCGCGATACGCCGCAGTGACTCGCTCGAGATCCGCTTCCCCGGTCTGATGCGTGATCGTCAGTCCAGGCAGACGTTCGCTCAATAGAGCCAATCCCTCCAACATCGTGCTATTGATAGCCGTGGCACCCTGGCTCCCACCGAAAATTAGGAGGTGCTGGCCTTTCGGTTGGGTCGAATCGTTGTGCTTGTTTGATTGGGCTAAGAACTCTTGTCGAATCGGGGTCCCGACCACACGCACCTTTTGTTTGTCGAATGATATTCCCGCGGATTCAAATGCCAAAAAAATCCGCTGTGCCAACGGCGCCACCACCTTGTTCGCTAAACCAGGATGGGCATTAGGTTCCAGGATGACTCGAGCAATCCCTTTCCATGCAGCTGCCACCAGCATGGTCGGACTCGTATATCCTCCCACCCCAATCACGAGGTTCGCCCGGCGTTGTTGCAGAATCTTCAACGACTGCCAGATCCCTATGGGCACCGACAGCACGCCTTTGAGAACGTCCAATAATCCCTTTCCCATGACCGGCTTGGCTGTGATCAGCATCAACTCAAAGCCTTCGTGCGCCAGAACGCGAGACTCGATGCCACGCGCTGTTCCTACAAAACAAATCCTTACGGAAGGGTCTCGCCGCACAAACTCCCGAGCCAGCGCGATCGCCGGGTACAGATGCCCGCCGGTACCTCCTGCAGCAATCACAATCGTCATCGTTGACTCGGCCAACTCCGTCTGCTTCGATATCGCACTTCCTCGCGTCCTGCCTGCCGATCTCTCGAAATACTGAGCAAGATCCCTACACCGGTCAGACTGACTACTAAGGAGGATCCGCCATAACTGACAAACGGCAAGGTAAGCCCTTTCGTAGGTAACAGCCCCGTCACCACACAGGCATTGATCAGCGCCTGGATGCCGATCAGCGTCGTGATGCCGATCCCCAAATAGCGCCCAAACGGGATTCGTGCTCGAGTGGAAATCTGAAATCCGCGAATGACAAAGGCCGTGAAGAACAGAATGATAATGGCCGCCCCGACGAACCCCAGCTCCTCGCCGACGAGCGCCAGTACGAAGTCGGTGTGTGGTTCGGGAAGAAACAGCAGTTTCTGCTTTCCTTCTCCCAACCCAACTCCAAACAGACCTCCACTGCCGAAGGCCAGGAACGATTGTGTAATTTGATGCCCCGCATTCGATGGATCGCTCGAGGGATTCAGGAATGCCATGATACGTGGACGCCGATAATCTGACATCAGCACAAGCGCCAGACCGATCGGTATTGCGCAGAGCGCTAATGTCGAAAGATGCACCATACGTGCACCTCCGACAAACAGGAGGCCACCTGTGACGAGTGCAAGGACTACTACAGTCCCCAAATCTGGCTCCCCGAGCACGAGCGCGCCGAGGAACCCGATAATGAGCAGCGGCGGAAGCAGGCCTGTAGAAAAGTGCTGCAGTCGGTCTTCCTTCCGGGCAAGGTACGCCGCAAGATAGATGACACTGATCAACTTCGCCATTTCGGCTGGTTGAATTGAAATGGGCCCGAGCAGCAACCAGCGCCGAGCGCCATTTTTCACCCCACCGATAGACGGAACCAACACGATAATCAGCAAGACGGTAATCAACCCAAGGAGCGGGAATGACAGACGTTTCCACCAGACGTAGTCGATGCGCGATATCACGTGCAGGAGCATCAAACCGAACGTGAGCCACACAAGCTGGCGCTTGAGGTAGTACCAGGAATCGTCGAATTTCTTGCCTGCCACCACGGCACTCGCACTGAACATCATCACGAGACCAACCAACGCCAGGGTAATGGTGACAAACAATAGGATTTGGTCCATCCCCACCCGCTTCGGAGCTCGCGGTCGGTCGGTAGACCACGGCAAGGCCAGGGTCCCTGCAGATCGCCGTGACATCGTTCGGTTTCAATGCTCCTCTTTCGTAGCGCCGATCATGACGGCAACAAGTGTACGAGGGCTTTAAACTGCCGCCCCCGATCCTGATAATCCACAAACATGTCAAAACTTGCGCACGCCGGCGAGAGAAGCACCACATCTCCTCGCTCCGCTCCGGATGCTGCAAATTCGACTGCGTCCTTCAACGTTCCCAGTCGTTCGATCGCCTGATAGCTTCCCATCGCGTCGGCAATCAGCTGAGCCGCCTCACCGATCAACAGAAGCCGCTTGACCCGTCGTCGGATCGAGAGCGCCAACCTGGAGAAATCCCCACCTTTGTCTCGCCCACCAGCAATGAGCCAGATAGGTTGGTCGATACTCTCCAATGCTTTCAGTGTCGCATCGACGTTGGTTCCTTTTGAATCGTTGACATAACGGACACCTCGTCGATCCCGGACAACCTCCAAGGCATGCTCAAGCCCGGGAAACTCCCTGAGTACCTGACGTATATCGGGGAGCCGACACCCGCTTAGCTGCGCGTAGATCATCGCAACCATGGCGTTTTCCACATTGTGATCGCCGATGATGGTGATCTCATTCCGACGGCATATTTCGTGAGTCTTCCCACCGAGAGCGACCATGATGCGATCTTGATCAAGGTACGCTCCACCGGCTACATCGTCGGGTAATGCGTGCGTCCTGGTGAAGCCCAACACACAGCCCTTCGCATTCTTGCGAAGCGACGCCACTCGAGGATCATCCAGGTTGAAAAGAGCGTAGTCGGATAGAGTGAGATTTTCGAAAATGCGATTCTTGGCGGCGATATATTCATCAAGAGACGCGTAGCGGTCCTGATGATCGACCGTCACGTTAAGAATCCCGGCGATCCACGGGTGAAACTGTTCTACCGTTTCCAACTGAAAACTCGACACCTCCACGACTAAAAGATCGTAGGGGCAAGGCTGGCCTAGCTTCCTGGCTTGCAGCGTGTGGATGGCTGCTTCACTGAGCGCGGTTCCGAGGTTTCCGCCGACGAACGCTCGTTTGCCACTTTGCTTCAGCATCTTGCCTATGAGCGTGACTGTCGTGCTCTTCCCGTTTGTTCCCGTTAGAGCCAGGATCGGAACCGATAGAAACCGCGAGGCAAGATCGAGTTCGCTGATAACTTTTACGCCTCGCTGACGAGCACGTTCCAGAGCGTCCATTCGATACGGGACGCCGGGGCTGATGACGACCAAGTCGGCACTGTCTAGAGCTGATTCGTAGCTGCTTCCGAGAGCAAACTTGACCGTTGATGGGTCCAAAGACTCAAGCTGGCTGAGCACTTCCCCTCGCTCTTTCCGATCCGCCACCGTGACACATGCTCCAGCTTCTTGCAGTAGGCGCGAGGCGGCAATGCCGCTTCGCGCAAGCCCCACGACCGTGACTCGCGTTCCAGCCAACTGCATCGTGTCAGCCCCTACCATTCACCATTACCTCAGCTTGAGTGTACTCAGACTCAACAAGGCGAGCAGAATGGCAATAATCCACAAGCGCACCACGACCTTTGGCTCTTCCCACCCTTTCATTTCAAAGTGATGATGGATAGGGGCCATGAGAAAGATCCGCTTGCCTCGCGACTTGAATGACGCCACCTGAAAAATCACCGACACAGCCTCAATGACAAAGACACCGCCGACCAATAACAACAACAACTCGTGCTTGCTGATCACCGCTACCGTTCCCAGAGCCGCTCCAAGCGGGAGGGAACCCACATCACCCATGAACACTGTGGCCGGGTAGGTGTTGAACCAGAGAAACCCAAGGCTTGACCCCAGGATCGCTGCAGTAAACACCGCCAATTCTCCCGCACCATCGATGTGAGGAATGAGGAGATAGTCAGACATCAATCGGTGGCCCGTGACATACGCGACGACGGTATACGCTAACGCGGCGATCATGACGGGCCCAATGGCGAGTCCATCCAATCCATCGGTGAGGTTGACTGCATTGGAGCTCCCCACGATCACTAGAATGGCAAAGACGACGTAAAACCATCCCAAATCCGGCATGAAATTCTTGAAAAACGGCACGCTGAGTTTCGTGTCGTACCCAGGTAACGCGTATAATGTCAGCGCAATCGCAAGGGCAACGGCTATTTGCGCTGTGAACTTTTGTGCTGCTGATAAGCCCTTCGACCGCGCTTTAATGAATTTGAGGTAGTCATCCGCAAAACCGATGGCGCAAAACCCCAGCGTGGCCATAAGGACCAGCCAGATATGTGGCCGTGAAATATCAGCCCACAACAATGTCGAGAGTGTGACCGCAAAGATAATGAGAATCCCACCCATTGTGGGTGTCCCACTCTTGGCCAAATGTCGCTTTGGGCCGTCGTCCCGCACCTGTTGACCCAACTTAATCTCTTGGAGCTTTCGGATCACCCACGGCGCAAGCACAAATGCGATCAGAAATGCAGTCACAGCGGCGTAGATGATGCGAAAGCTCTGATAGCGAAAGACATTCAGAAAAGAGAATTCCGTGTGGAATGGATACAGCCAGATATACAGCATAATGTGGGCGTCCTACGAAGCCTTCTTCGCTATGCGCTTGACTCCCTGGAGTGTGTCTGCGACAAGCTCTAATCGCATTCCGCGCGACGCTTTGATCAGCACGACATCGCCAGGTTTGACGATGGCCTTCACGGCGACGGCGGCGGCTTGAGCATCCGAGACCTCGACGATGTGCGCAGGATCCAAGCCCCCCTGCTGAGCCCCCCGCGCAAGGCTTCGCCCTAAGATGCCGCAAGCGACCAATCGATCGATACCGTGACGCGCCACAAATCCGCCGACCTCTTCATGCATGTGGGCGGCAGTTGGTCCAAGCTCCAGCATATCCCCCAGCACCGCAATCGTTCTCCGATTCTCGCCTGCCTGCGCCAAGAGCTCCACCGCCGCTTTCATAGAAGCCGGGTTCGCATTGTAACAATCGATGATCAGCTTGACGCCGTGACTGACAAGAATCTGTGAGCGCATCGATGCAGGTCGAAACCGCGACAGCCCTTGAGCGATCACGGATCCCGGCAAGCCCAGCACTGTACCGATCGCTCCTGCAGCAAGCGCATTGGTGACGTTGTGTGCGCCTTGGACTCGAAGATGAACTATCGTGGGGCGAATCTTCCCTGGAAGCTGAAGATGAAAGATCGTCCCATTTCGTCCATCTGATTTTATATGCGTCGCGCGAACGTCGGCTTTCACCGAAAATCCAAACGACACCACTCGACAGTGAGCTCTCGCGGCAAGATAGTCGAAATACGAATCATCGGCGTTGAGAATCGCCGCTCCATCCACTGGAAGGAAGTCGAGCAATTCGGCCTTGGCCTGAGCAGAGGCGTCCATGGTCCCAAAAAACTCCAGATGATCCGGTCCGATATTCGTGATGATGCCGATCGTCGGTCGAGCGATTTCACACAGACTGGAGGTTTGGCCGAGATTGTCGACCCCCATCTCGATGACGGCTCCCTCATGCCCCTTATTGAGACGGAAGAGCGTGTGCGGAACTCCCAACCGATTGTTCAGGTTGCCTTCCGTCTTGAGGATTTTCCGGCGCTGCGCCATAACGCTCGCGACCATTTCCTTCGTCGTCGTCTTTCCGTTACTTCCCGTGACCGCCACGACGGGAATGCGAAACTTGCTTCGGTGATACGCCGCCAGCTGCTGGTAGGACCACAAGGAATCACGCACGCCAAGAATAAACGGCACCCCTCGCTTCACGCTCCGCTTGAGCGACAGTCTGGTCACATCATATGAATCGCTGACAACCGCCCCCAGTGCGCCGCGCGACAGTGCCAACGCCACAAAGTCATGTCCATCGAATCGATCCCCCCGCATGGCCAGAAAGAGATCACCCCGTCGAAGAGTCCTGGTATCGAGGCTAATGTGACGGATAGGCTGCTTGGTCCAGTCAGTCATGTCACCAGCCAACACTCGAGCACTGATGACTTCCCGCAATTCTGCGACGGTAAATAACGCCATCTGATTGCTTCCCTGCACGAGCTAACCCGTATAACCTTGGTTTACACCCGAATTCCAAGTCGCTGAATCGCACTGCGTGCCACTTCACGATCGTCGAAATGGAGCTTTTCCGTCCCAACGATTTGGTAGTCTTCGTGCCCCTTGCCGGCGATCAAGACCATGTCCGTACTACGAGCCTCTCTCACCGCTTCTTCAATCGCTTGCCGCCGATCAGCTATTTTGCGGTACTGCACGTGTGGCCGCTGTTGTAACGCCTCAATCACGCCACCTTCTACCTGGTCGAGAATGGCATGAGGGTCCTCGGTTCTCGGGTTGTCGGAGGTCAATATGACCACGTCGCTATAGCGAACCGCCGCAGCTCCCATCTTCGGCCGCTTTCCTCGATCACGATCTCCCCCACACCCAAACACCGTGATGATCCGACCTGCCTTCAGGACCTCTGCCGCAGTCAACAAACGCACTAAGGCATCTTCCGTATGAGCGTAATCCACAACCACTGTAAACGGCTGTCCCGCCATAACACGTTCGAATCGACCGGGCACGTTCAGCACGTTGCCCACCGCTTGACGAATCTGGTCAGGAGTCGCTCCTTCATGAAGGGCAACTCCAATGGCAGCTAACAAGTTGTAGACATTGTGCTCACCTACAAGGTGGCTCTCGATGAAAAAGTTTCCGACAGGAGTGGCCGCTGTAAAGGTCGTTCCCTGATTCGATAACCGCACTTCTTCGGCACGAAGATCCGCCTTGGCCTTCAAGGCATAGGTCCAAACAGGAACAGGGCTTCGTTCAACAATCCGATGGCCAAACGGGTCATCAATATTGATGATCGCCCGCTTGTTCGCCTTACGTCCTCCCGCCAACCCCGTAAACAATCGTAACTTTGCCTGGAAGTACTCTTCCATGGTCTTATGAAAATCGAGGTGATCCTGGGTAAGGTTTGAAAAGACCCCCACATCGTATTCACATCCGCTTGTGCGATCCTGCGCCAAGGCGTGTGAAGACACCTCCATAACCGCAGTGGCACACTCGGCGGCGACCATCCGGGCCAGTAACCGCTGTAATTCGAGCGCACCGGGAGTCGTATGCGCTGCCGGCATCGTCGTCGAGCCGATTTGATAGGCCACTGTTCCGATCAACCCCACGTGCTGACCCAGTCCTTCTAAGAGCGCCTTGCAGATATAGGTGGTAGTCGTTTTGCCGTTTGTCCCGGTCACGCCAATCATGCGAACTCGGGTCGACGGGTCGCCGTAATACCGACTCCCGAGAAATCCGAGCGCCTTCCTTGAATCGTCCACTCTGACAAACGGAATGGAGACCTCGTTCACCTGTTCCTGCACGACCAATGCACCCGTGCCTCTCTTCAGTGCCGCTGAAATGAAGTGGTGCCCATCAACGCGTTCACCTTTTACAGCCACAAATACACTTTGCGGCGAGGCGGCTCGGGAATCATCGGTGATGGCATTCACGGGGAGCCCGAGATCTCCATGCCGCTCCAAAATTCTCACATGGCCATCGAGCGCGTAAAGGATGGTTGCAAAGGTCATCGGCATCGACAAAGTGGGATCAGTAGTTTGGCATTGCCATCGCCAGCGTGACCGGCCTATCTGTTGATACACTTAAGTAACTTAACACCTGCTCGCCGATACTGCTAAATACCGGGGCAGCCAGGCTCCCTCCCGATGCGCTCTTATCTTTAGGTCCGTCGATGATCACAATCATGGCGAGGCGCGGGTTGTCCGCCGGGACATAGCCCACAAAGGACGTGACAAACCGCGAGCTCGAATAGCGGTGCGTGCTCAGATCGATCTGCTGGGCCGTGCCGGTTTTACCTGCTACCCGAAATCCAGGGATCGCCGCCCTTGTTCCGGTGCCATGCGTGACAACACCTTCAAGAATCTTTGTGACGCTACGGGCAGTGTCTGGAGAAATGACACGCCGTTTCACCTGAGGAGCTACCCGCTTCAACAGATGACCATCGGCATCACGGATTTCAGAGACCACGTACGGCTTCATTAATATCCCTTCGTTAGCGAGGGCTGCAAACGCAGACACCATTTGAATCGGCGTCACCCCTATTTCCTGCCCCATTGAAATCGAAGCAATGGAACGGCGTCCCCAGGCTTTTGGACTCTTGACGAGCCCCACCCCTTCCCCCGGAAGATCAATCTCGGTTCGCTGGCCAAAGCCGAATGCCTCGAGATATCGATAGAGTCGCGGCCCCCCCAATACCATACCGGTCTTGGCCGCCCCGATATTGCTGGACTTCTGAATGACCTGTGCAAAGGACACCCATCCTAACTTTTCATGATCGTGAATCACGGTGTTCGCAACGGCCATACGGCCATGCTCTCCAAACACCATCGTCGTCGGTTTCATCGCCCCCTCTTCAAGAGCCGCCGCTGCGATCATGGCCTTCATCGTTGATCCTGGTTCATAGGCATCCGTGATCGCTGTGTTTTGCAAGCGCCCCTTCTTCAGCACCGATAAAGCATTCGGATCGAACGCGGGGCTGACCGCCATCGCCAACACTGCTCCACTCTGAGGGTCAAGCACAATCACTGATCCTGATTTGGCCTGAGCCTGGCTAACAGCGGCTTCCAGCTCCTTTTCCGCTATATATTGGATGACCTCGTCGATCGTGAGCGCGAGTTGATGGCCGGATATCGGGCTCCTTTCCGCCAAGCTCTTTGGGAAGACCGTCCGACCCAAGGCGTCTCTCTGCAACACCATCATCCGCTTCTCGCCGCGTAAGTACGATTCGTAGCGGTACTCCACCCCCTCCAACCCTTCTCCATCCATTCCCGCAACCCCCAAGACATGAGCGAGAAGGGGGCCTTTGGGATAGAACCGTCGCCCCTCCATGACAACACCAATTCCGTCAAGCGACAAGCGATCGAGACGACGGCCCTGCTCCGGGTCCATCTTTCGGGCCAACCACACGAAGCTCCGCTCCTGGCGAAGCTTCCTCTCCAATTCGTCAAGTTTCACAGGCAGAACAGACGACAGTTGACGAGCAGTCTTTGCTGGGCTTGTCAACGTTGTAGGGATGCCAAACACGGAGGGCACCTCCATGTTCATGGCCAAAACCTTGCCATGTCGATCGACAATCGTGCCACGTGGCCCTTCAAGGGAGACTGTCTTTTCATGCTGTCGATCCGCTCTCGCTGACAGCTCCTCCGCCTGCAAGACCTGCAACGTCGCCAGCCGGAACATCACCAAACCAAATCCGGCTAACAACACCACTAACAGCGCGTAGCGACGAAGGCGAGACCCTGAATCGGCCACTAGTCTCTCCTGCTGGGAAGATAGTTCTTAGCGACTCGCACAACTGTCGGTGCAATGTCTGCAGATGGCGTTGCACTCGGCCTGGACTGAACCATGATTACTTGACCTTGCTGAGGCAGGCTCATCCCGAGTTTTTCAGTCGCCAATTTTGCGATTCTGTTGGAGGCACTCAGGAAGGAAAACTTGACCCGCAACTCATCGCGTTGACGTTCCAATACAGTTTTGTCGCGCTTTAATCGTTCGATCTGATAGCCGACCCGCACCATATCCA